>NZ_JBEXIJ010000023.1:0-104489 GCF_040608495.1 Micromonospora sp. NPDC005174 | reverse complement strand
CCCGCTACGCCAAACGAGCATCCCTTTACCGGGCCAGCCTTGTCCTCATCGCCGCCATCATCTGGCTTCCATGATCGACAGGACAGGCCCTAGTCCGGGATGTCTCGTCGATACAGCTGGGCGACCGGAACCAACGGGATGGGATCCTCGATCAGGTCGTCCAGGTCGAGAGCATCGGCCGAATCGAGCTCGGCCCGCTCATCCGCCGTCAAGAAGTCCCCACCCGGTAGTGGCTCCCGGGCTTCTGCGGTCGCGAGGATCTCCCTCCTGCGGTGCAGGGCGGCCAGGGTCGTCAGGTTCCATGGCTCGTGCGCTCCGGCGTCGTCGCAGGCGGGCCACACCTCATCTGCCGGCCACAGAAGGGGTCCACCGACCGAGCTGTCCCTGACGCTCGGAGCGCCCGGTCGGGGATGCAGACGGGTGGTCGTCACGGAATGGTCCCGCAGTTCGGGAAAGACCGCAGTGATGTCCAAGGGGCGCGGAGGCGTGGTGCGGAGCATGTCGGCGGATCTTATGGCTCTCGTACCTGTCCTGACGTCCCGGCCGACGAACTGCCCCTCGCGGGCAGGCGCACCCATGACGACAGGTGCCCGCAGGGCATAGCGTGCATTAGATGATCCGATCTGCCTTCCTCGACATGGCCGGCACCGCCGCGGCTCTGTTGCGTGAACCGGTACTGGCCGAGCGGTGGTCCCGGCCCAGCGCGTTGCCTGACTTCTCGATGGGGGGCCTGGCTCGTCATCTCGCCTACCAGGTGACTCACACGGTGATCTTCCTGGGCGCTGCTCCAGGCAGGTCGGCGATCTCGGTGCTGGAGCATTTCACTGGCAACACCTGGGTGACCTCAGGCGTCGGCAGCGTGGACAACATCGGTATCCGGCGTCGCAGCGAGCAGGCAGCCGCGTCGATCACCGCCGAGGGCCTGGCGGACGCCGTCGATGCCGCGTTGACCGAGCTGCGGGCCGTCGTGCCGGCACAACCTCTCGACCGCATCGTGGACCTCGGCGAGTGGGGTCTGCGCGTCGATGACTTCCTCCTGACCCGTGTCATGGAGCTGGTCGTGCACGTCGACGATCTGGCCGTCAGCCTCAGCTTGCCGACGCCCTCGATGCCGGCGGCAGCGACCGAAGCGACGATCCATCTGTTGACCAGCCTCGCCGCCTGGCGACACGGTTCCCTGAACGTGATGCGCGCACTTGCTCGACAAGAACGAGCTCCCACCTCGATCGCCGCCCTCTGAACGCCGCAAAGCAGTGCGGCGTCGCCGTGATCTCCGCCAAGCTCACCGCTCCGGCACACCAGCAATCGCCGATGTTTGCCGCCTAGCACTGCGCAGGATGGGACGCTGGCACCTGGACTGGGCAGGAAGTCGGGGGAACCTGGCATCGGGATTACGGTGAACGGCCTCTGATGCGTACCGCGTTGATCGTAGTAGCCGCGCTGGCGGCGGCGGTGGTCGTGGACTTGATCTCCGGCTTGCTGATTCGTCGGGTAGCCCGTGGCCGTTATCGGTGGCTGCTGGAGCCGTTGCGGCATTCCTGCCGGCGCCCGGCGGCAGCGGTGCTGCTGACCGGGGCGCTGTACTACGCGCTGCCGCTGGATTCGGTCGGTTGGCAGCGTCATCTGCGGCACGCGGTCCTGGTGGCCCTGGTTCTGTCCGGGGCCTGGTTGGTGATCAGGGCGTTGCACGTCGCCGAGGCGGTCGCGTTCAGCCGGCTGCCGGGTGACCCGGTCGCCAGTCGGCGGGTCCGGCGTGCTCGGACGCAGATTCGTCCCGTGCGACGGCTCACCGTCGCCGTGGTCACGATCGTCGCGATCGGCCTGATACTGATCACCTTTCGACCGGTACGCCTCTTCGGTGTCTCCGTGTTGACGTCGGCGGGGGTGGTCGGGGCGTTGATCGGTCTGTCCGCCCGTACCGCGCTGGGCAACGCGTTCGCCGGCGTCCAGGTCGCCTTCGCCGACGGGCTGCATGTCGGCGACGTTCTGGTGGTGGACGGTGAGTGGGGCCGGGTCGAGGAGGTGAAGCTCACCAACGTGGTGATCCGGCTCTGGGATGAACGGATGCTCATCCTGCCGACGACGTACTTCACCGAGCGGCCGTTTCAGAACTGGACCCGAAACGAGTCCCGCGTGATCGGCAAGGTCCAGATTCACGTCGACCACACCGCCGACCTGGATGACCTGCGCCAGGAAGCGCGCCGGCTGGTCGAGTCCTCACCGCTCTGGGATCGCGGCCAGTGGGTGCTCCAGATGGTCGACTCCACACCGCAGACGGTGGTCATCCAGGTGCAGGCCTCGGCCGCCGACGGCGCCAGCGCCTGGGACCTGCGCTGCGACCTACGCGAGGGACTGGTCTGCTACCTGCGCGACCATCATCCGCAGTGGCTTCCCCGCACCCGCAGTCAGTATCAGCCCTGAAGGACGCCGCAGGACACGCATCCGGCCACCGGGCGCGTCGCGGTGGCCGGATGCGGGTGGTCGTCAGGGCTTGAGAACGACCTTCTCGCAGTTGTCCTGCTTGTTTTTGAAGATCTCAAAGCCGCGCTCCGCCTGGTCGAGCGGCAGGGTGTGGGTGATGACCCGGGTCGGGTCGATTTCCCCCCGTTCAATGCGCTGGAGCAGCGGTTTCATGTAGCGCTGCACGTGGCATTGACCGGTACGCAGGGTCAGCGCCCGGTTCATCCACGCCCCGGCGGGGAACTTGTCGAGGAAGCCGCCGTACACGCCGATGACCGACACGATGCCGCCGCTGCGGCAGGACAGGATCGCCTGGCGTAGCGCGTGCGGCCGCTCGGTCTCCGAGCGGACTGCCTGCTTGATCCGGTCGTACGCGTGCACGTGCGCGGCACCGTGGGTGGATTCCATGCCGACCGCGTCGATGCACTTGTCCGGCCCCCGCCCACCGGTCAGTTCCAGCAGTCGGGACCGCACGTCCACGTTCTCGAAGTTCACCGTCGTGTGGCCCGCACGTTCGGCCATCTGCAGCCGGTACGGCTCTTTGTCGATGGCGATGACCTTCGCGGCGCCGAGTGCCCGGGCGCTGTCCATCGCGAACTGCCCGACCGGGCCAGCGCCCCACACCGCAACCACGTCGGTGGGCTGGATGTCGCACATCTCGGCGCCCATGTAGCCGGTGGGCAGGATGTCGGAGAGGAACAGCACCTGCTCGTCGGTGAGGTCGGCCTCGATCTTCAGGGGACCGACGTCGGCGAACGGAACCCTCGCGTACTGCGCCTGACCGCCGGCGAAGCCACCGGTCAGATGCGAATAGCCGAAGATCCCGGCGACCGGATGGCCGAACATCTTCTCGGCGATTCCGGCGTTCGGGTTGGAGTTCTCGCAGCAGGAGTAGAGCTCTGCGGCGCAGGCGCCGCACGCGCCGCATGCGATCGGGAACGGCACGACGACCCGGTCCCCGACGCGTAGCCGACCCGGGTCGACGCCCCGGCCGACCTCGATTACCTCGCCCATGAACTCGTGGCCCATGACGTCGCCGTCCTGCATGGTGGGCACGTACCCGTCGAGGAGGTGCAGGTCCGAGCCGCAGATCGCGGTAGAGGTGATGCGTACGACGGCATCGCGATCGTTCAGGATCTTCGGGTCCGGCACGTCACGGACCTTGACCTTGTTGCGGCCCGCCCAGGTGTTCGCCCTCACGCGCCTGCCCCCTTGGCCAGCTCGGAGTCCGACAGCGGCTGCGCCGGACGCTGCGGGAACTCCTTGCGGGCCCGCTTGCCCCACGGGGCGCCCTCGGATCGGACCACCTGCCCGGTCTCCAGCACCTGCTTGAGCCGGCGCAGGTCGTCGTCGAGCTGCTGGTGCGGTTCCTCACCGAAGTACCTGGCGACCGCCTTGCCGACCGCGCCGCCCGGGAGGTCGTAGGACATGACGACGTGCACCTCGGTGCTGGCACCATCCGGAGCGGGCACGAAGCGGACCGTGCCGGCGTTCGGCACGTCGGCGTTACCGGTGGACCGCCACGCGATCTTCTCCCCGGGCGCCTCGTCGGTGATCTCCGCGTCCCACTCGACGTTCCTGCCGAAGGGAGCGCTCGCGGACCAGTGGCTCGTGCGGTCGCCGGTGGCACGGATCGTCTCGAGATGTGCCATGAACGTCGGGAGGTTGTCCAGGTCACGCCAGAACGCGTACACGGTGGGTGGGGATTTGCGGATTGTCGTCGTGGCTGTCAGCTCCATGGATCCTCCTCCGCGTGAACCTCGTATCGCCGGCGCCGAACCGATCCTCTTGACGCGGGTGGCCTGCACGGCGGTCAGCAGGTCCACCACCGTGATTCCGACGATGGCGCTGGTGACACCGACGAGGCGACGCCGGCGGTGCCCGCCACGGTGGGGCATGGCCACCCCGAGAGAGGCCAGGTCCATCGCATCGCCCAGCACTCGGGTCCACACCCAGATGCCCTTGCGACGGCTCGTCAGGAGCCCGGCCGCATGGACCAACTCCCGCGCCCCGACAAGCGGCACCACCGCCCGGGAGGTCGACGAGTCGTCCACCCCGCTGATCCGGCGCACCGTGTCCGGTGCCGCGAGCTGTGCCACGCCCAGACCGAGAATTCATCCAGCCCAGCCGGCGTCCTCGCCGTCGCACGTCGTCCTGCCTGGCCTGCGCTGCCTCTCGGGTTGCTAGTTGAGTCACGGGTGGCCCTCCGTATCCGGTCGCTTCCCGGCCGAGCCATTGCGGCCCACGGAAGTCCGGGGACGCGACCTGTAGAGCCCGCATACCCCTCGAAAACCACCTCAATCCGTGCATCGGTCGCGTCATGGAGGTGATCCCTGTCCCGCTGCTCAGCACGGGGTCCGGGCCGCGACCGCCAGCGGCAGCCGCTCAGGCCCGGGCTGATCCACCGGAACCTGAACCCCACCGTGTCAGGCCGACGCCATCTGACGAACGTTCTCGCCCTGGGCGAACACCTCGACCATCTTGGCGCAGAAGGCCGGAAGGTCGCTGGGGTTGCGGCTGGTGACCAGGCCGTTGTCGACCTGTACCTGTTGGTCAACCCAGTTGCCGCCCGCGTTACGGATGTCGGTACGCAGGCTCGGGAATGAGGTGAGGGTTCGGCCCTTGACCATGCCGGTCTCGACCAACGACCAAGGGCCGTGGCAGATCGCCGCCACCGGCTTCTGTTGCTGGAAGAACGCCCGGACGAAGTCCATCGCCTGCGGGTTCATCCGGAGCCGGTCGGGGTTGACAGTCCCGCCCGGCAGCAGCAGGGCGTCGTAGTCGGCCGCATTGGCATCGTTCACGGTCCGGTCCACCCGAAAGCGGTTGGCCGGGTCGATGTCCTGGTTCATCGACTGGATCTCGCCGGAGTTCAAGGAGATCAGGTGGACCTCGGCGCCCGCCTGCTCCGCTGCGGCTCGGGACTGGGTGTACTCCACGTCCTCCACCCCGTCGGCGGCGAGGCAGGCGATTCGTTTGCCGGTCAGTGGCTGCTGGCTCTGCGCCATCTTGGGCGGCCTCTCCTTCGCGGCGCCGCCCCGTCGGCGGCGCATCGTTCGTTCGCGGTCGTCTTCCCGGTGGCAGAACCGGGAAACAGCTCACCGAGCGCCGCTCAAGGGCGGACGGGTCGATCCGCTCGCCGATCAGGCAGGTCTGCGCACCCTACGAGAGTGCTTGCTGTCGGAGCGGGTAACGCACACAACCACCGGTGCCGAGGCCCAGAAAGGCCGACATGACCCTCCCTACCGCTCCCATCGAACTGCCCTCCGGTCAGACCATGCCCGTGCTCGGCCAGGGCACGTGGTACCTGGGGGAGCGCCCCGCGCGGCGACGGGACGAGATAGCCGCCCTGCACACTGGCCTGGACCTGGGTATGACCTTGATCGACACCGCGGAGATGTACGGCGATGGCGCGTCCGAGGAACTTGTCGGCGAGGCTATTGTCGGACGACGCGGCGATGTGTTCCTGGTCGACAAGGTGCTGCCGTCCAACGCCAGCCGGCAGGGAGCCGTGCAGGCCTGCCGCCGCAGCCTGCAACGACTCGGCGTCGACCACATCGACCTCTATCTGCTGCACTGGCGCGGCACACATCCACTGGCGGAGACGATCGAAGCATTCGCCGAACTCGTCGACGCCGGCGACATCGGGCAGTGGGGCGTGAGCAACTTCGACCTTTCCGACATGACCGAGCTACTCGACGCGGGCGGAAACGGCTGCGCCACCAACCAGATCCTGTACAACCTCACCCGCCGCGGCCCCGAGTACGACCTGCTGCCCTGGCTACGTGAACACCGGATCCCAGTGATGGCGTACTCCCCGATCGAGCAGGGCAGACTGCTTGGCCACGAACAGGTCGCGGAGGTCGCCGCGCGGCATGAGGCGACGCCCGCCCAGGTCGCGCTGGCCTGGGTGCTGAGGCAGGAAGCGGTCGCGGCCATTCCCCGATCGTCCAACTCGGAACACACCCGGGAGAACGCGGAAGCACGCGACCTGAATCTGACCGACGATGACCTCACGTCACTCGACAAAGCATTCCCGCCTCCTACCGGCCCGCAACCGCTGGAGATGTTGTAGGGCTGCCTGCGGCGGCCCAAACCGCTGCGGCGACGTCCTGCCGAGTGCCTGCCGGTCCGATCGCGACGCACGAGTGCGTGCGCCCACTCACCTCCCGTTACGAGACTGTCCGTGGCCTTTCTCGTCCCGCCAGCTGCCGGGTTGAGGGTGGTAGCCGTAGGCGGCCGACCGGACCGTCTCCTCGTTTTCCAGCCCTGAGCCGATCGCGCCGCCGACGGTGGCCAGTGAGCTGGTGATCCAGGCGAGCGTCAGATAATCGCTGGCATTCGCCGGGCGCTGCAGTACCTGTTCGAGCACTGATGTGTCGATCAGTAGCGCTCCGACGAGCACCGTTCCCACGAACAGCACCACGTAGGACACCGCCGTCGCCAGAGTGAGAGTGAGGATCGTACCCAGGTTGAACAGCCGTGCAAGCTCAGCCGGGGTTTCGCGGCTCGGCTTCTCCCACAGGTCGTGCGCAACGATCAACCAGGCCACCAACGCACTCAGCCCGAGCAGCATGATCACGGTGAGCCGGAGTCCGCCGAGGGCATCGCCCATCTGCCAGATGGTGTCCGTGGTGAGCGCGAACGCAGCCGTGCCGAACGCGCCGACCAGGAGTTTGGACAGGCCCAGCAGGGCGCGTCCCGGGCGATTGGCGCGGACCATGCCGGTCAACAGGCGCGCCCGGCCGATCAGCCCTGATGCCAGGTAACGCCGCTCACCGTCGTCGGCTTCGCCGCTCACGCGATGGACTGCGGGAATATGCCGTGTCGTCCCGGCTGGTGCCCGGTCGGCCAGTGGCACCCGGCCGGGGGCCTCTGCCAGCAGCCGGCCCACCAGATCCGGGACGGCTGCGCGGACCGAGCGCAGCTGGTGGAGTCCCAGCGCGGGCAGGGAAATCATCCCGACCTGGCGCCGACCGGAGGTCTGGGCGACCAAGGGCACCCGCTCGGCGTGCAGTGGCAGGTCGGTCAAGCAGATGGCGACGTCCCACTGGTCGTCCGTGCGCCGCCGGGCAAGATCGTCGAGCAGCGCGTCCGCGCCGCCGTCGCGGCGCGGCGCCACCTCTCCCCAGCCTTCCCGGACGATCCACCGCACGTCCGCGCTCACCTGCTCGGTGAGTCCGCTGGCCAGTTCCGTAGCGAGCCTCGCGGCCACCCGAGCCGGCTGGTCGGGCGGAGTTGCCACCAGTCCCACGACGATCTCCGGGCGATGCCGTTCGGTCTGGGTCACCGCTGCTCCTCACCGATAGCCGGGCTCGGACGCCGACGGCGAAAATCAGGGCATCACGGGACGTCGCGGCAGTTCCCGCTCCGGCTGACGTGGTGGTAGAGCCAGGCCGCAAGGGGAACGCCCCGACCAGTCCGAACAGCGCCACACGATGCTGCGTCGAACCGGGCGGCCCGCCCATGCAGCCTAAAAGACCATCCCGAATGGTGCAGCGGATTCGATGGGCTCAGGCCGGCCCGAAGGCAGCCCATAGGTGGGCCAGGCGAGGGCTCGCTGCTTCCCGGCGCAGACTGCCTGCCCGGGAAAGCGAATCAAACGTTGTCGCAGCGGCAGGCCCAGCTATGTCGATGAGCGGATATCCGCCACCGCCGCGATGATCAAAGATGTAGCCATGAGCCACGTACACCGCACCTTTCACAACCCTCCGCCGGCAACGCCGGCCGATGTGCGGCGGGCTCTCGACCGCAACGACATCGCCGGGGCTACGGATGCCATGGTCGGATGCGCCCTGTACGGCGACGGCGACTGGAGGGAATTGCAGGAGCTCTACCTGACCCTGCTCGATCACCCTGACCGTCAGGTGCAGGCGCTTGCAGCCACGTGCCTCGGGCACCTCGCGAGGGTCTACGGTCAACTCGATGAGGATCGTGTCGTCCCCGCACTCCGCCACGTACGCGCCAGGCCTCACGTCAGGGGGACTGCCGGCACCGCGCTGGAGGACATCGAGGCCTTCCTGCATCCGCGGCGTGCGCGCTGGCGCGGGCGTCTGTGGCGACTGACGCGACCGGGCACCTGGTTCTGACGCAGCTTGGCGGACGACGCCTTCCACACATTCACCAGGGTGCACACCCAGCTATTCCTGAGCACATGTACTCCCCGCCGGAGCGGTGTCGCTCCTTCCCGCAGGTCGTGGCCGACGGCATCGCAAGCTCAGGGTTCCGGTACGCGGATCTGCGGTCGACCGCGCTACGCCCAGTCGCGATGCAGTACTCACTCGAGTAGCGCGGCCGCCGCGGCCAGAGTGGCCAGCGACAGTGTCGTGGTGACCACCACCGCCCGATTGGCCACCGCCTCGCCGACGCCGTACTCCTGGCCGAAGATGAACGTGTTCTCCGCTGTCGGCAGGCCCGCGCACACCACCACGGCGAGCAACTGCGGCGCGGACAGGTGCAAGGCCAGGCCGGCCGCGTACGCGATGACCGGCTGTGCGACGAGCTTCAGCGCGGTGATCACGGCCAGCTCGACCGGCGCGGTCGGCTCTGCCGTTGACGGCACCGTGCGGTGCAGTGACGCGCCGAGCGCGACGAGAGCAGTCGGGACGGCGGCGCCCGCCAGCAGGGTGAGCGACGCGTCGGCCGCCGACGGCAGGTGCAGCTCGGCAGCCGAGAACGCGACACCGAGCAGCGACGCCAGGATCACTGGGTTGCGTACCGGCAGGGAGGCGATACGGCGGACCCGTACCCGCCCGGTCGGGTCACTGTGCCGGTCCAGGGCGATCAGAATCACGGGACTCACCACCAGCACCTGTAGCAGCACCACCTCCGCCAGGAAGGACACGTTGCCGAGGACCTGCGTTGCGATCGGGATGCCGAGGTTCGCGGAGTTCACGTACCCGGCGGCCATGCCCCAGATCGGCCGTTCTCCGGGAGTGCGACCGAACAGCCAGCTCGCGGCGACCCAGCCGAAACCGACGACTGCGGCTGTGCTCACCCCGAAGGCGAGCAGCGAGCGGCCGGCGAACCCGGACAGCGGCATTCGGGACAGGGTCAGGAACAGGGCGGACGGCATCGCGAGATGGAATACGAACCGGCCGAGCACCGACGCCACCGCCTCGCCCAGCAGGCCGCAACGACAGGCCGCGTAACCGACTGCGGTGAGGGCCCAGATCGGCACGAACGCCGATACCAGACTCATACGGGCGTCACCGGTGGCGGGCGTCGGGCCGGCTCAGGGCATGAAGGGCGTCCGGGGGGTACGAGCCGGAAGATCCGGCGACAATGTACGTCGATCGGGGAGCCTGCTGTTGCTTGGCCGCGTCGTCGGCGGTGATGTCCGGGCTGGCGTCAAGTCTGGCGGTGATCTGGGCCCGCAGTTGATAGGGATGTTCGACAGGCAGGTGAGCTGCCGCCGCGTGCTCGTGTCCGCTGCGCAGAAGGTCCCGGATCCGATGAACGGTGGGGGTGATGTCCGTGACGGCCACAATCCAGTCGTCAACGTATCGATCGACCGCCTCGCCCGACAATCCGACCTGCAGCGACCGGTACGGCAGCGCCTTCAGGTGCAGTGATCGTTCTGGATCCCACTGCACTCGTACGGGGCTGGTCTTCAGTTGCCGGGTCCAGGAAGCCCTGTCGCCGTGCAGGTCGCGGTCGTAGTGGCTCAGGCTGGCTCGTGCCAGCGCCCACTCGAATCCCTCCCGCGTGATGTCGATGGACAGCACGTGCTCCTGCCCGGGCTTGGTGGCCCAGCCGCAGCGGTACATCATCCACAGGAATGAGGGCTTGATCCACGTCATTCGGTCCCGCTTGAAGGGGGCCACGAAACGGCCGGCCTCCACCGCTGGCAGCGCAACCTGCGGAGGGTATGCCTGGTAGACGGTGATGGTGTCGGTCGAGTGGCGGGCGCGAATCTGACGGGCGGGTACGGACACGGCTTGATCGTCACGGATCGGGACTCGCCTGCGCCACCGAGATTGCGGGTCAACACCAGCACCGGCCGACATGGACCCGCGGCTGCACCCGATTCGGCGCACTTCCGGTGCTGACGTCGACGTGCTTTGGTAATCACATCACCGCCAACCATCAATGGGAGTAGAGATGATGCGATTTGTTGGCAACCGTTTATTGGCCAGTCTGACCGCAGGCACCCTCATCGCGACGCTGGGCCTGCCCGGCGTCGCCACGGCCGAGTCGACGCACCAGAGCGTCTCGACCTGTGCGCTACAAACCCTGCCCTATCCGACGGACATGCATGGTCGAGCTACGGCCGTCGACCCGACCGGCAAGTTCATCGCCGGTATCGGTTACGGGGTCGATGACGACGGGTGGCGGCCGCGGCTGCTGCTCTGGGCCGGAGCGCGCCCCGGGGCGTGGAACCAGCCGCGCCTCACCATCGTCGAGACAGCAGTGGTGGAGGAGGTCGAGGGCATCAATCGCAACGGCGTCGCCGTTGGCAACGCCGTCGTCGACCACATCTACCGCCCCTGGCGCTACCGCGACGGGCGGCTGGAGTGGCTGCCCGTCCTGCCGGGGGCCTCCAACGTCTTCACCTCTGGGATCAACTCGCGCGGCGACATCGTCGGACGTGCCTCCGTTGAGGAGACCGAGACATCTCTGCCGCTGCTCTGGCCGGTCGACCGACCGGGCACCGTCGAGGTGATCGACGCCCCGTACGACGCCGGCGCGACGGAGATCCTCGACGACGGCACCATCATCGGCGGCGCTGGCGGCTTCGGCTGGGTACGCCATCCCGACGGAACGACTGATCGACTCACCGTCCCCGGCGCCCGGTGGGCGGGGATCGTCGCGGCTCGGGGGACCTGGGCGGTCGGTAGCATCGGTACCGGCCCCGGGGAAGAGGACAGGGCCCCGGTGCGCTGGGACCTACGGACTGGCGTGGCGACCGCCGTGCCCCCGGCGTTGGTGTCAACTCTGGACGTCAACAGTCAGGGCGCGGTGCTCGGTGACCGGGCCGTCGCCCACGGCGACCGGATCGTCCCACTGGGCGGCGTCATCCCCGGTGTCCAAGACCCCTTCGGCTGGGGAATCGCCGACAACGGCCTCGTCGTAGGCTCCGTCAACGGCTCCCGACTGCGCCCGGCGCGCTGGACCAACTGCTGATATCCATGCATCGGGCATCCTCGCGCGAGGATGAGACGTTTGCGGGCAGGGCGCTAGAGCACACGGCGGCGTACCCGCCACACCACCACACCGATCAGGACCATCGCGACGGCGGCGAACAGGGCCGCCTCGACCAGCTGGAACGTCCAGAACCGCTCGGCCGGATGGTAGACGCCGAACTGCTGGATGCCGCGCGCGTGCAGGAACTGGTTGAGGTTGGTGCCGGCCCGGTTGGCGGCGTCCTCCAGTTCGAGGTACTCGGTCGAGCTCAGCCTCCGCCCGGTGGCGTCTGCGTAGCCGCGTTCGATCATCCAGCCGGCGAAGCTGGGCACGGGTCGGTGCCCCGCCTGGTCCTCCGCGCCGCCGACGGGGACCGGTGCCATGGTGGTGAGCGGGGTGGCGTACGCGGGACGGGCCAACAGCGCCACCGCCATCCGGGCGGCGAGGAACGCCCCGAACGCGACGCCGAACGCGGGCAGACTGCGCCGCAGGATCGCCCCGGCGGCGGTGGCGACGGCGAACGCGAACAGCGCGTACGCCAGCGGGACAAGTCCTTCCAGGTCGAAGGCGTCGTACTGGAACCGCCCTTCCCAGGCGTCGAATGGCTGACGGAACCAGGTGAGCACGGCGGTGAAGACCCCGGTGAGCGCGACGGTGACGCCGGCCAGTGCCGCGAGCTTGGCCGCCAGCCAACGCATGCGCGGCACGGCCTGTGTCCAGGCGAGCTGCCAGGTGCCGTCCTCCAGTTCGCGGGCGAGCAGTGGCGCACCGAGGAACGCACCGATGACGACGGGGATCAGATAGAAGGCCGCCAGGAGGTTCTCGACGTACCCGTACTCCTCGTCGAGCCGGCGGAAGGAGGCCGTGCAGCCCTCGTTGACACCGGCCTCTCCCGCACACCGGGCGGGACCGCCCGGGAACAGGTCGTGGGCCTGCGTCCCGAGCACGAGCAGGGCGATGCCGAACAGGCCGACGAGCAGACCCAGGACGAAGACCTCGGTCCGGTGCTGGCGCCAGATCAACCACGTCATGCCGCCACCCCCGACGTGACCGCGGCGCTCGGCTCGGGCGGCCGGCGCAGGTACGCCAGCACCAGGTCCTCCAGCGCGACCGGCTGGGTCTGCCACCCGGGCGCGGCCGGGAGCGCGCCGTCGCGTACCAGCAAGGTTGTGTGCCGGTCGCTGTGGACGGCCTCCACGACGGTGCCGGCCCGGTCGAGGTCGGTGGCCGTGCGCGGGCCGACGAGCAGTCGGTGCTCGGCGAGGAGGGTGTCGATGTCGCCGGTGAGCGTGACCCGGCCCTGGTTGAGCACGACCAGGTGGTCGCAGACGCGCTCCAGCTCGTGCAGGACGTGGGAGGAGAACAGGACGGTCACTCCGCCGTCGGCCACCGCGCCCATGAGGATCTGTAGGAACTCGTGCCGGGCCAGCGGGTCGAGGCTGGCCACCGGCTCGTCGAGGACGAGCAGGTCCGGCCGTTTCGCCAGCGCCAGAGCCAGAGCCACCTGGGCCTGCTGCCCGCCGGAGAGCGTACCGGCCCTGCGGTCGAGCGGGATGCCCAGCTTCGCCAGTCGGCGCTCGGCCAGCCCCTGGTCGAACCGCAGGTTGCAGGCCCGGCCGAAGCGGAGCATCTCGGCGACGGTGAAGCGCCTGTACAGCGGGTGGTCCTGGGCCAGGAACCCGACCCGGGACAGAGTCTGCGGGGTGCTGGCGGTGACGTCGTGGCCGAGGACCTCCACCGTGCCGGTGCTCGGCGCCAGCAATCCGACGGCCATGCGCAGCAGCGTGGTCTTGCCCGCGCCGTTCGGCCCGACCAGCGCGATCACGCCGCCCGCCGGCAGGGCCAGTGTGCAGTCGCGCAGCGCCCAGCCCTTCCGGTACCGCTTGCCCACACCATCGGTGCGCAGCGCCAAATCGACCGCTGTCACGCCACGTCCTCATTCCTCGTCTGCCGGTGGACGGAAGTAAAGAGCGCGTTGACCGCCTGCTCGTCGAGGCCGGCCGCGTAGGCGCGGCGCAGCCAGGTCGCCAGGCTGCGGTGCAGCGAGGTGTACGTCGATGCCGACATCACCGCCGACTGCTGCTCGTTGACGAACGTGCCCTGGCCGGGCCGGCCGGTGACCAGGTCCTCCTGCTCCATCTGCCGGTAGGCCTTGGCGACCGTGTTCGGATTGATCGCCAGGTCCTCGACCACCTCGCGGATGAGCGGGAGTCGGTCACCGGGTTGGAGGAAGCCCAGCAGCACCGCCTGGCGGACCTGCTGGACGAGTTGCAGGTACGGCGGCACACCGGAGTGGGTGTCGAGCCGGAAGACGAACACGGTCGCTCCTTAACTGCTTTCCTAGTGCCATAGTAAAGCAACAGGAGGCTCGGCCGGCCTCGTCCGGTGGGTATCGGGGTCGCCGGACCGGTCCCGACCCGGCATGATCCTCAAGCCGCCGCACCCGACGGGCCGGTCATCCTGCGCGTGATGACGTGAAATATCGAGCTCATCCTGGCTGGCAGAGGCTTGGTTGCGCTGCTGAGCAGAACACTGTGCGCTGCACGACATGCGGGACCGAACTTGAAAGCCCCGGCCAAGGTCATACGTGTCGGTCATCGGCACCTCCGCCCGCGCCCAGGGCGGCAGGTTGGGACGTCGCGACCTGGTTCGTGGCCGGGTTCGCCATCCTCTACGCGCTAGCCGCGATCGCCGCAGCCATCTTCGGCAGCGCATCGAGCGACCCTGCCCGGCCGCTGCGGTTGTCCTCGGCCAGCACCGACGCCGCGATCGGGTTCGTCCTGGCCAGCCTGATCCTTGTCGTCGCCATCATCGGCCTGGCCGTCAGCGGGCTGATCTGGGGCCGCGCCACTCGTCGGATCGCCGAAGCGAACGGCTCCCCGGGCCGCTCCTACAGCCGCCACTGGGGCCTGCGCGTCTTCTCCTCCTGCCTGGTCTTGAGCACCGCGATGTCCTGTTTGGCCACCGACCGGACCGTCCCGGCCGTCCTGTTCGGTCAGGCGGCCCTGCGCACCCTCGGAGCGGCCGCGCTGATCGGCGGCGTGCTGCACAGCCGGACGCGGGTTCTGCGGCTGATCGCCCAGGTCGACCGGGTCATCGCGGGGCACCACTCGCCGGTCGCCCGGCAGGACCCGGCGTGGCCGCTGTCGCCCACTCCGACCAGCGCCGACTGGAATGCCAGCCAATGGGACCCGGAGGTGTTGCGCGACATCGAAGCCCGCCGGCACCGTGACAGCACCTGATCTCGCTCGTCGAGAAATTCGAGGTCGTGTGCACCTGCGTCAGCGGATCTCGTTGTCGGGGTGGTCGCTGTCGTAGGCCTGACGGGCTTCGGAGATGACTGCGCGGTGTGCCAGTGACCAGTCCGCGAGTGCCTTGACGAGATGGGTGAGGCTTGTGCCGGTCTCGGTGAGGCGGTAGTCGACCTGGGCGGGCACGGTCGGGTACGCGGTCCGAAGGACGAGGCCGTCTCGTTCCAGGCGGCGCACCGTGAGGGTCAGCATGCGCTGGGAGATCCCGTCGATGGCGCGCTGGAGCTGGCGGAAGCGTCGCGGCCCGTTGGCGAGTTCGACGATCACGAGAACCGACCACTTGTCGCCCACCCGGTCAAGAACGTCTCGGATGCCGCAGTCCGGGTGATCCGGCTGTCCGCATGGTTCGAGGTCGGCGGCGCCCGTGGTTACTTCGGTGTGCGCTGGTGACACGAGACTGCCTCCTTGTGGGCCGCCGGGCGGGCGTCCAGGCTCTCACTGTAGTTACTGAAGAGAACCACGGTGGGAGGCCGATCCGCGTGATCATGGTGACCGGTGCCAACGGACAGCTCGCTGCGCTCACACTCACGGAGCTCAGCCAGCGGGAGATATCTGTCCTGGCGGGGAGCCGCACTCCCACCGGCGCACAGCGCCACCTTGACTTCGACGACCGCGTAACCCTCGACCTCACAGGCGTCTCGACCCTGGTCCTCGTCTCGGCCGGATATGCCGAGGACGACCAGGTCATCGCGCGTCACCGGACTCTCCTCGACGCTGCACGCCGCGACGGCGTGAGCCACGTCGTCTACACCAGCCTGACCAGCGCGGGGGACCACCTCGGGTTCGCACTCGCCCACCGGGCCACCGAGCGGATGATCAGAACCAGCGGGCTCGCCTGGACCATCCTGCGCAACGGGCTGTACGCCGAGCTCTTCGGCGCCTTGCTCACGTGGACACCCGACGGCCTGGAATCAGCATTCGGAGCCGGCGCGCTCTGCGCGGTAGCGCGGGCTGACCTGGCGGCCGCCGCAGCCGTGGTCGCCAGCGAGCCCACCGCGCACATCGGCAAGGTCTACGACCTGGTCGGTGCCCCGATCACCGCTGGCGATGTCGCCGACCGTCTCGGCGTCGCGCACCGCACAATCGAACTGGGTGAGTACCGAACCCGCCTCCTCGGCGACGCCAACCTGCTGCCGTTCCAGCCGCCGATGCTCGCCTCGATCGCCACCAGTGTCCGCCACGGGTTCCTCGACAACGCCAGCCCCGACCTCGTTCAACTACTGGATCGACCGCTCACCGATCCACTCACCGTCGCTGCGGATGTCACGGCCGCCCTGCGCCCAGGCACCCACTGACGCACGTGCTTCGAAAGAGGGCCGTCGGTGCGCGGAGAGGTCACAGACCCCGTTCGTGGAACTGGGCGAGTCGGTCCGGTGGGAGGCAACCGATCAGGTTCCGTTCCAGGTCGACCAGTTCGAGGTCGACCGCGTACACCACGAAATCTTCGGTGACCGGCAGTGTGGCAGACCAGTCGCGCAGGTTCAGTCGAGCCGCAACCGCGCACAACAGTCGCCGGCCGGTTTCGGACCCGGCGGCCACGTCGTGATCGTCCGCGTCGAGCAGGGCGAGTTCCTGCCGTACCAGCCGCGAGGGCCCCGTGTCGTCGAGGTCGATGTCGGTGCTCGTCTCGAACTCCTCCGCCGCCCAGGCAGCCTGGGCATCGATCGCGCTCAGGTCGCCGCGCTCAGCCTCGGTAGCCACGCTGATGCCGATCGACAACTGCGCGGGTTCGGCATAGCTGAGGGCGAGACAGGCGATGGGCTCGTCGACGTCCAGCCGTGCCGCAGCGTCCGGGATCAGCGCGACCAACTCGTCCTCGACGGCACGGCACGCCGCATCAAGATCGAAATCCGCTGGTGGCCGGACGTACAGTACGTGCGATTCGCTGCTCGTGGTCTGGACGAGGCGGAGCAGGCCGAGGTCGTCGTGCTCGGCGGCCAGTACGGCGTGCGGGCCGCCGTTGTGCTCGACCTCGACGCGGCTGATCCGCCCGTCGGTGTACGTGTACGACTCTCGTCCCGAGCCGCGCCGCGCGACCATGGTGGCCGAGCGCATCAGCCCGCCTCCGAAGCGGTACTCGTGGAGGTAGATCGGACCCTCCGTGGCGAAGTGCGCCACCTCCACGAGGTCATCGTCGTGGCGGAAGAACGTCTCGGCGTGCAGCTTCCCGTGCAGGAATCCGCTGTACTCCGCGATCACGGTCAGGCGCCCCCGGGCATCAAATCCGATCCGCAGGACATCCCGATTCTCCGGCGGACGGTCGTCCAGGCGACGCCCAGGCTTGAGGAGATCCCGCTCGAAGTGCAACGGGCGCAGATCAAGGCCCGGCCAGGTGTACCAGTCCCAGCCCTCAACGAGCGCGTGTGCCGCCCGCTTCCGGGACTCGTATTCGTTGCCAAGCTGGCCGAACCGCGCGGCAGGATCAGGCATGTCCGGGATCGTACGGATGCCATGCCCGGCTGACCCGACTCGTAGACGCCCGACGGTGGGAGCCTCCTCATAAGAACCTGCCGTCGGACTCTGCCCTCGACCCGGCCGCCCCTGGGAAACAGGCCATTGCCACCTGAGAGGAGAGTGCACGCGGGCCGAGTCGACAACCTTGCGGCGGGTTTGGGGTTTTCCGACCGTGTCCGAGATTGACGAGAAGCGTCAGCTGGCGGACGAGACACCGAGCTGTGCATCGGTCGATAGTGGCCGGCATGACTCGTCTCAACGTCGCGCTCGAACCGCCCGCGCCCGTCGCAGCAAGACTCGTTCATCTGGCGGCGGAACTCGTGCCCTCCGACTCGGTCTTCCGCATCGGTGAGGACGGTCGACATCCTCACCTGACGCTTTACATGGCCGATTTTGAGCCGTGGGCGTTGGACGCCGTGCTGGCCAATATTGCCGACGCCGCCCGCGAGGCGCCCGGCGCGGCGGTCTGCACCGGGCAGAGCCTGGCGTGCACCGCGGGCGGTTACGTGGAGCTCGGCTATGCCAAGACGGGGGCGTTGCTCGGCCAGCAACTCAAGATCGCCGACCGGCTTCGGGACCTGGCGGTCCCGGCAACTATGCCGCCGCATCTCACCCCGACCGACGACCAATGGCGCAACCTTGAGTCCTACCATTACGAGCTGATGGGGGACAGTTTCCGCCCGCACGTCACCCTCGGCCGGCTGGCCTCGAACGGGCGCTCGTCCCTGTTCGACGCGGGATTCCCGGCCTTCTCCTTCGTGCCGACCGCCCTCATGGTCGCCGTCGCGGACGACCAGGGCGCCGCCCGGCACATCGTTCTCCGGGCGGCGCTAGCGGTTCGCTGACCCGTCATCCACCTCGCGCCGGCGTTCGGCACACCGGGATCTCACCATTGTGCCCGGCAGGGGTGGTGTACTTCGCGAGAACCCATCCGACATACGGATCACCGGGCGAGTCGAATCTTGCGGTCACGTCGCCGGGAGTATTGGTCGGCCACGTGATCGCCAGCCAGTCGGTGGTCGTGTCGTTACCGTTGAAGCCAGAATCGAAATGGCACCGTGCATAGATCAGACTCGCATTGCGGGCGAGCCCGATCTTTTCGCACAGCGCGTTCTTGCAGCCGCAGAGCTGGTACGGGCAGGACCGCACGGTCAGACCCAGGTCGGTGCCTGCGACGACAGTGTCGGCGACCCGGAAGGCCCACGGCCCGGGACCCGGCGGTGTCTGGTCGGTCCGATATGGAGTCTTCTCTTCGATAGGCCCTGGGTTGCAGTAGGCAGTGCCGTTGTTGCCCATGTTGACGCAGTTTCCATTGCCGTTGTTGATCGCCACACCGCTGTTCGCTGGCGAATCCTTGTGGTTCTGTACGTAGACTGTGGCTCCGGCGGTGACGAGCGCGGCCACCAGCACCGGAATGCCGGTGATCATTACTTTCTTGAGGCTGGGCACGAGCGGACTCCTCCCCGGTGAAAGCTTGGTCATTCGAATATGACCGATCGGCCCATCAGCGTCGTGTCCGCCGACTGCCAAGTTGTGTCAGTGGATGCACAACGCCCGGACGAGGGGTGATCTTGTCCTCGAAGCGAGCATCGAGCGCGCGCTCCGCCGCGCGGGTCACCTGGGGCAACGTCGTCGCCGAGGCGCTGCGCAAGCGGAATCTGTCGGTCAACGCCGCCGCCCGGGCGATCGACGTCAGTCGCAACACCCTGCAGAATTGGCTCAACGGCGAGGCCGACGCCGACCTGCGCACGTTCGATCGACTTTCCGAACTCACCGGACTGTCGCATGTGCTGTTGCTGGAGCTGGCAGGGGTCCTGCCACCCGAGCTGGGGCCGATCGCGTACCAGACCCAGGCTGCGCACGAGCTGCGGGAGGGTCTCCGCCGGGTCAAGCGCTGGGTCGACCAAGCCATCGACGTGGCCGACTCGCCGCCCGCCGCTCAGGTGGCTGCGGCGCTGCTGTCCCGAAGCAGGGAGTGGGAGGTCACGCTTCGCCCGGCGCTGCGCGGACGCGAACACCGTCTGCTTCAGCACACCTACCTCGCGTTGAAGCCCATACATGAGCCGGCCCTGCCCGAGGAGGTCGCCCGCGAGGAAGTCCATCACCTGCTGGCCGACCTCTACGTGCCGTACGGCCTGACTTGGCGGGAGCAGGAGGCGCACGACTTTGTCGGCCATCCACCGTTCGTCCTTCAGGTGCCCGACCACGAGCGCCCGCGCGGGCCGCGGGCGGCCGATCCGCACGCGCCGCCGTCGATCCTGGCGCTGGGCCTCCCGTACGCCCACGCGGAGTTCCTCGGCAGCTACGTCGCCCACGCACTCGGCTACGGCTATGCCGACCTTCGCTACGGTCCGCGCGCACCGAGCGCGATGCGCGATGAGGACGGGCGTGTCGCGGCGATGATCGAGCACGCCCAGCACCTGATGGCCGATGACACCCGCCGCCAGGTCTGGTCGCTGGCCGACCACCGGGTGCTACGTGCGCTCGACGAGGAGTTGGGCAGCGCGAGCCTTCCGCTCGTACTGGTCGTGGAGCCCGGGCCACGGCTTCGCGCTCGAGGCTGCGAGGTGTGGAACGTGCCCGCGGAGGAGATGGCCACGCGCTACCGACAGATGCGTCGTTATCTCGAGGACCCGCCCTGGCCGATCGTCCACCTGTCGGTCGACGACGACCTGGGGCCGGACGGTGCCGTCGACCCCGACACGCTGGTGGACGTCATGGCACGGCTGTCGATCGAGGCTCTCACCGCTATCCACCGCGACCACAACGGGCCCGGCCCCCGGCGGTGGCTGACCTTGCCGGGCCATCCGTAGCGGGTGCCGGGGCCATTGCGTGTGTAGAGCAGCCGGCTAGGGCGCGGGAGGATGCCCGGTCGAGCCCGGTCGACGGATCTCTCGCCGCAATCGTGGCCACGATCAGCCACGGCGTCGGCCCGTGAGGTCGTACCTCGTCGTCTAGAACTCGCCGCCCGCGGACGCCGCGGGGACCGCCGGCGCCGCCAGTTTGGCGCGCGGGCGGTCGGCGTCCGGGTGACGCAGCTCGTCGAAGATCGTCAGCGCCTCGCGCCACGCCCGACGCGCGGCGTCGAGGTCACCGGCGGCCCGCAGGCTGTTGCCCAGGTTGTCCAGCACCTCCGCCTCGTCGTACCGGTCGCCGAGTTCCCGGTGTAGCGCCAGCGCCCGCCGGTAGCAGTCCGCGGCCTGGTCGTGGTCGCCGAGGCCGTGCCGGACGTACCCGAGACTGTCCCAGGTCAGCGCCGCGCCGTGCCGGTCGCCGGTCTGCTCGTGCAGCCGCAGGGCCGCCTGGCAGCAGTGCAGCGCCGGCCCCGGCTCGCCGAGCCGGGCGTGCATCCAGCCCAGATTGTTGAGCGCCTTGGCCTGCCCGACCCGGTAGTCGGTCGCCCGGTAGAGGTCGAGGGCCAGCCTGGTCTCGTCGAGAGCGGCGCGCAGCCGGCCCTGCCGTGCCAGTACCCAGCTCACACCGAGGTGCGTGTGCGCCCGTCCGGTGTCGTCGCCCAACTCGCGGTACAGCTCCAGGTCGCGTTGGTAGTGCCGGTGTGCCGCCTCGTGATCGCCGGACCAGGTGCAGGCGATGGCGAGGCCACGGTGCGCCAGGGCCTGACCCGCCAGGTCACCGCGGCGCAGCGCCGCCGCCAGGGCGGTCCGCTGCGCGCCGGCCAGCTCCGGCCAGTGCCCGCTGCGATCGAGGTACGTGGTGAGGGCCGCCGCCAGCGTCCACGCGTGCCGGTCCAGGCCGGTGTCCGCCGCCTGCTCCACACAGGCCAGCAGCACGTGGTGCTCGGCGGCGAACCACGCGGTCGCCCACGCGTGCTCCGGGCGGTCACCGACCGTCACCCCGGGCGCGGGCGGCGGCAGCGCGGCCGGCCGCGCCAACCGGTACGGGTCGAGCAGGTGGTCCGCTGCGTGCGAGGCGTGCAGATAGTGGTCGAACAGGCGGCGTCGGGCGGCCGTGCGCTCGACCTCGGGATCGGCGTCCTGACACAGCTCCCAGGCGTACGCGCGAAGCAGGTCGTGCATCGCGTACCGGCCTGAGGTGCGCTCGGTGAGCAGGTTCGCCCGCGTGAGGTCGGCCAGCAGTGGGCCGACCCGAGCGGGCGGCAGGCCTGCGAGGCTGGCCACCGCCGCCCGTCCGACGTCGGGACCCGGGTGCAGCCCGAGCAGCCGGAACAGCCGGGCCGAGTCGGCGGCCAACGCCCGGTACGACCAGGAGAACACCGCCCGCACGTCGGTCATGGGGTCGCCGGTGGCCAACGCGGTGAGCCGCTCCGAGTCGGTGTCCCGCAGTTCGGCGGCGAGCGCCGTCAGCGGCACGTCGGGCTGCCCGACGGCGCGGGCCGCGACGACGGCCAGGGCCAGCGGCAGGCCGGCGCAGCGGCGCACGATCTCGTCCAGCGCCGCCGTGTCGCGCGCGGCGCGCCCGCGACCGAGCCGGCCGGCCAGCAGCTCCCGGGCCTCGGCCGGCGGAAGCAGGTCCAGCGTCACCGGGTGGGCCCCGGCGTTGACCACCAGGCCGGTGAGCCGGTTGCGGCTGGTCACCACGACCAGGCTGCCCGAGGAGCCCGGCAGCAGAGGTCGCACCTGCTCGTCGTCGCGCGCGTTGTCGAGCAGCACCAGGACGCGCCGGTCGGCGAGCAGGGTCCGGAACAGCGCGGCCTGCCCGGGCAGGTCGCTGGGCATCCGTGGGGGCGGCACGTGCAGCGCCTCCAGGAAGCCGCGCAGCGCCTCACCCGGCGACACGGCCCGGCCGTCGAGGTCGAACCCGCGCAGGTTGACGTAGAGCTGCCCGTCCGGGTACCGGTGCGCGACCCGATGTGCCCAGTGCACCGCGAGGGTGGTCTTGCCGACCCCGGCGGTGCCGGCGATGGCGGAGATGACCACCGCGCGGCATGGGCCGCCCTCCCGGGTGTCGCTGGTCGGCTCGGCGGGCAGCAGCGCGTCCAGTTGTCGCAGCGCCGCCGCGCGGCCGGTGAACCAGGCGGGGGCGCTGGGAAGCTGCGCCGGAGGCCGGCCGCCCGGCTTTGCGGGTGACGGCTCGGTCGGCGTCTCCCCCCGCAGCACCCGCAGGTGGGCCCCGCTCAACTCGGGACCGGGCTCCACGCCCAACTCGTCGACGAGGTGGCGGCGGGTCTCGGCGTAGAGCCGCAGCGCGGCGGCCTGCTGGCCACAGCCGGCCAGGGCGAGCAGGTACCCGGCCACCAGCGGCTCCCGCAGCGGATGCTCGGCCACCAGGGGGCGCAGGGTACGCGCGGTCGCGGCGAACCGGCCGAGGCCGAGCTCCACGGCGGCGAGCCGTTCGTACGCGAGCAACCGCTGCTCGTCCAGGCCGGCGGCGGCAGCGTCGACGAAGGCGCCGGTCGCGCCGGCCAGCGCCGGCCCCCGCCACAGCGCCAGGCCGTCGCGTAGCAGTCGCGCCGCCTCCGCACCGCGACCGGCCGCCTCCTCGGCGCGGGCCCGCTCGACCGCCGCGGTGAACTCGGCGAGGTCCAGATCGGTGACGCGTACGGCGAGCCGGTAGCCACCGCCCTGCGTCGTCAGCAGATCGGCCGCACCCGCCTCGCGCAGGGCCGACCGGATCCGGGAGACGCAGACCTGGACCTGGGTCCGGGCGCTGGCCGGAGGGTCGTCGGCCCAGAGCGCCGCGACGATCTGCCCGAGGGACACCAACCGGTCGGCGTTGAGGAGCAGCAGCCCGAGCACCGCGCGTTGCTGAGGGCGGTCGATGGGAAGGACCCGCCCTCCGGCGGTCACCTGGACGGGGCCGAGGAGGGACCACCGCATGGCTTTCCTCATCAGTCGTGATCGGACGATCACAGTCTATGGACGACGCGGACGGCACGGCCGGCGCCAAGCGGTCGGATAGCGGACGACAAGCGAGCCCGCCCAGGCTCTCCTCAGCCGTCGGACCCGAGAGTCCGGCGGGCGAGGCCGGCACGGCGTCGGCCGAGGCGGACAGGGAGAGCGACATGCGAGTAACCAAGGGACGGGGCATGCTGACGGCCGTCGTGTCGACGGCTGCCGTGGTGGCCGGCATGGGCTGGGCGACACCGGCCTCGGCGGAACCGGCGGGGCTGGAGACGGTCACCCAGTCGGCGGCCGAGAGCAGTCTGGACAAGTCCGCGTTCGCGTCCTGCCCGGCCGGCAAGGTGGTCACCGGGGGTGGCGGCTTCCTCCCTGCCGGCTCGTCGGCCGCTGGACGGGTCGGGTTGGACCGGTTGGAGCCGCTGGCGAACGGCACCGGGTTCTTCGTGACCATGCGGGAGGCGGGCCCGGTCAACTTCGCGGGCGACTGGGGGCTACAGGCCCTCGCCCAGTGTGCCACCGCGCCGGCCGGCTACCAGGTCGTGGCCGCGACGGGGGCGGTCGGAACGGAGTTCGTCACGGCGAGCTGCGGGACCAAGAAGGTCATCGGCATGGGTGGGCGGATCAACAGCGGTCTGGGCGACGTCGTGCTCGACCAGGTGGTGCCGTCGTTCGACCTGACGTCGGTGACCGTCCGGGCGGTTGCGGTGCAGGGCACCTCGCCGGCCGGCTGGAGCGCCACCTCGATCGCGGTCTGCGCCAACGGACCCGCCGGGCTGGAGCGGGTCGTGACGACGGGGGCGAGCGCGAGCGACCCGTCCTCCACCCACCTCAAGGCGTGCCCGGCCGGCAAGGGCCTCTACAGCGCGGGTGCGGACATCAACGCCGGGAACGGTCAGGTACTGCTGACCGCGATCAACATCACCGGGGGGAACACGGCGCGGGTGCGGGCGGATGAGGACGCCGACGGCCTCGCCGGCTCGTGGAGCCTCAACGCGTACGGCATCTGCGGAAGTTGACCTGACCGGGGCCGGGGCCGCCAGTGGCGGCCCCGGTCGTCGTTCGGTTCGGGGCGACGGCCGGACAGGAATTCAAGCTTCTCTCCAGCTTTCCTGTAGGCCCGCCCGGCACCTTTGCACCAGTGGAGCGGTCGACGGGGGCCGCCCGGACGTGTGAGGAGTGTTCGATGATCTCGAAGATCGAGTCTTTGGGCAGCAGGCTTCTGGCCAGGCTGGTGCCCGCGGTGGAGGCCTCGGCGGCGACGTGCTCGTCCCCGTGGGGTCCGAAGTTCTTCCCGAGCTGCTACCAGTGCGCCGGCGGAGCCGCCTGCACCGCATGCTGCCGGAGCGGATACGGGTGCAAGGCACCCTACCAGTGCTACTACTGACCGACGCTCTGATGCCGTCCGGTGGGAGGGCGGAAGCCTCCTCCCGCCGGGCGGGTCCGCGTGATCGCGATGGAGAGGATGCCTGCGGTGCAGTACCTTGCGATCGGTGTTCGTTGCCTGCTGGTGATGGTGTTTCTGACCGCCGTCGTCGGTAAGGTGGCGCCCCGGGGTGGCTTCGGTCTGTTCGTCGCCTCGATACGTGACATGCGGTTGCTGCCCGTGGGTTTGGCCCGGCCAACGGCACTCCTGGTGCTGGCCGCCGAGTGCTCGGTGTGCGTGTTACTCGCCTCCCCGGCCGCCGGCGTCGCCTCGATCGGCTTGGGCCTGGCCACGCTGCTGCTGATCGGGCTGACCGCGGCCGTCGTGCTCGTCAACCGCCGCGTGGACGCCGTCTCCTGCCGGTGTTTCGGCGCGTCCAGCAGCCCGTTGGGCGCTCGCCACGTGTTCCGTAACGCCTTCCTGACCGTGCTGGGCGCGGCGGGCGTCATCGCCAGCCGCAGCGATGGACCCATGGACGCCGACGGCGTCGTGGTGGCGGTCTGCGCGGGAGCCCTGCTCGCCCTGCTGATCGTCAAACTCGACATTTTTGTCGATCTCTTTCAGACCTCCGCGAGGCCCTCCCCGGGCCGCCGGGAAGGTCGATGAAGACGAGGAGAATCCGATGCTCTTTCTTATCGCCGCTGTGATTCTGGTCGGCCTGGTGTGTGTGCTCGACCTGGTTCTCACGCTCGGTGTCATCAGGCGGCTCCGCGAGCACACCGAGCTGTTGAAAGCGGTTGAGAACCCGTCGCACGACCTGACGGTCGGTGACGCGATCGAGGCGTTCTCCGTCGAGGACGTGGAGGGGCGGCGGCTCAGCGCGGACCGACTGCCGGCGGGCACGGTCGTCGGGTTCTTCTCGGTGGGTTGTCAGCCGTGCCGGGCGGCGCTGCCGAAGTTCGTCGACCACGCCGCGACGATGCCGGGTGGGCGCGACCAGGTCGTTGCCGTGGTGGCCGGAGCGGACGCGGCGGACGCCGAGAGCCTGGTGTCGGCGCTGCGGCCGGTGGCCAGGGTGGTGTTCGGCGACTACGAGGGGGTTCTCCCCACCGCGTTCAAGATCAAGGGCTATCCGTCCGTGCTGATGGTCGACCCGCTGGCCGACGGACGGCTCGTGGTCACCAACGACAACGTGGACCTCAGCCGGGCCGAGTTGGTCGCCGCGGCATGAGTTCCCGGGGCAGCCGGCCGGCGGACGAGGAAGAAGGTGGGTCGGCCAGTTCCGACCTGGCCTTCCGTCCACCGGTCGGCATCAGGGAACTGGCCAGGTTGGTCCTCGCCGCAGGGGCCATCGCCGTCCGGGCCGCACCGCGGGCGCTCGCCTGCTACCTGGCCCTGACGGTGCTGGACGCACTGCTACCGGTGGCGGTCGCCTGGCTGATGAAGACCCTGCTCGACCACCTGGCCGGGTCGGCTGCCGGCGTCGACCCGGCCGTGGTCGTGGTGGCCGTCGGCGTAGCGGTGACCGCGCTGCTGGTCGGGCTGCTTCCCCACTCGTCGCAGTACCTACGCGCCGAGATGGATCGCGAGGTCGGCCTGCTCGCCCAGGACCGGCTGTACGCCGCGGTGGAGCGCTTCGTCGGCCTGGGGCGTTTCGAGGACCCGAATTTCCTGAATCGGCTACGGCTGGCGCAGATGAGCGCGGGGTCGATGCCCAATCAGGTGGTCGACGGCCTGCTGGGCTGCGGCCGGAGCGTCATTCTGATGTCCGGCTTCCTGGTCTCGCTGCTGGTGATCGACCCGCTGATGGCGCTCCTGGTGGTCGGCGCGGGTCTGCCCGCCCTGGGTGCCGAGATGGCGCTCTCCCGGCTGCGCGCCGGAATGTTCTGGCAGGTCGGCCCCACTGAGCGTCGGGAGATGTTCTACAGCCAGCTGCTGTCGAACGTGGTGGCGGCAAAGGAGATCCGGCTCTTCGGCACGGGCGCGTTCCTGCGTGGTCTGATGCTCGCCGCACGGCGCTCGGCCAACTCGGCGAAACGCGCGGTGGACCGTCGGGAGGCACTCGTCCAGTCGGCGCTCGGGCTGCTGGCGGGGCTCGCCTCGGGCGCGGGGCTGTTGTGGGCCGTCGACGCGGCCGTTCGAGGGGCGTTGTCGATCGGTGACATCACACTCTTCGTGGCGGCCGTCGCTGGTGTGCAGGCAGCGCTGGCATCGCTGGCCGGTGAGTTCGCCCGTACACATCAGGCCGTACTCATGTTCGGGCATTTTCGCACGGTTGCCACCGCGGGGCCGGACCTCCCGGTGGTGCGGGCGGCGCCACCGGTGCCCAGGCTGTCCGGCGAGATCGAGTTCCGCGACGTGTGGTTCCGTTACGCGGACGGGCATTCGTGGATCCTCCGTGGCGTCAACCTGCGGATTTCGTACGGCGAGACGCTCGCGGTGGTCGGGCTCAACGGCGCGGGGAAGTCCACGATCGCCAAACTGTTGTGTCGCCTGTACGACCCCACCCGCGGCGCGGTGCTCTGGGACGGCGTGGACATCCGCACCGTCGAGGTGACCGCGCTGCGACAACGGGTGGCCGCCGTGTTTCAGGACTACATGCAGTACGACCTGTCGGCAGCGGAGAACATCGCCCTCGGAGACATCGACGCTCTCCACGACCGGGCTCGGATCGAGGCCGCTGCCCGCCGGGCCGGAGTCCACCACGTACTCGACGGTCTGCCCCGAGGTTACGACACGCTGCTGTCCCGGACGTTCTCCGGTCCGACCGACGACCGGGACGAGCCCGAGGTCGGTGTCGTCCTGTCGGGCGGGCAGTGGCAGCGGCTGGCCCTGGCGCGAGCCCTGCTGCGCGACCGGTGTGACCTGATGATCCTGGACGAGCCCAGCGCCGGGTTGGACGCCGAGGCCGAAGCCGAGATACACGACTCACTGCGCCGGCATCGCGCCGGCCGGACCAACGTGCTCGTGTCACACCGGCTCGGTGCGGTACGCGACGCCGACCGCATCGTCGTACTGGCGAACGGGCGGTTGGTGGAGGAGGGTGACCACGCCTCCCTGATGGCCGCCGACGGGGCGTACGCCCGGCTCTTCCGCTTGCAGGCCGCCGGCTATCAGAGCACCGGGGGACAGGACCAGCCCGACACGCCGCAGGCCGATCGGTCTGCCCGTCCGAGGATCGTGGCGATCACATGAGCCTGGTGAGGACAGGTCCCAGGTCGACGGGACATGCTGCCCGTCCAGGGCGGGCGACGGGCCGCCGGGCGGCTCTGGTGGTGGAGCTGGCGCTCTGGCTGGCCGGAGTCGCCCTGCTGTGCGCCCGCGTACCGATCCGGGTCGTGGGTGGCGTGCTGCTGCTGGCGGCGCTGGGCCGCGCGATGGTCGCGTGGTCCCGGCTCAGCAGGCGGTTCATGGTGGTGACGGTCCGCGGCCAGAGCATGGAGCCGACCTTCTCGGAAGGCGACCGGGTGCTGATCAGGCGTGGACAGAGACTGCAGGCAGGTGACGTGGTCGTGCTGCGGACGGCGGCAGCCCGCAGCACCGCAGCCGCTCGGCCGTCCTGTGTCATCAAGCGGGTGGCCGCCGTCGCGGGCGAGGTCGTGCCGCCGTACATCGGTCCAGCAGGTGACCGGGTGCCCACCGGACGGCTCGTGCTCCTCGGAGACAACCGAAGTGCCAGCTTCGACTCGCGTCAGGTCGGTTACTTCCGAATCGACGATCTGCTCGGCACGGTGGTACGCCGGCTGGGCAGCCCATCTGCCCCACCTCGTCGCAACGCGCAACCAACAGATACCCAACATCCCGTTGCAAGACTGCGCCCAGCCAAGTCGGTCAATCTCAGATCGGAGACACTGTGGTGCGATCAGTCAAACGGCGAGGGCTCTTCATGGTGGTCGTGACGGCGATCCTGTCCCTGGTGCTGCCCGCGAGCCTCGCCTCCGCAGCACCCGCCGAGTCCGCGACCTCGACGGCGATGAGCAGGCAGGCCGCTGAATCGGCGCTGCTCGAATACGCGGCGCTGCATTCCCCCGCCGCCGTCGCCGCCGGCAACCGCATCGGCAATGCCTGGGGCGGCGGTCTCGGCGTCATCCACGTCCGCGACGGGAAATACACGTACGGCACGCACGACGCCGTCCTGCCCTTCGACCAGTGGTCCGACGCGTGGTTCGGTTGGGCCACGACCGCCGGCTGGTACACGGGGGCCGGCTACTGCACCATGCAGCTACGTTCCGACGGCGGTGGCCCCTGGTATCGCCAGCTACCGGATCTCGGGGCCGGTCAACACTTCGTCGGTTTGCAGACCAGCTACATCGTCAGCATCTACGGCTGCTAGCGGAGCGGCGTGGCAGGGGAGATCCATCGCGGAGGTGGGTCTCCCCTTCACGAAGAGCGTCGCGCGCGCCGAGGTGGCGGCGCGTCCTCCGGTGCCGGCGCGGCGGAGCTGTCGGACAGCAACGCGGACAACAGACCGCGCATCTCGTCGAGGCGACGGTCGCCGAGCGGTTCGAGGATGGTGACGGCCTCGTGCAGTGCCGCGACGGCGGCGGGCAGATCTCGTCGCGCTGCCGCCACGTCGGAGCATCCGTGCAGGGCCCACGCCTCCCGCATCCGATCGCCGGTGCTGCGGGCGAGGCGGACCGCGGTGTCGTAGTGGTGTCCTGCCTCATCGAGATTGCCCCGCAGAAAGTGCACCCTGCCCAGATTGGTGTGGACGCTCGCCGACAGCCAGTCCCGGTTGTCGGACCGCTCGGCGGCCGACAACGCCGAGGTGTACGCGTCGAGCGCCTCCTGTTGGCGGTCAGCGCGCCGGTGCAGGTAACCGAGATTGAGTTCTACCTTGAAGATGAGATCGGGATCGTCGAGCGGGGCCGCGAGTTCGCGGGCGCGTAGCAGGGGCGCGAGTGCCTCGTCGAGCGCGCCGCTGTCGGCCAACATCGCACCCAGGCTCGCCTCGACGTCCGCCACGCCGGCGTGGTCGCCGTGGTCGGCGAAGAGCGCGCTGGCCCGCTGGTAGGCGGTCCGGGCTTCGGACCGTTGCAGCAGCAGACTGTGTGCCACGCCGAGGCTCCCGTACAGGGTGGCCTCGCCGGTGCCGCTGCCGGCCAGGACCGCGGCACGGATGCCCTGCTCGGTGACGGAGATCCAGGTGTCGCGCGGTGCCCGACGTTGCAGCCAGCCACGCATGTTCACGGCGAGGGGCCAGACGAGATCGGGGTGGGTCTGCCCGTGCTGGGCGATCAATCTGGCGATGGTGTCCGCCTCGGTGTCGGCCCACCGCAGAGCCGCCGCGGTGTCGGTCAGATCGGGTACGAAGAGGTGCCCTGCACCCCGGACCCCCGCACCGTCACGTGGGCTGGTCGTGGGCCGGATGCGCCGCTGCGCACGACCGCTCACCTGCCCGTACCAGTCGAGGGCCTGCCGTTCCGCGATCCGCCGGTCGACCGCGCTGTCCTCCCGTTGGGCCTGCTGGTGGGCGAACATGCGCGTCAGTTGGTGCAGAGCGATCCGGCTGCTCGCCTCGACGGTGACGAGGTTGGCCGAGGCGAGCCCGTTCACCAGTTCGGTCAGCGCGCTGACCGTGGTCGTGCCGGCCAGCGCGGCGGCGGCACCGAATCCGATGGCGGCAACATCCAGCAGTCCGAGCCGGCGCAGCAGCCGACGTTCCGCTGCGGTGAGCCGATGGTAGGAGACGGCGATGACGGCTCGTACGCTCACGTCTCCGTCGCTCGTGGCGAGCCGGGCCAGGCGGGTCTGCTCGTCGCGCAGGGCGGCGACGAGGACGTCCGGTCGGGCGTCCAGCCGGAGGCGTGCGCCGACGATCCGGATGGCCAACGGCATACCGTGGCACAGCTTCACCAGAGCGGGGATGTCGTCTGTGGCGGAGCCGGACAGTCCGGCGACCGCCCGCAGCAGGCGGGTGGCCGGCTCCTCGGGCAGCGCGCCGAGCACCAGCAGGTGAGTGCCCTCGCGAGCGATGAGCCCGTCCAGCCGGTTTCGGCTGATGATCACGAGCAGGCTGTCACCGCTGCCGGGGAAGAACGGCCGAGCCTGCCCGGCGCTGCTCACGTTGTCCAGGACCAGCAACATCGTACGGTCGGACAGCAGTGAACGCAGTCGCGCCGCCCGTGCCTCCACCTGGCGTGGCAGGTCGTCGGGGGCGACGCCGAGGTCGACGAGAGCGCGGGCCAGCGCCACCGTCGCGGGAACGTCGTCATCGAGATCCAGGTAGAGCTGCCCGTCCGGAAAGCAGTGCCGGTTCTGGTCGGCCCACTGCGCGACCAGAGCGGTCTTGCCCATGCCGCCCGCGCCGGTCACGAGTACCGATCCGGAGCGGTGCTGACCAGAGCGCGATGCTCGTTGTACGGCGTCGAGGGCCGCCAACTCGTCGTCGCGTCCGACGAAGGTTCGGGGTGGCGCTGGTAGCTGCGCCGGCCGGACCGCGACGACCACGGCCGGCGTGACCGTGGGAGTGACGCCGCGCAGGATCGCCGTGTAGAGCTGTTGGAGTCGGCTGCCGGGGTCGGTTCCCAGCTCGTCGGCGAGCATGCGCCGGGTCCGCTCGTACACGGCCAGGGCCTCGGCCCGTCGGTCACTGCGCACCAGCGCCAGCATCAGCTGCGCCTGGAGGCGCTCGCGCAGCGCGTACTCCCTTGCCAGGGTCGACAGCTCCGCACACAACTCGCGGTGCAGCCCGAGGCTGAGCTCGATGTCGACACAGCTCTCGTGGACGCTCAGCCGCTGCTCGCCGAGGTGGTGCGCCGCCGCCCTGACCTGGTCGGTGTCGGTGGTGCCCTGGTAGGCGTCCGATCCCCGCCACAGGCGCAGTGCAGCCCGGTAGCGCACGCGTGCCTCCGTGAGCCGGCCCTGCGCCTCGTGCCGTGCGGCGGTCTCGGCGAACGTGACGAACTCGTCGGCGTCCAACTGGTGGTCGTCCGGACTGATCCGGTAGCCACCGCCGGCCCGGACTATCGTCTCGGTGCCCAGAACGCGACGCAGATGGTGGACGAGAACCCGCAGTGCCCCGTGCTTGCGGTCGCTCGGATCACGGCCCCACAGGGCCTCCATCAGGACGCCGTCGGTGACCGTCCGTCCGTCCGCGGCCAGGAGGCAGGCGAGCAGCACTTCGTGCTGACGTCTGCCGACCGGCACCACCGATCCCGATGCGTCGACGGCTCGCAGTGGCCCCAGGACTTCGAACCGCATGATCCCTTCCCCGGCTGCGAGCAGGGCTGGCGCCGCGATGGTGGCACCGACATCACACGGCGGTGGGCGCGACTCCGACCGTCAACCAGCGACCGAATTCTTCGCCAACATCCAGCCAACATCCTCTCGTCAGACTCTGGCTGCACGGTTCGACGAAGTCCATCGTCCTGGAGGGGGAAACCATGAAAACCACGGGTGTACGACGAAGCCTCGCCGCCGCGGTCGGTCTGGGAGTTGTCGGGGCGCTCGCGCTCGCGCCCGCACCAGCGTCCGCTCACGACACCATGGCCTATGTCTACAACAACGCCGGCGTCGCGGTCGGCGAGGGATACATCTTCATCAGCCACACGCTCTTTCGGGTCTGCGACATCAAGGCCGACAACGTGGGTGTCTACGGCCGGATGAAGCTCCGGAACGGCACCATCAAGGACATCCCGGACCTCGACGGGGCGGGGGGCTCCTGCGGCCAGGGGACCACGAGCTACGAGAACTACATCGTGTCCTACGAGGTCGTCTGGCGCGGGGGCAAGAGCTCCGGCTGGCGGACGGCCTGATTGGTCGGACCGTTCACGGGTGCTGTCGACGGAGGTGGGTTGTGTATCGGGGGGCGCCTCCGTCGTCGGCCACGCGTGAGCAGCTTCTTGTGCCTCCCGAGTATGGTGGTCGATGTCCAGCCGGTGGTGCCGAGGGGAGTGGCGTTGCGGGTACGGATCCTCGCGGATGGTCCCGCCGAGCTCAACGCCCTGTACGGCTGGCTGCGCATCGACCCGGCACTCGCCCGGAAGGCCGACGTACGGTCCGCCCCGCCGCCCGCGGGCAGCATGGGCGCTCTCGACGTGGTGGACGTGGTCCTGACCCACGCGACCGCGGTGTCCAGCCTCGCGGTGTCGGTGCTGGCCTGGTGGCAGAGCCGGCCCAGGTCCTCCTCGGTCACCATCGTCCGGTCCGACGGACACCGCCTCACCGTCGACGACGCGTCGCAGGTGACCGCCGAGATGATCGCCCAGTTCCTGGCCGCCGACCACACAGCCAGCGACGGTCCTGACGGGGACGCCCGCCCTCCGTCGCCGTGACCGTCGGTCTGCCCGATCCGGCGGGCTCACGGGCCGTCCTGATCGGAGTGTCCCGATACCAGGCGATGCCCGGCATCCCCGGTGCCGAGCGCAACGTGCGCCGCCTCTACGCCCTGCTGACCGATCCGACCGTCTGGGGCCTGCCGCCCGAGCACTGTCGTATGGTCATCGACCCCACCTCCGGCGAGGAGGTGCTGAGGGCCGTGCACGAGGCGTCCTTGGCCGCGACCGACGCGCTGGTGGTGTACTTCGCCGGTCACGGCCTGCTCGACGACGTCGCCGAGCTGTACCTCGCGTTGCCCGAGGCCAGCCGCGAGCGGCTGTGGGGCGCCGTCCGCTTCGCCGACGTCCGCCGCGAGATCGTCACCGCCGCCCGGGGCTGCCGCGCGAAGGTCGTGCTGCTCGACTGCTGCTACAGCGGACGGGCCATGGCCGGATTCATGTCCGAGCCGGGTCAACTGGCCGACCAGGCCGTCGTCGAGGGCGCCTACCTGATGACGGCCACCGCCGAGAACATGCCGGCGATCGCCGCGGTCGGTGACGAGTACACCGCCTTCACTGGCGCGCTGGTGCAGGTGCTCCAGGACGGCGTACCTGGCGGGCCCCGCCTGCTCGACATGGACACCCTGTTCACCGAGGTCGACCAGAGCCTGCACGCGCGGAACCGTCCGCGGCCGCAGCGCCGCAGCCGAAACGGCGGGCACCGGATCGCCATCGCCCGCAACCGCGCCGCCGCCACCGAGCCGGACGGCACCTCGCACGAGGTGCGGGTCGAGGAGCCGGCTTCGCCCGGACCGGCCATTCGACCGGGGCACCGTTGGACGCGCGGGCGGTCGGTGTGGGCCGGCGTCCTCGGCGCACTTGTGTCGCTCCTGGCGGTCGTTGGTTGGCAGACTGGCCTGCTGGGGGGCGGGCCGGGGGCCTCCGATGGCAGGAGCGCGACCCAGAGGCCCAGCACCTCCACGGCTCCGTCCGGCCCTGCTCCCTCCGGCCCTGCTCCCTCCAGTTCCGCTCCCCCCAGCTCTGCCCCGCCGGCGGTAACGGCGTCACCCGCGCCCGCGCGGGGTGGCGCGCCCGTCGAGATCGCTCTGTCGGAAGCTCCCGACCGCAAGATGCCCGTCGGCAGCACCCCCGACGGGTCGATCCGGGTCCGCGTTCTTGAGTGGGACACCAGTGAACAGCGAATCGGCTTCTTCGTGGTGAATGCCGAACAGACCTGCACGGTCAGCGCCGCGAGGGTCGGCCAGTCAGTGGTGATTCCGGAATCCGGTGGTGGGTGGATCTGGATCGTCGTGGAAGACGTCCGGACCGAGGTCCTCGGGGATGATGCCGGCGAGGTCTACCTTCGTGGGCTCCTCTCGGTGTCCCGTGGTGCCGGCTCCCCTCCCAGGAACGACGTCGCCTGTACGAGGCCCGGTCCAGCCGGTTCCGGTTGATGGCGACCGCACCGAGCAGGTGAGCCGTCAGCTGCCGCTGCGACGGCGGTGAACGTGCGTGTCGTGCCTGGTAGAGCGGCTGCCGCGGGGTGTGACGGCTACCGTGTCCGGATGGCTATCTCGTCGCACCTGGCTCGGCTGCGGGCCGTCATCGGCCACGAGTTGATCCAGCTGCCGTCGGTGGTGGTCCTCGTCGTCGACGACGACGCACGCCTCCTGCTCGTACGTCACACCGGCGAGCAGACCGGTTGGGCGGTGCCCGGGGGTGCGGTCGACATCGGAGAATCCGCGGCCGAGGCGGCCGCGCGTGAGATCCGTGAGGAGATCGGCGTCCAGATCAGCCAGCCGCGGCTGCTGACGGTGCTCGGTGGCACCGACTACGAGGTGACCTACGCCAACGGCGATCGGGTCGCCTACGTCCCCGCCGTCTACGAGGCAGGGATCGTCGACGGGACACCGGTCCCGGACCAGGAGGAGATCAGCGAGCTGGACTGGTTCACCCGGTCGCAGCTCCAGAGCGTGGACCTCAACCGGTTCAGCCGGGCGCTGCTGCGGGCCACGGGCCACCTCGCCAGTTGACGGCGGCACAGTTTCCACAGGACCGGGTCTGGCCTGTCGGAGCGAGCTCACGCGGTCCTGGCCCTCTGCGTGACGCGATGCGCGTCCACCTACGGCCGCTGTCGGGCGTTCGGGGGCAGCGGACGGCGGGACGCATCACTACGGTGCGAAGGGTGGACAGTTCCGATCCGTTGGTGGCCGGCGTCGTGCACCACGCGCCCGGCTCGACCGTACGGCTGCGTCCGGTGGTCGAGGACGACGTGGCGATGTTGCGCCGGTTCGCGGTCGAGCCCGGGCTGATCGGGCTCGACTGGGCTGGCTTCCGGGATGCCGCCGCGCCGGCTCGCCGCCTCGCCGAGGACGGCTATCTCGGCGAGCGCACCGGCGGCCTGATCGTGCAGGTCGAGCCGGCGGCGGACTCCCGGGCGGGCTTCCTCAGCTATTCCCAGGGCCAGTACGGCGGTCGGGCGCCCTATTGGGAGATCGGGATCGTCCTACTGCCCGAGTGGCGCGGCCAGGGCATCGGCTGGCGGGCCCAGGCACTGCTCTGCGACTACCTGTTCAGCCACACCCCGGCCCAGCGCATCCAGGCCAGCACGCATGCGGAGAACGTCGCCGAGCAGCGGTCGCTGGAGAAGGCTGGTTTCCAGTTGGAGGGCGTCGTGCGGGCGTGCGAGTTCCGGGCCGGTGCCTGGCGCGACGGGTGGCTCTACAGCCGGTTGCGCGACGACCGTTCACCGCTGTGATCACCGTCCGCCGCCTCGAGCGGGATCGGGAGAACTGCCTGTCGGTAACCGTCTGTCTGCCTGGCCTGCTGGTTGTGCACGCCCCTCACCTCCCGACGCGCGGGGTGGACCGGTGAGCGACAGTCTTCGTGAGATCGCTCGCCAGACGGTGGCGATCGCCGAGTCGGGGCGCTACCGCAGTGGCAACGGTGTTGATGTCGTCCTCGGCGAGGCGGTACGCGCCGCGGTCGCCGGCACGCGGCATCACCTCCCGGACGAGGTGCTCGCGGTGCCGGACGCGGCACCCGGCGCCGCGCGGGTGGAGGTGACACACGAGTCGACGTTGCAGGCGGCGTACCGCCTCGGGCCCGGTGCGGCGTGTCTGGTGTTCGCGTCGGCGAGGAGCCCGGGCGGCGGGTTCCTGAACGGGGCACAGGCGCAGGAGGAGAGCATCGCTCGCTCGTCGGCGTTGTACCCGTGTCTGAGCGCCGCGCCCGAGTTCTACGCGTTCCACCGTGGGCAGCACGATCAGCGGTACAGCGACAGGGTCATCTACTCCCCGCTCGTGCCGGTGTTCCGGGACGACGACGCAAATCTGCTCGAGCAGCCGTACACGACGTCGTTCCTGACCGCCGCGGCACCGAACCTCGGCGCGATCGTCCGTAACCAGCCCGCGCATGTGCCGGACGTGCCGGCGGTGCTGGCCCGGCGTGCGCGGCGGGTGCTGGAGGTCGCCGCCGCCCACGGACACCGTTCGATCGTGTTGGGCGCATGGGGGTGCGGGGTGTTCCGCAACGATCCCGCCACGGTGGCCGGCGCGTTCGCCGAGGCTCTGCACGTGGTCGACCGATTCGACCACGTGGTGTTCGCCATCCACGACGGCCTTCCGGGCACCCCCGTGTATCGCGCCTTCGTGAAACGCCTGGCGGGATCTGCCGAGGATGCGCCAGCGTCGGGTTAGTGCCGCACGGGACGACGAGAAGCTGCCCGACTACCTGCGTGAGTACGGCGAGATCTGGACGGCGAAGCCGAAGGTGCTCGTGTCCCGGGGCGTCACGATGCACCGGTACACCGTCCGCCTGCCCTGACGACGCCAGCTACGCCGAAGGCGCACGCTCCTGCCGTACGGCGACATCCCCGGCAGCGGGTACGCGATCCGGTCGGGCGACGAAGGCGGGGCGACTGGTGTTGCTGAACGCCGGCCCCGCCGCCACCGACGAATCGATCGCCGGGCTGGCTGAGTACGGCGAGATCCTCGGCTAGGTGCTCGACCCCGGCGACTACCCGGAGTTGACCCCAGCCGTACGCGCCAACGCCTTCGGTGCCGCCGAGGAATGGATCGACGACTCTGATGTCGCCTTCGGGATCGATCTGCTACTCGACGGCATCGAGGCGCTCATCGCCCGCAGCGCCCGCGACGAGCCCGCGCGCGACTAGCGCCTGTTCCACAAGAACTGGCTGGCTGCGGCGGGCCCGGACGACACCCGGCGGCGTTGCGGTCGCGAGCCGCCGCCACTACGTCGCTTTCGGGTACGCCGTCAACCCCTCAGCGGCCACCCCGCACCCAGGCGAGGGCGGCGACGTCTGCCGTCATGAGTGGGAGCGGTGAGAGGCGACCCAGTCGGCGAACCCCGCGCGTACGTCGTCCAGGCTGATCGGCGCGGTCATGCCCCACCGCGGCCGGGCCGCGTTGAGCTTGCCGGCCATCGACCGGATCATGTCCTCCTCCGGGTATGGATACGGACCGCCCGCGACGAACAGTTGCGCGTATCGGATGGTGTCCACGATGGAGGATTTGATGCGCTCGTGGCCGAGGTACCCGTCGAGATCCGGCTCCCACCGGGCCAGATGCTCGGCCGGCATGGCAGCCTGCCAATGCTCGAGCAACACCGTCTCCTCGGCCGGCAGGTACGTCATCTTGTGGAGGTGAACGGCGAGGTCGTAGACCGGATCACCCCACAGGGCCAGCTCCCAGTCCAGGAAGACGCTGGCGCCGTTGTCGACAATGATGTTCTTGCGGTGCACGTCGGCGTGGACGCAGACGAACGGCCGAGACGTGAACGTGGGCCACATGTGGTCAAGCGCCGTCAGCGGGTCATCCGGAATGCCGAACCTGTCGAACAGTGGTCGGTACTCGTCGACCGAGGTGTCGTAGATCCACTGGGTGATTCGGGCTAGACGGCGTCCGAAGCCGCCGCTGTCGCCGTCGGCAGGCCAGTCGTCGGGTATCGGCGGCAGCTTGTCCCTGGGGACGTCGACTAGCTGCCGAAAGAGCCTCGCCACGTCATCCGGGACGTGCGGCGGGCAGGCGGTGCCGCGTGGTGCGATGTCGTTGAGCACGTCACCGGGGATGAACTGGTGGATCTGGAAGGCCGGATCGTCGTTGAGGAACAGCAGCCGCGGCGCCTCGATAACGTACGGCGCGATGGCCGGCAGCAGATCCTCCTCGCGCCACAATCGCAGGTCCATGACGTCCGCGCCGTGGATAGGGATCCGGACGATGACTGGTCCCGACTCGACCTCGACCCGGATGTTGTGGTTGTAGTAGCCGGCGGCGGCATCCACCCGCGACCGGGCCCGGTCGTAGATTTCCGTCCACGTCATGCCCGTTCCTCCAGGAGCGCCGCCACCAGTTGCCTGCCACGTTCCTCTAACGCGACGAGGGTGTCCAGCGCATCGATCTGGTCGCGGGCCACCGCAACGGAGTCGGTAACCCGCTGGTCGCGTTCGCCGAGGGCGTCGAGGAGCTGCCCAGCCAACACGATCAGGTTCGGGTAGACCTCCGCCTCGACCAGTTCGGTGACGGCCCAACGCGCGGCGTCCACAGCGTTGGCGCGGCGCCCCCGCCTGACGTCGAGGAAGGCCCGGAACAGCTCCGCCCGAGCACGCCCGGAGCGATAACCCGCCTTGTCCAAGGCCTCGGCGGCGGCCCGGAACGAGCCGGCCGACTCGTCGTACCGGCCGAGCCGGAGCTGCGCGATGGCCAGTGCCGTGAACGCCTTGCCGATCTCGTGCTGGGCGCCCATGGTGCGCTGCACCTCGATCGCCACCATCGCGGCCGGCACCGCGTCCGCCGGGTTAGTCCAGGCCAGCAGCTCGGCGCGGTTGGTCTTGAGGTTCGCCAACCCCACCACCGTGTCCGCCCGTCGGTACAACTCGTAGGCGTGATTCCACTGTTGCTCCGAGGCCGGGAAGTCGAGGGCGAACCGGTGCCCGAGGTGTAGCAGCCGAGCTACGTCCCCGCGCAGCACCGCGTCGTCCTCCGGGCAACCGGCGAGGATCTGCTCGGACATGGCGAACGCGGCCCGGAACCGGCCCTGCCACATCTCGATGTCCGCGAGACAGACACCCGCTCGATGCCGTACCGGTCCCGGGTGGTTCTCCCAGACCTCGGCGAACAACCGACGGGCCGCCTCGGTGGCGCCGCCGATCCGGCGTCCGTGGGCGGCGGCGAGCGCCAGCCGGGCACCCACCACCTCGTCCACCGGCCAGTCGAGCGTCGACGTGAGCGTCGTGGCGGCCGGCGCGTCACCCAGCACGACGGCCGCCTCAGCCTCCATACATCGCAGCGTGGCGGCCAGCTCGGGCGCGTCGCCGCTCTCACCGACGAACTCCTGGAGGTCGCGCCGCACCCCGTCCACCGCCTGCTTACCGCCACAGTTCAGTGCCTGGTCGGCGTACTCCAGTAGTCTCGCGCCGTTGACGTCCCCGGCGTGTAGCGCGGAGTAGGCGGTCTCCCGGATGGCCCTAGCCCTGGTCGCCACCCCGTCCTCCGTGCGTGCGGCCTGTCCGGACCGGTCCGCCCAGATGTCGCGCAGGAGCCGGTGTACGTCCCGGGCTGTGGCCGGCGAGACGTGCGTGCTCAGGGCGGACCGCATGAGTTGGTGCAGCCGATGACCGTGCTGGCCGGCCTTGTAGACGAACGAGTAGGCCGTGAGTGACTCCCAGGCCGGCCGGTGCCGAGGCAGGTCGAACGCGTCGGCGAGTGCCTGGAAGATCTCGAAGTCGAAGATCCGGGGGATGCTCAGCAATTCCAGGGTGCGGATCTCCTGGCCGCCCACATGTTGCAGGAAGCGCTGGACGATCTCCTCGGGGGAGACGGCGCGTCCCGGATCGCCCGCGGCGGTCCAGGTGTCGATAGCCAGATGCAGATAGAACGGAAGGCCGGCACTCGCCCGGGCGATAGCGTCTCGATCCGCCGCGTCGGCGATGCCGCTCTCGGTCAGCAGCTCCAGCCGGGCATTCATCGGCAGCCCATCCACCTGGCACTGACGAGTCACCGTGGCCCAGCTCGGATCGTACGCGTGCCAGCGCAGCGGTTCGCGGCTGGCGACCACGACGAGACCCCGGTCGAGCTGTGCCACAAGGTCACGCAGCCAGACGTCGAGCATCGAGGCGCGGCCGGCCCGGACCGAGACCGACACCAGTGCCTCGTACGCGTCGACGAAGATGACGTACGGCCGTTCGGCGCTCGACTCCCGCAGATCCTCGGCGAACAGGAAGGTGACGGCGTCGACCAGGTCGACGTTGGAGAGGTCGTCGAGCGAGCGCAAGGTGTCGTCGATCCGGATCTGACGTCGACGACGCGCGCCTGTCGTTGCCCGCTCCGCCAACTTCACGAGGCCGATAGCCGTGCCGAACACCGGAATTCCGGACACGTCATCGAGGATCTGGGTGAGGGCCTCGCTCTCCTCGATGAATGGCAGTTCCTTGGCAGTGAGCCGCAGATGTGGGTGCAGCCGCTGCCAGTACACGGCGTAGCCGATGTCGAAACGGTCGAACCGCACCCCCTGTCGGCCCAGCTCCACCCTCAGTACGGCGAGGGCGTCTTCCTGCTGACGCATGGCGGGCACCTGGAGATCGAGAGTGGCCGTGCGGCGACCCTCGCCGGCCCGGTCGCGCAACTCGCGCAGCAACCTTGACTTGCCGATGCCGCCCACCCCGACGACATTGAGCACCCGGATGCCAGCGCCGACGTTCGCCAACTCCTCGGCGTACGTCTCCAGGATGGACTCGCGGTTGACGAATCGTCGGCGCAGCGCGGCCACGCGGCGAAACCTCGGCTCCAGCGGCATCCCGCAGTCCCTTCGGGGTCATGCGCTACGTGGTCGTGTGACGACCGATGCGCCGTGACTGTACCGGCAGGGGGCAACACGCTCAGCGATCCGCTGACTGCCGCAGCCCAGCGTTGAGTAGCAAAGACGGTCGACGCCCGCTGGCGAAACGTCGGCATTCGCGCGTGGTGAACGACGGGTATCCCTAACGACGGTTCAGCGTCGATCATTGCCCGAGATTGATATGAGTCATTCTCACCTCCGGGTGGAACGCCCGGGCGCGGAGGGCGAGACGTCGGCACCGTAGCCGGGCGAGACCGTACGGCCCGACTCCGCGTCCCCGGAGGATCGCCATGCCCCGTCCCGCACTCCGTACCCGGCTCGCGGCGTTCACCGCCGCCACCCTCACCGCCGGCGTCCTGACGGTGACCCCGCCGTCAGCGGCGCTCGCCGCCACCACGTTCGCCGCCGACGACTACTGCCTCGGCCAGTGCTCCGACATCCTGCCCCCGGGGCAGAACGGCAACGCCACGCTCGTCGCCATCCTGGCGCACCAGGCGCTCGGCACCCGACCGGCGCACTCCAGCGACCAGCTCGACGAGTACGCGAACCTGGTCTACAACTACGCCGGGCTGACCGACGAGCAGATCGCCCACTTCTACAACGACGCCTCGTTCGGCGTACCGGCCGCGCAGGTCGAGAGCACCGTCTCGCCGCGCGCCGACGTCACCATCGTGCGGGACAGGGCCACCGGCGTCCCGCACGTCACCGGCACCACCCGCGCCGGCACCATGTTCGGCGCCGGCTACGCCGGGGCACAGGACCGGCTCTGGGTGATGGACCTGCTGCGGCACGTTGGTCGGGGCAACGTCACCTCGTTCGCCGGGGGCGCGCCCGGCAACCGGGAGCTGGAGCAGAGCGTCTGGGCCAACTCGCCCTACACAGAGGTGGACCTCCAGGCCCAGGTGGACGCGCTGCGTACCAAGGGCGTCCGGGGCCAGCAGCTCTACACCGACGTGGTCGACTACATCGCCGGCATCAACGCCTACATCGACAAGTCGATCGCCGACGACAACTACCCGGGCGAGTACGTGCTCGCCGGCGCGGGCAAGCCGAAGCACTTCACCATGACCGACCTGATCGCCACCGCCGGCGTGATCGGCGGCCTGTTCGGTGGAGGAGGTGGCAGCGAGATCCAGTCCGCGCTGGTCCGGATGGCCGCCCGGGCCAAGTACGGCACCACCGAGGGTGACCGGGTCTGGGCTGCCTTCCGGTCGCAGAACGATCCGGAGACCGTACTCACCCTCCACGATGGGCAGAGCTTCCCATACGGGGCGACGCCGTCCGGCGCGACCAGCGCGGTGCTCCCCGACGCCGGCACGGTGGTCGCCGAACCCCTGGCCTACGACGCCAGCGGTGGGGCTGCCGCCCGTACCGGGTCGAGCACCGCCACCCAGGGGCTGGTCGGCGGCCTGTCCAACCTGCGCGCGCACGGCATGTCCAACGCGGTGGTGGTCTCCGGGCGGCACACCACCACCGGCAACCCGGTAGCCGTGTTCGGGCCGCAGACCGGCTACTTCGCGCCGCAACTGCTGATGCTCCAGGAGTTGCAGGGGCCGGGGATCAGCGCTCGTGGGGCCGCGTTCGCCGGGCTCAACCTCTACGTGCTGCTCGGCCGCGGCCAGGACTACGCGTGGAGCGCCACCTCCGCCTCGCAGGACCTCACCGACACGTACGCGGTGCCCCTGTGCACCACCGACGGCACCGCGCCGACGCTGCGGTCCAACCGCTACCTCTATCACGGGCAGTGCCTCGCCATGGAGGCGTTGGAGCAGCGCAACTCGTGGTCACCCACGCTGGCCGACTCCACCCCCGCCGGCTCGTACACGCTGCGCGCGCTGCGCACCAAGTACGGGCTGGTCTCCTATCGGGGCCTGGTGAACGGGCAGCCGACGGCCTTCACCAAGCTGCGCTCCACCTACCGGCACGAGGCCGACTCGGCGATCGGATTCCAGGCCTTCAACGACCCGTCGGCGATGGGCAGCGCGGCGGCGTTCCAGGCGTCGTCCGCCAGTGTCGGGTACGCGTTCAACTGGTTCTACGTCAACTCGACCGAGGCGGCGTACTACAACTCCGGCTCGAACCCGGTCCGTTCGTCCGTCACCGACCCGAACCTGCCCGCGAAGGCGGAACCGGCGTACGAGTGGGCCGGCTGGAATCCCGACACCAACGACGCCACGTACGCCCCGGCGTCGGCGCATCCGCAATCGGTGAACCAGGACTACTACGTCAGCTGGAACAACAAGCAGGCGCGGGACTTCGGGGCGGCCGACGGCAACTTCAGCTTCGGCTCCGTACACCGGGTTCAGCTTCTCGACGGCCCGGTGCGGGCCGCGATCGCCCAACGGAAGCTCGGCCGCGCCGACGTCGTCCAGATCATGGCGGATGCGGCGGTGACCGACCTGCGCGGCCAGCAGGTTCTCGGCGACCTGCTGCGCGTGCTGGACAGCACGCCGGTCACCGACCCGGCGCTGGCCGACGCGGTGGGCAAGCTGCGGGCCTGGCAGCAGGCGGGCGCCCGCCGGGTGGAGACGTCACCCGGCTCGAAGGTCTACCAGCACGCCGACGCCATCCGGATCTTCGACGCCTGGTGGCCGCTGCTGGCCTCGGCGGAGTTCCGCCCCGGGCTCGGGCCGGACCTCTACGCCGCGTTGGTCGATGCCATCGAGGTCAACGAGGCCCCGTCGGGCGGCCAGAACGGTGGCCGTGACGGCGCGGCGAGCTGGGCGTTGCAGGGTCAGGCGCACAAGGGCTCGTCGTTCCAGCACGGCTGGTGGGGCTACGTCGACAAGGACGTGCGCACCGTGCTCGGCGACCCGGTGTCCGGCGGGCTGGGCCGCGCGTACTGCGGCAACGGCAACCTCGGCGCGTGCCGGCAGGCCCTGCTGGACACGCTCGGTCAGGCCGCCGCGGTGCCGGCCACCACTGTCTATCCGGGCGACAAGTCCTGCGGGGCCGGCGACCAGTGGTGTGCCGACTCGATCGCCCAGTCCGGGCTCGGCGGCATCACCCACCCGCTGATCGCCTGGCAGAACCGCCCCACCTACCAGCAGGTGGTCTCGTTCCCGGCGCGCCGGGGCGACGACGTCACCAACCTGGCCCAGGGCCGCCCGGCGACCGCGTCGAGCACCCAGTTCCTGACCAGCTGCACCCCGGACAAGGCGGTCGACGGCAGCCTCGGCAGCCGGTGGGCCAGCAGCTACAACGACAACCAGTGGCTCCGGGTCGACCTCGGCGCTGCCCGCACTGTCAGCCGGGCGGTCCTGCGCTGGGAGTCCGCCTACGCCACCTCGTACCGGATCGAGGTCTCCGGCGACGGCAGCTCCTGGACGCCGGTGTTCACCACCACCGCCGGCAACGGTGGCGTCGACAACGCCACCTTCGCACCGGTCACCGCCCGCTACGTGCGGGTGTACGGCGTCAAGCGGGCCACCTCGTACGGATTCTCGCTCCACGAATTCGAGCTGTACGGACGGTGACCCTCCCCGCAGGGGCGGGGGGAACCATTCGCCGCCCCTGCGGGGACAGGGCCGTGGGGCGACATCGGGGACCTGCGGGCAGCGCCCGACCGGGGCTGTCCGGACAATGGAGGAATGAAGCGAAACGTACGACTGGGGCAGTTGACCGCAACACGCGCCGACGGCGCGGTGGCGACGGGTGCGGTGGCCACCGGTGCGCGGGCTGCGGGGGCAGCGTCGCTCGGTGCCCTGGCAGTAGGGGCGCTGGCCGTCGGTGCCGTGGCTGTCGGGGCGCTGGTGATCGGGCGGCTGGCCGTCCGTCGGGCGATCGTCCGGGAGCTGCGTGTCGGTCGGTTGGAGATCGGCGAGCTGGTGGTGCGCAGCCGAACGTGACTCTCCGGAGACGGCCGAACACGTGCTGAAAGCACAGTCCAGGTCGAGCGGGGGCAACCGAAATTGGTGCCGAGAAAGGTGACCAAATCGGCCCTCCGGCCCGTCTCTCAAGTGACGGCTGGGCACGGCTGGCGGTCGGCCGAGGGGGGTACGGGACATGGGGGATGTGCGTGGGCGTTTCAGGGACGAACTGTCCCGACACGTCGCCCCACCGTTGGGTGATCTGGTCCAGCAGTCGGTGGTGCAGGGTCGCCGACTGCGCCGCCAGCGCCGCCTGACGCAGCTCGGGGCCGGCGGATCGGCGTTGGCGGTGCTGCTCGTGATCGGCCTGGCCGTCGGGCCACTCGCCGGCGGTGCCGATGGCGGCGGTCGGTCCGGCGGACCGAACGTCGGTTCGCTGGATGGGCTGGTCGACACCGTCACGCCGTCCCCAGATGGCGGGTTCGGTCCGGGTGCCGGAGAGGCGGCCGCGTCGCCGACGCCCAGGACCACGACCACGGTGATCGACAAGGTGCGGATCGGGGCGGGGCCTGACGGCGAGCTGCTGACGACCACACCGCAGGGCGCTCTGGAGCTGTTGACCTGGCTCCTACCGAAGGGGAAGACCAGCGGTTACGCGAGCCTGGAGAGCGGTGGGGCGGGCCCCGGCATGCCGTACGTCCAGATCTATCTGGATCGGGGCGACGGGCCGGGCATGGTGCGGCTCTCGGTCTACCAGGACCACCTCGGCGGCGACCCGGCCCCGGGGACGGTGGAGCTGACGGAAGTACCCGGTAACTGCCTGCAGGACAAAATGGTCACGGTGCACCACCGCGACGGCCTGCAGATCGACGTGCTGATCTCCACCTGTCTGGCGTGGGACGGCAAGGAGGCCCCGCCGGCGCCGGCCGCCCTCACCGTGCAGGAGGCGACCTCGATCGCCGCCAACCCGATCTGGGGGACGAGGCTGCCGGCCAAGTTCGTCGAGAGCGGTGCCAAGAACTTCCCGCATCTGGCCAGGTCGAATGGCTGACGAAGACTTCGTGGAATTCGCGCAGGCAGCCGCTGGCCGCCTGCGCGATGCTGCGTTCCTGATGTGCCGCGACTGGCATCTCGCGCAGGACCTCACCCAGACCACGCTGGCCAAGGTGTACGCCAACTGGGGCCGGGTCTGTCGGGCCGACGACCCCTACGCGTACGCCCGCAAGATACTGCTGCGCTGCGTGATCGACCAGCAACGGCGTCGCTCCAGCCGCGAGCTGGCGATTCCGGTACCGCCGGATCGGGGTGAGGAACATCCGGCGGAGCTGCGCATGACCCTGCTCGACGCGGTCGCCACCCTGCCGGTGCGCGATCGGGCGATCATCGTCCTGCGCTACTGGGACGACCTGAGCGTGGAGACGACCGCCGAGGTCGTGGGCGTCTCCACGGCCGTCGTCAAGAGCCAGAGCATGCGCTCCCTCGGCCGGCTGCGCGAGTTGCTCGGCGAGACCCGTTCCGAGCTGTTCGCCGAGGAGCGTCATTGACCGGCCGGGAGGCGGCGGAGCGGATCCCCCGTGGTGTCGGGTCGCCCACCGGCAACGGCCGCGTTTGTCCCGAATTGATGGGGAGGGCACCACCACGTCTCGTCGGCAAGGGCGTGACCTGCGGTGGCAATCATCTGTGTCTGGGGAGGTTTCGGTGTCCGTACCGAGCAGCAGGAGCTGTCGAGGCCCGGTCGCTGTCGTGTCGTTGGTCCTGTCGACGTTTGTGGTGTTGCTCACGGGGTGCCAGCAGGGGGAGCCCGGCGTCGATGCCGACGAGTCGCCCACCGCGGCCGTCGAGCGGAGTGGTCTGAGCATGCTGCTGGGCGCGGGTGATCTGGGTTCGGGCTGGCGCGAGGACGACGCTCGGACCGGCCTGCCGCCCTGGCCGTGGGAGCAGGACGACTGCCCCAACTACCTGAGCAGCGACTACACGGCGAAGTCGCACCGGCGCGCTGCGGTCGAGCGTTACTACCGGTTGCCGGACGGCTCGTCACCGGCGCACCATGTCGTGGAGACGTACGAACCTGGATGGGCCGAGCAGAACGTCGATGACGTTCGCCAGGTCCTCCGCCGGTGCGCGAGCTACGTGGTCCACGGTGCGACGGTCTCCTTCGACATCGTCGACTCGCAGTATCTGGGGGGCGTCGGACTGCTCGTCCGAGGCCGCATCTACCATTCCCAGACCCCTGCTACCACGAGGTACTTCGTCATGTTGAAACGAGGCGAGACGGTCTCGACCGTCAGCCTGCCCGACCTGGGCGACCAGGCAGCGGTCGATTCGATCGCGGCGAAGGCGGTGGCCCGCCTTGGCTGAGCGGGGAGGTCGGAAGCTGCCACGCCGCTGGGTCGTCTCCGCGGCCACCATGTCTCTCGCCGGCGTCGCGACGGCCGCCTACGGTGCCACGCGTGCTCGCGACGGTGACGGAGCCAGCTCGTCGCCCGGCCCATCGCCGGCCAAGCCGATCCCCACGACGCCGTCCGTCGACCGGGTCAAGGAGGCGAGGGCCCGTATCGAGGCCTTCGTGAAGCCGTACAAGGGCCATCTGGCGGTAGCGGTACTGGACCGACAGGGGACGGCTACCGTGACGGCCGGCACCGCGCGGTTCGAGACGGCCAGCATCGTCAAGGTCAACATTCTTGCGGCTCTCCTGCTGCGTCAGACGCCACCGGGCAAGGCCCTGAGTTCGGGGACCAGACGGCTGGCCGAGGCCATGATCGAGTCCAGTGACAACGAGGCTGCCGAGACCCTGTGGCTGAAGATCGACGGCTCGCGCGGTCTCACCGCCGCGAACCGCGCGTTCGGTCTGCGGGAGACCAAGCCCAGCGCGCACTGGGGGATAACCACCACCACGGCCGCCGACCAGCTCCGTCTGCTGACCGCGCTGACGTCGTCGAAGGGACCGTTGACCCCGCAGGACCGTACCTTCGTCATGGGCCTGATGAAGAAGGTGATTCCCGAGCAACGATGGGGAGTCACCGCCGGGCGGACGCCGGACGCCCGTTCCGTGTACGTCAAGAACGGCTGGGACACCGCCGACGCCGACGGTGGCCGCTGGATCGTCAACAGCATCGGCCGGATCGTGGAGGACCGCCACGACTGGCTGATCGCCGTGCTCTCCAACCATCACGTCAGCCAGGAGGCGGGCGTCCGCGTCGTCGAGAAGGCCGCCACGTACGTCCTCAAGGAGATGCGCGCCGCCACGGCGGACGACGGCCCCGCGCCCGGATAGGCCGGGGCGTCGCGGCGCACCTCGGACCGCTCGGGAGGGCGAGTCACCGAACGGCCGATCAGGTCCGGTCGGCGGCGGCGCGGGGCAGCTGCGCGACCGGCACGAGTCGCCGGACACCGCGGCTCGGGCTGGGCTGCTCGGTGCCCTTGACGGTCGCGATGTCGGCCGCGAGCGCCTCGATCTGTTGCCGGGTGACGCCCGGCATGCAGATCAGGTGACTGATGCCGCCGTCGGCGTTGGACAGGCCGTGGCGGCGGGCGATCGCCGGCGGCGGGGTCGTGAAGTACACCGTGAAGGCGTGCACGTTGCGCCAGGCGGGCCAACCGACGCTGGCCAGCAGGGAATGGGCGAAGCGGGCCGTCTCACGCGCGCGTTCGGCGCGCTCGCGGTGCCCGTCCTCGCCGAGCAGTCGCAGCGCGTACCACATCTGGACGGCGAGTTGCCCGCAGCGCGAGCCGCTGATGGTGCTGTCGGTCGTGGCGGTGTAGGAGATTCGTCGCGCTGCCCGTTGCAGTGAACGGCGGGTCATGACCAGGCCGCCGGGAACGGTGGTTCCGTAGAACTTGTGGCTGGAGATGGCCACGGAGTCGACCACGCTGCCGAGGTCGATGGCCACCGGCCGGTCCGGCAGCAGGGCCAACGGCACACCCGCGAGCGCGCCGTCGACGTGCAGGTGGGCGTTGCGGATCGCCAGCTCGGACAGGGCGCGGCGCACACGGGCGGGATCGTCCACCGCCTCCGTGACGGTCGTGCCGGCGTTGGCGACGACGATGGCGGGCCGGTCCCTGCGCCGCGCCAGCTCGCCCCGCAGATCGTCATAGTCGATCTCTCCGGTGGCGTCGGTGCGGATGACGACCTCGGGAAGGTTCAGCATGCCTGCGGTCTTGCGGATCCAGTCGTGGGTGGCCTGGCTGTAGTAGAGCACCGGACTCGTGCCCGCGAACCGGTCGCGGGCGAGCAGGATGGCTGCCTGGTTCGCCTCGGTGCCACCGCCGGTCAGATAGCCCCACCGATCGTCGGCGGGGGCGCCGAAGAGGTCCGCGTGCCAGTCGATGACCTTGCGCTCGTAGGCCTTCGTGTGGCCGGTGTCGGGGTCGGTCTCCGGGTCGCCGACGTTATTGATCAGCAGGCCGAACAGCGAGGTCACTGGTCCGTAGTCGATGTCCACTGCGGCCGGGAAGCCGATCGACCTGTGTGCTGTCAGAGTGGCTCGCAAGTGCTCGATCTCAGCAGCGAGAGACAGGTCGTCGGGAACGCTGGTGGGGGAGGTCACGGGTTCTCCGTTGATAGGCAACTAAGCGAAGAGTGGACCATGACGTCGACCACCAGGCAACCGCCGTTAAGCGCGATCAAGCCGACTCGTGGTGCATGGTTGATCGCGGTGTGTGTGCGATGAGAGGCTGTGGCGACGTCTTTGGAGGGACTACCAACGTGGCGTACGACAGGCCAGCAACTCGCTCGGGTCCTTTTGAGAGCAATCCCGAGGATTGGAGAGCGGCGGCGACCGCCGGAAGGACGGCGGCCGTGCCGTGGGACCAGCCTTCGGGCAGCCACTCGTCACCCCCGCCCGAGGTGCCGGCGACGGCCGGACGGCACGGGTGGGTCGCGCCCACGAGCGCGATGCCGTCACCGGTGGTCGAGCAACACCCACCGGTTCCCTGGCCGTCCGCGCCGTCCGCGCCGTCCGCGTACCCGCCGCCGCCCGACCCGTCGCCGGCCGCACGGGAGTCACCGCCTGCGCCGCCGATCAGTGATCCGGAGACGCGGCGGATCTGGGCCTCACTGCGATCCTCCGCGCTGAGCCGGGTCGGGCTGATGAACACCATGCACGGCCGCCACGCGTGGGCGCAGCGACGGCGTAACCCGTTGTGCCCCTACGGCTTCGCGTTTCTGTACGCCGTGCCGGTCATCGGGTCCACAGTGGAGCGTGGGGTCTTCGAGGTCGGCGCGGCGACACGTCTCGACAAGGCTGGCGAGGACGTGTCGCACCTGCCCAGGTTGCTCTACGACCTCGCGCAGACAGCGCGGCACTACCTCGACCACGGTGGCCTGGACCCGCGTCAGCCACCACAGATGTGCAACCGTGTCGACGAGCGGGTCAACGCCGACTCGACGTTCATCGGCCTGGCGGTCAGCTCACTCGATGGTCCGCTCGGCACCTGGGAGCAGACGATGCGGCGGATCGAAGGCGAGGATCGTATCCCCGGACGCTTCTACATCCAGCTGATGGACCCCGAAGAGACCCGGATCGTGGTCGACCGGCCCACCGACCCGTGGGAGCGGCCGCTGATCCAGTCGACGACGCCGCTCTACGAGACGTGGCGACCGTTGCAGAGCTACCCGGGTGACGCTCCCATCTGGACCGGTATCGCCCAGCTGGCGACGCTCGTGCACCTGGGCGCTCAGCGGATCGGCTCGGCGAGAGGCGCGACGACGTAAGCCGGTACGACGACAGCAGGCGGTGCCGCCGAGGCGGCACCGCCTGCTCCAGGTCCGGAGACGGCGCTCAGAGCGTCAGGTGGCTCAGATCCTCGTCGACCTGTCGCGTGGGGTTGGTCTCGCGCTCACCGATGCCGGTGAGTACGTCCGGCCGACTGGTCCGCACGCTGATCGCCCAGAGCACACCGATGACGACGAAGACACCGACCGTGCCCGGCACCAGCCACGCCCGGTGTGAGCCGGGAGGCGTGCCGAGCGCCGCGCTGATGTTGACAAGCGTGACGAGCAGGATCACCGCGATGGCGATACCGCCCAGGGTGGGTGCGATCGCCCGCGCCCACAACGACTCGCTGCGCCCACCACCGCGCGCGAAGTAGCGGACGGTGGCGAGCGAACTGGTCGCCATCAACAGCATCAGACTGACCGCGGCGATGTTGCTCAGCCAGGTGAACATGGTCAGCGCCTCGGCGCCGCTCACCACGAACAGCAGGATGACGATCAGGGCGGTGACCGACTGGGTGATCGATCCACCCTGCGGCGCGCCGGACCCACCCTCACGGATCGTCGCCAGGCGAGCGGGCAGCAGCCGATCCTTGCCGAGAGCGAAGAGGTACCTCGCCACGCTGTTGTGGAAGCTGATCATCGCCGCGAGGACGCTGCTGACCAACAGCAGGCCGCCCAGTGCCACCAGCAGCACGCCGGCACTACCGGCGCGGGAGCCCGAGAAAACCTCGAACGGCAGTGGCGCTGCCGGGTCGCGGGCCAGGTCGACGACCCGGTCAGCACCCACCGTGGCCACCATCGCCCACGCGCACAGGGCGTAGAGCAGGCCCAGGCCGACGATGACGTAGATGATGCTGCGTGACACCGCCCGCGGTGTCCGCGCCTCCGCGCCGTACGCGGCGATGGTCTCGGTGCCGAAGAACGCGGCGAAGCCGAGCGGAAGCACCGCGAGCCCCGCCACCACGCCGGTGTCGAACAACTGCGTCGGGTTCAGCGCCGTGAAGGTCAGGTGACCACCGGCCGGGTGCGCGAGGCCGACCAGCACGAACACGAGCAGCAGGGTGATCTCGACGATCAGGATGGTCCCGAACATCGCGGTGCTGACGCCCGTGCGTTGCAGGCCGAACGCCGCGACGATGGCCCACGCGATGAGGGCCCCGATCCACCACGGCCCGCCGACCAGTCCGCTGATCACGGAACCCAGCAGCCCGTACAGCGAGATCTGAATGGTGTTGTAGGCGAGCAGAACCACCGGCGCGCCCGCCACCCCGACGAGCCGGGACAACCCGGCGGCGAGGGCGGTGTAGAAGATTCCACTGGGCTGCACGTAACGGGCGATGGCGATGTACCCCGGTGCCCAGAGGAGCATCACGACCGTCAGGAGCAGGAAACTGGAGGCCACACCGGTGTTACCGGTGGCCGCGTAGGTGGCGACGATACCGCCGACGAGAACGGCCATCGGGGACGACGCGGTCGCGCCGAACGTCACCAGCGAACTTGTCCGCAGAGTCTTGCGTGCCAGTCCCCTCTCGGCGGACACCGTCAGGGGGGTCACCGAAGGCGTGACCATATGTAAACCTCCACAGGTTCAAGGCGATCGATCGGGGGACGGGACGCGATGACCTTACAGGTGATCCCACCGTTACTGGCAGCAGTGGTCCGCAGAATTTGAACGGCCCGGAGAGCGGTGTCGTGATTCGACAGGCGGCGCCTTGTGTCCTGTGTGGACGCCCCTATTTCGATCGGTGACCGCCTAGTTAGGGGGAGATGGAATCACCCTGGCGAGGGAGGCTGGACGGCCCTCGACTCTGCGATGGTCGGGTCACGGCCGGTGGTTCGCCGGAGGATACGAGGTAGCGCGGCGTGGCGGGTGGCTGCGGTCGCACGGGGGACGGGGTGACCATGACGAAGCAGGCTGTCCGGGCGGCACGGATGTTCGACGGCGAGCGGCTCGTGGAGGGTGGGGTGCTGGTCCTCGTCGAGGGCGGGCGCATCGTCGACGTGCACCGGGGTCGGGTCGACGCGCCGGAGGGCTGGCCGGTGCGCGAGGTGCCGGACGGCACGCTGTTGCCCGGTCTGGTCGACGCACACGTGCACCTGTGCGCCGACGCCGGGCCGGACGCGCTCGGCCGGCTCGCCGAGCGCGCCGAGGCGGATCTCGACACGGTCGTCGAGGCGTCACTGCGCGCGCACCTGGCGGCCGGCGTCACGACGGTACGGGACCTGGGCGACCGACGGGACGCGGTGCTCCGCTGGCGGGCTCGGGGAGTGCGCGACGACCTGCCGACCGTGGTGGCGTCCGGCGCGCCCATCACCAGCGTTGGCGGACACTGTTGGACGCTGGGGGGTGAGGCCAGCGGTGTCGACGGTGTGCGGGAGGCCGTGCGGCTGAGGGCGGCGGCCGGCGCAGACCTGATCAAGATAATGGCCAGCGGCGGGGTGTTCACCCCCGGCACGGACACCACCGGTCTGCAGTTCACCGATCAGGAGATGACCGCCGCCGTCGAGCAGGCCCACGACCTGGACCTGCCGGTGACCGCGCACGCGCACGCGCTCCGCGCTGTCGAGCAGGCGCTGCGGGTCGGTGTGGACGGCATCGAGCACTGCACCTGCGTGACGGCGGCCGGGGCTCACGTCCCCGACGAACTCGCGGACCGCCTGGCCGCGTCCGGACTGGCGGTCTGCGCCACGCTCGGCACCGACCCGGCCGTGGTCACGCCGCCGGAGGTGGTGGCGATGGCGGAGCGGGCCGGGCTCAGCGCCGCGGCGCTACGTGCCGGCACCGCCACCCTGTACCGGGCCGGGGTCCGTCTGGTGGCCGGTTCCGACGCGGGCCTCGGCCCCGCGAAGCCGCACGGGGTCCTACCGGAGACGCTCATCGAGTACGTGGCCTGCGGCACTCCCGCCACCGCCGCTCTCACCGCGGCGACCGTGGTCGGTGCCGAGGTGTGTGGCGTGGGCGGCCGTAAGGGTCGCGTCCGGCCCGGATTCGAGGCCGACCTGTTGATCGTCGACGGTGATCCGACGAGCGACATCAGGGTGCTGCGCCGCCCGCTCGCCGTGTACCGCGCAGGTGTTCAGGTGGGCTGACCTGCGCAGGGTGGGTCATCGGCGGCGGCAGGCCATCCACTGCCAGATGTGGGTGCCGTGGTAGCTGGGGTCGTTGCGGGCCACGTAGATCCAGGACCAGTGACCGGGGAACTGGTATCCGTTCCAGACGACCTTGTCGTACAGGGTGACCAGTGATCCTTCGATGAGGTCGTGGGCGTGGACCGTGTTGGTCTCGGGCGGCACCGTGTCGTCGTCGCGCGAGGTGACCAGCCACGTCGGCGTGTGGATTCCAGCCAGTTCCGCGTCGGTGATCAGCGGCGGGCCGTCCCCGCCGAGCGGCTCGACGATGCCACAGATCGGCACCGACGCGGCGAACAGCTCGGGGTAGGCGACGGTCATCTCCAGGGACATGTAGCCGCCGTTGCTGCAACCGACCACGTAGATCCGGTCGGGGTCGACCCGCTCGCGGCGTACGAGGTCCTGGACGACCTCGCGGATCAGCGGGGCGAACCGGGGGCCGTCCTCCATCCAGTAGGAGGTGCTCTGTGGAGCGACGACGTACGCGCCGGAGAAGATCCGCTGCGCCTCCGGGGTGGCGAAGCCCAGCGCGCCGCGGTTGGCGCGCAGCGTCGTCTCGTTGTCGTAGTAGTCGTCGGGCAGCGATGCGCCCTCGCCGCCGCCGTGCAGCCAGAGGATCAGTGGTCGGCGACCGTGGCGGGGCGAACGCGCCGGGGAGTACAGCCGGTACTTCAGGCCCGAGCCCGAGACGTGGTGGCTGAAGGCGTCCACCTCGGGGTTCGACAGCCGCCCCTGCACGAAGCGCGTGATGGTGAGGGGGGAACCGTGGCGGCGGACGATCGGGGTGTTCTGCGTGATGGTGTAGACGAGGTCCAGCCGGACGTTGCGTCCCCTGCTGACGATGTAGCCGAGGGTGCCACCGCCGGGCTGACCTTCGGCGTGGCTCAGCTCCAGCACGATGTGCCCGTGTCGGTCGAGCCGGGCCGCGGTCACCGTGCGGTCCAGGTCGTACTCGCTGAAGATCAGGTCGCCGGGGGCGATCGGGATCGGGCTGGTGGCCTTGGCGTGCACGGAGAACGTGTCGGGAGTGAGCCCGGCGGGGTCGATCGACCCGAGCCGGCGGGTGTCGAGGGTGACCGAGGTGACCTGCTCACCGCCGTCGAGCGTTCGCGCGTCGAGCGTGAAGCTGACGCTGCTCTCGTGGTGGCCGCCGGCGTGCGCGGCGGTGCCGGGCAGCGCCAGGCCGAGGGCGGCGCCGGCGCCACCGGCCAGGACGGTACGGCGAGTGACAGGCGTGGACATGCGGCCCCCGATTTGTAGACAAACGTCGATGGGACCTCACCGTAACGGCGTGGAAATCCACTGGCAACCGATGCGGTCGGGCGGTCAGGGCGCCCGAGGCCGGGAGTCCCGGAGGGCGCCCTGATCGATCACGGACGGACGGTCAGCTCAGACGTTCGAACACGGAGAACGGGTAGACCCAGGCGGGGTTGAAGATCAGGCCCAGCCGGTGCAGGTAGCGCTGGCAGGTGTTCGGCTGCGCGGGGTTGGTGCAGAAGGTGAGCCACAGCTCGGAGTACCCGTCCTTCTCGGTCGGGCTGATGTGCACGATCTCGTCCCGCACGACGAACCGCATCGACGTCAGTCGGGGATCCTGCACGTCGTTGGGGAAGGAGAGGGAGGTGTCCAGGCCGTACAGGACGATCTCGCTGGGGAACAGGCAGACGCTCGCCTGGAAGTACAACTCGTAGATGGTGGCGTAGGTGGCGGTCTCGTAGACCTCCTCCGAGACCTCCTCGCGATAGCAGGGGGTGCTTGGCGGGAAGGCGGCCGGCGGGGGAACGGGGATGACATTGGTCCCGACGCCGCCGCTGACACGGGCCGGCTTGTGCGACGACACCACCGAGAGGCCGCCGTCGGCGCAGGTGGACTTCGTCCTGCAGATGGCCGCGTCGGGCGTCGTCGCCGACGCGGCCGTCGTCGGGATGGCGAGCGTCGCCGCGAGCACGGTCAGGGCGAAGATCAGAGGCTTGAGATGTACGGACACAGGACCTCCATCGATCGGATCTGTGCGCTCTGCACGGGAGCAGGATCGCGTGTCGAATCGGCCTCTGGTCGGAATTCCGTACACCGCCGTACACTGACGAACGTCGATCTCAATGGTGGGGGGCAGGGCACTGGATGCCGCGGGGGCGCAGACGTCCGACGACCTCGCCCGCCTGTTGCGGGCGTTGCGACGACGGCACGCACGTCAACAGCGCGACGGTGAGCTGACCTATCGTGAGCTGGCCGCCCGCACCGGCTGGTCGCACACCGCGATCGCGGAGTACCTCACCGGCAAGACGCTGCCACCCACCGACCGGCTCGACGCCCTGGTCCAGCTCCTCGGCGCCACGCCGGCCGAGCAGGGCGAGCTGGCCACCGCCCGGGACCGCATCGAGGAGAGTCGCCGCCGTGCCCCGCGCGCACCCGGCCGACCGATACCCCGGCAGTTGCCCGCCGACGTGGCCAGCCTCGCCGGCCGCGACGACGAGCTGGCCGTCCTCGACAAGCTCGTCGCGGCGCCCACCTCCGTGGTGGTCGCCGCGATCTCGGGCACCGCCGGTGTGGGCAAGACCGCCCTGGCCGTGCACTGGGCGCATCGCGTAGCCGACCGTTTCGACGACGGTCAGCTCTACGTCAACCTGCGCGGCTTCGACCCGCGGGGGCAGGCGGTGAGCGCGGCGAAGGCGCTGGACGGCTTCCTGGACGCGCTCGGCGTTCCGGCCACGCGGGTGCCCGCCGACCTCGACGCCCAGGCCGCCCTGTACCGCAGCGCGCTCGCCGGAAAGCGGATCCTCGTCGTGCTCGACAACGCCCGCGACGCCGAACAGGTCCGCCCGCTGCTGCCCGGCACACCCACCATCATGGTGCTGGTGACGAGCCGCAACCAGCTCACCTCACTGGTCGGCCTGGACGGCGCGCACCCGCTCCCGCTCGGGCTGCTCAGCCAGGACGCGGCCGCCCACCTGCTCGCCCATCGGCTCGGTGTCGAACGGGTGGCCGCCGAGCCGAGGGCCGCCGAGGCGATCATCGCCGCGTGCGCGCGGCTTCCACTGGCGTTGAGTATCGCCGCCGCCAGGGTCCAGCAGTCCGGCTTCCCACTGGACACCCTCGCCGCCTCGCTGGGAGCGGCCGGTCAACGGTTCGGCGTACTCGACGCCGGAGACGCGGTCGGTGAGGTGCGGGCGGTGTTCTCCTGGTCGTACACCGCACTCAGCGCGCCGGCCGCCGGGCTGTTCCGGCTGCTGGGCCTGCACCCCGGCCCGGACATCACGGTGGCCGCCGCGGCGAGCCTGGCCGGTCGCCCGGTGGACGACACCCGCCGGCTACTGACCGAGCTGACCCGTGCGAACCTGCTCGCCGAGCACCGACCCGGCCGGTTCACGGCCCACGACCTGTTGCGGGCGTACGCGACCGAACTCGGTGACGGCACCGATACCGGGCCGGACCGCAGGGCCGCCACGATCCGGCTCCTCGACCACTACACCCACACCACCCACGCGGCCGACGCCCTGTTGCGTCCGCACAGCGACCCGGTCGACCATCTGATGACTTCGCCGGCGGTCGGTGTGCGCCCGGAGCGGCCCACCTCGCACGCGGAGGCGCTGGAATGGTTGACCGCGGAGCACCCGGTCCTGGTCGCCGCCCTCCGCCTGGCCGCGAGCGGCGGCTTCGACGCCCACACCTGGCGGTTGGGGCGGGCTCTCGACACGTTCCTGGACCGGCAGGGGCACTGGCACGATCGCGTCGAGACGTGCCGAGCGGCCCTGCTCGCCGCCGAACGCCTCGGCGATCCGGTCGCGCAGGCGGTCGCGCACCGCTTCCTCGCCGGGGCCCACACCGTGGTCGACCAGTACGCCGACGCACTCGGTCACCTCGAACGCGCCCTCGACCTGTACGTCGCCAGCGGCGACACCGAGGGCGAGGCGCGTACGCACCAGAACCTGGCCTCGCTGTGGGACCGCCAGGGTGAGCCCCGCAGGGCCCTCGAGCACTCGGAGCGGACCCTCGTCCTGGCCCGGACGGTCGGCCACCGCAGGGCTCAGGCGGACGCGCTCAACGCCGTCGGCTGGTGCCACGCCCAGCTCGGCGAACACCTCACGGCGGTGACCTACTGCCAGCAGGCACTTGACCTGCTCCAGCAGCTCGACGACCGGGCGGGCGAGGCGGCTACCTGGGACAGCCTCGGGTATGCACACCACCACCTCGGCCAGTTCGGCCGGGCCGTGGAGTGTTACGAGCGCACGCTGGACCTGACCCGGGATCTCGGCGACCTCTGGGGCGAGGCGGACACGCTGAGCCGGCTGGGCGACACCCGCCTCGCGCTCGGCGACCCCGCTTCCGCCCGAGCCGACTGGCAGGGGGCACTGGACATCTTCACGGCCCTGGACCACCCGGACGCCGCAGCCGTCCGCGCCAGGTTGCAGGCACGGTGAGCCTCCGGGCCATCCGGACGATGGTGTGGGCGCCGGTTTAGCTCCTTGCGCGGCGGGGATTCCCGGCAGCGCTCCGGCGGCAGTCGGGTACGGGTGGGGGAGGCTGATGCGCAAGATCCGGACCTCCTGCGGTGCCACCTCGAACGGGGCGACCAGATCCCGAAGGCCGATCGGAGCGGAACGTGACCCGAGCCGGGTGGTCACCTTCAGCGACGCCGTCATGGCGATCGCCATCACCCTTCTCGTCCTGGAGATCCGGCCGCCCATGGACACCGAGCACCTCATGCGCGAGCTGCTCGGCCTGTGGCCGTCCTACCTGGCCTACGGCGTCACCTTCCTGCTGCTCGGCCAGATCTGGGTGAACCACCACGTCATGTTCGACCACATCCGTTCCGCCGATCGCCTGCTGCTCCTGCTGAACACCCTGCTCCTGATGGTGATCGCGCTCCTGCCGTTCGTCTCGTCGGTGCTGGCCCGCGCCTTCGAGGAGGGCCCCGGCACGCGGACCGCGCTCGTCTTCTACGGCATCGTCTACGGGGCCGCCGCCATCCTCTTCAACGTCATCTGGGAGTACGCCAGGAACGGTCACCGCCTGTTGACGTCCACCACCGACGAGGCCACCGCCCGAGCCATCAGCAGGCGTTTCCGGGCGGCCCCCATCTGGATCGCCGTCGGAACCGCCCTGTGCATCGTCCACCCGATCGCCGGCCTGATCGCGGTCGCGGCGTTCATCCCCTTCTACTGGCTACCGATCAACGGTGAGATCGACAGCATCAGACGTACCCGGGCCCAGACCGCGCACGGCCCGCCCTGAACCCGGTCCTGTCGTGGGCCTCGGGGCGGGCCAGCGAGGGCCTCAGCGGCCCTGGAGGCGCTTCACGTTGTCGCCGAAGGTCCACCCCTTCGACCCGTCCCAGTTCGCCGACCAGGTCATCAGGCCCTTGAGGCCGGGCACGGAGTTCCAGGCCTGCGTGACCAGCGACGTCGACAGGTAGCCGCCGCCCGCGCCGGTCTGGGCCGGCAGACCGGGAACCTGCTTGTCGTACGGCACGCGGATGGTGGTGCCCTGAATGGTGAGGCCGTTGTTCAGGCACTGCGTCTGCACCGTGAAGCCCTGCACGGTCCCCGCCGGGTACGAGTCGCCGGAGCAGCCGTACATGCTGCCGTTGTAGTACTGCATGTTGAGCCACCACAGCCGGCCGTTGTCGACGTACTTCTTGATGATCGGCAGGTACGAGCCCCAGATCGAGCCGTAGGTGACGCTGCCGCCGGTGACGTAGGCCGTCTCCGGCGCCATGGTCAGGCCGAAGTTCGAGGGCATCCGCGCCAGTACGCCGTCGATGATCCTGATCAGGTTGGCCTGCGACGTCGACAGGGTGTTGATGTTGCCGCTGCCGGTCAGGCCGGTCTCGATGTCGATGTCGATGCCGTCGAAGTGGTAGGCCGTCAGGATGGGCACGATGGTCGCGACGAACCGGTCGGCGACCGCGCTGGAGCTCAGGTCGATGCCCGCGGCGGCCCCGCCGATCGACATCAGGATGGTGGCGCCGGCCGCCTTGGCCTGGCACATCTCAGCAGGGGTGGCCACCTTCACGCCGGCGTCCATGCCGTTCTCCCAGAGGACCGTGCCGTCCGCGCGGATCACCGGGAACGCCGCGTTGATCACGTTGTAGCCGTGCTGGCCGAGCCGGCTGTCGGTGATCGGTATCCAGCCGAGCCCCGGGTGTACGCCGTTGGAGGCGCCGTCCCAGTTCTCCCAGTAGCCCTGCAACACCTTGCCGGTGGGCCGCGACTTGACCGCGCAGGTCCCGCCGGTCGGCGGCGGCGTGGTGGGAGGAGCCGTGGTGGGAGGAGCCGTGGTGGGTGGCGGCGTGGTGGGCGGCGGCGTGGTGGGCGGCGCGGTCGTCGGCGGCGCCGTGGTGGGTGGGGGAGCGCTTCCCGAGCAGGCGCCGAGGTCACGCCACAGGGACGGTGTCGAGGCCGGGTTCCAGCCGGCGCCGGCGTACGCGGTGTGGGTGACCAGGGCCTGGTAGAGGCGGCCGCCGTAGGTGACCTGGGTGCCCGCCTGGTAGGTGTTCCCCTCGGCCCAGCCAGGTGCGGTGCAGGCGACCAGCGCGACGGCGTTGGCCGAGGACACGGCGGCCATGCTGCTGGGGACGAAGGCGACGGCGGCCGTGACGGTCATCGCCGCCCCGGCCACCAGTGCGACGATGCGACGGCTTCTCATGGCTCACTCCCCAGGCTTCGGCGACCCGCGACCTCCACATATTGACGTTCGTGACGTCTAATATCAAGGGTTGTTTACAGATAACCGTGGAACGTCACCGGGCGGCGCCGTTCGGTGTCGGGCTCCGAGTGCCGTGGGCCGCCATGATGATGAGGTCGGCTATCGCCTCCGGGTGAGTGACCATGGCGAGGTGCGACGAGTCGACCTCGATCGTCGTCGCGTTCATCCGCTCGGCCAGGAACTGCTCGAGCTCGGGTGCGGTCCTACGGTCCTGGCGCGAGATGGAGTAGTAGCAGGGTTTGTCCCGCCAGGCCGCTGTTGTCGTACGCGCCTTGAACAGGAGGCCGGCGATCGGACCCTGAACGACGTAGAGGGCGCGCGCAAGGGCCTCGTCGACGCCGCCGGCGAAGTCTTCGAGGAAGGCGCTCTCGCTGAGCTGCGTACCCGTTCTACATCGGGCAGGGTGCGGGTGGTCGGCCGGTAACCCTGTTCCTCGCGCCGCTGGCGATGGGGCCGCGCGGCCAGGTGGCGGAGGCACGAGAAGTCTCGGCACCCATCACGGGCCACCGGGGCGCTTTCGTCGTATCGGTCAGTCGGCCTGGTCGGGTCGATGTTCAGCGATCCACCGGGCAACATCGCGCCGACGCCACACCTTGCCCATCGCGAGCACGGCAACCGGGTCAGGGAAGCCCTTGCTGTTCGCGATGATGCTGACCCGCTGCCGGCTGATCCCGCCGAGCATGTCTCGGATCTCCGCAACGCCGACCAGATCCATGCCCTTGACGGTAGGCAACAACGTGTGGTAGCTGAGCGACAACGTGGAACATTGGTGCCGCACGTTGTTGACGCATGACACCAATGAGCGACAGCATGTGAGCATGACGTTGCGCCACACCCCATCCGGTCACTGCCTGCCGATCTCCGCAGGACACGCACCCATCCGCCCGATCTGGCACTGCCGCCGGGGGTGCGGAGTCTGGCCGTGCGCAACCGCCCGACTGACCCTGCGAGCCGTGTTCGACGGCGACCCGGTCGGGCTGTCGATCGAGATGGCCGGCTACCTCTTCGACGCGACCGGCGACATGGTGAAGCTCAACCCTCACGACATGCCCGGCCCTGACGCCCTGTTCGTTAGGTTCGTCGGATGGACCAGGCGCAGGCCGTTCACGTAGCCAGAGAGGAGGGCGCCCCGGCACCTCGGGGCGACCGGGGCCCTGGCGCTTGATCTCGGCGGTCCCGCTAGAACGACTCTGGAACCGTGGCACGATCTCGGGCGCTGAGACATGGCAGTACGGCAGTTTGGCGCACCCCCAGGTGCCCCGCAATCGCTGACGTTGTAGCTCGGGCTCAGTGCTCTCGCCGACGGACCGCGTCGAGGGTGGAACCTACGGTTTGCGGGCGAGCAGCCCGACGAAGGTGTGATAGGTGTCGGTCTGCTGCGGAGCGGACGCGCCCGGCTCCGGACGCCACTCGGCCAGCGGCACGAGCCCCGGTTCCAGCACCTCCAGGCCGTCGACGAAGGAAAGGATCTCCTCGTCCGTGCGCCAGCGGCCGGTGCCCAGCGACTCGTTGAAGACCCGCTCGACCTCGCGGGCCTTGCGGGAGCCCTCCGGGTCGCGCTCGCCCGGGTCCCGGAAGTGCGAGACCGCCACGTAGCTGCCGGAGGGCAGCGCGTCGATCAGCTCCGCCGCCACCGCTCGGGGGTCCTCGTCGTCACCGAGGTGGTGCAGGATCGCGAAGAGCAGCAGCCCGATCGGCCGGTCGAAATCGAGGAACCGCCGTACGTCCGGGTGGTGCAGAATCTCCTGCGGCGTCCGGATGTCCGCCTGGATCACCGTCGCGGTGCCGTCCGCGGCGAGCAGTGCCCGCCCGTGCGTCAGGACTATCGGGTCGTTGTCCACGTAGACGACCTGAGCCTTCGGGTTCTGCTCGGTGGCGACCTCGTGCACGTTGCCCTGCGTGGGCAGCCCCGATCCGATGTCGAGGAACTGGTCGATGCCCGCCTCGGAGACGAGGAAGCGGATCACCCGACGGAGGAAGGCCCGGTTCGCCTGGCCGGCGGCCGGCCCGTCCGGGGTGATCCGTAGGGCGTGCTCGGCGACCTGTCGGTCGGCCTCGAAGTTGTCCTTGCCGCCCAGGAAGAAGTCATAGACCCGGGCGACGCTGGGAATGCGGGGGTCGATGCCCGGGGGTGCCGCCTTGTCGCGGGTCACAGGCGTCTCCATTCGATGCGATTCAGCGCAGGCTGAGGACTGTGGACGGTGCCGGCGTTGCGGCGAGTGTAGCGATCGGGCAGAAAGATTTTCGCCCCGGCTGGTATCGCTCCCAGCAAGTCGTCCGCTCACCAGCGCACACATTGGCCGACGTGCCGAAAGGGCACCGACCGACTGGTGAGACGCGTTGGCGATCATCGATATGTGGCCGGCATCGTCGACGTATGACAGGAGTCTCGTCGTACTCGCTGTTCCGCCGTTCGGGGCTGGGTCTGCTGGCCGCCGTCATGGTGTCGACGGTGGTGCTCGCCACCGCTCTGGGCACCGCCCCGGCGGCCGACGCCGGCACCGCGGCGCCCGCCGCGTACCCCGGGGTCGCCCCGGCACCCGCCGGGGCCGCGATGCCCGCCGCCGACCCGACCGGCACCGCGCCGCCGCCTCCGACTTCGGCGCCCAGCACGCCGAACACCTCACCCTTTCCGCCGGGCCCGCCCACGAACCTGACCGCCAGCGAGGTGCGGGCCGGCTCGGTGACCCTCACCTGGACGGCCGCCAAGCCCGGCTGTTGCGCCATCGCCGGGTACGACATCACGTACTACCAGGCGTTCGACGACGTCATCTACAGCGCCAGCGTCGGTGCCGTCACGAGCACCACGATCAGCTTCTACATCGGGCCGGGCAAGCAGTACTCGTTCCGGATGGTCGCCCGGGACACCCTCGGGCACGGCTCGACCACCACCGACACGCTGACCGTGGTCACGCCGGTGACGGACACCGGCCCGGACACCACCCCGCCGAGCGCCCCGCAGACCCTGACCGTCGCCGAGGTTAACTCCTCGACGGGCACGCTGTCCTGGTCACCGTCGACCGACAACGTCGGCGTCCTCGGTTACAACGTCTACCGCTTCGACGGCTGGTTCAGCTCGACGCTGATCGCCACAGTGCCCGGGACGACGTACACGACAGCGCTGCCGGCATCGACACCGCTGCGGAACCTCTACTACGTGCGGGCACGGGACGCGGTTGGCAACGTGTCGATCGCGTCCAACACGGTCACCCTGCCCACGACGTCCACCCCGTCGCCTCCGCCGCCCTCGACCTGCCGGGTGACCTACCGGAACCAGTCCGAGTGGCAGACCGGTTTCGTGGCGTCCGTGACCGTCCAGAATCTCGGTGCGGCACCGGTCGACGGCTGGATCGTCACCTTCGCCTTCACGGGGGACCAGCAGGTGACGTCGGCGTGGAACGCCACGGTCGCCCAGACCGGCGCCACCGTGACCGCCCGTAACGTCGACTGGAACCGTGTCCTGGCGCCGAGCGGCTCGGCGACCTTCGGCATCCAGGGCCGGTGGAGCGCCAGCGACGCGCCGCCGCTCGGCTTCACGCTGAACGGCGCCCCGTGCACGGTGGGTTGAGCCCGTCCCCCTTCCTGAGGAGTCTCGTGAGCAGCACACCCCACCGCCGGCGGACGACCCTTGTCGGGGCTGTCCTGGCCGGCATCCTCGTCGCCACCACACCCGCCGCCCCGAGCGCACCCGCCTGGGCCGCGAACACGCTGAGCATGCGGGGCGCCGATGTCTCCTCGTTGCAGCGCAGCCTGGATCTGGGTGCCCGGTACTACGACGCGGGCGGCGTCGCCCGCGACCCGCTGGACATCCTGAGGTCCATCGGCGTCAACTACGTCCGACTGCGCGTCTGGAACAACCCCGTCAGTGGCTACAACAACAAGAGCAGAGTGTTGGGTCAGGCGAGGGCGGCCAGGGCGAAGGGCCTCAAGGTGCTCGTCGACTTCCACTACTCCGACACCTGGGCCGACCCCGGCAAGCAGTACAAGCCCGCCGCGTGGAACGGCCACACCCTGAGCCAACTGGGCGCCGACGTCTACAACTTCACCTACGACGTCTGCGCCAGCCTGCGCGGGCAGGGCACCCTGCCGGACAGCGTGCAGATCGGCAACGAGATCAACGTCGGGATGCTGTGGAACGAGGGCAAGGTCGTCAACAACGACTTCGCCCCGCTGGCCGGCCTGCTGAAGCAGGGCTACAACGCCACAAAGGCGTGCGGCAGCGGCATCCCGGTGATGATCCACACCGCCAACGCCGACAGCAACGCCAACGCCCGATGGTTCTACGACGGCATCCGCGCCCAGGGGGTGCAGTGGGACATCACGGCCCTGTCCTACTACTGCATGTGGCACGGCAGCCTGGCGAACCTCTACAACAACATCGTCGACCTGCGCGGTCGCTACGGCAGGCCGGTGGTGATCGCGGAGACCGCGTACCCCTTCACCCGCAACAACGCGGACAGCGAGCCGAACGCCATCGGCGACGCGACGTGCGACGGCATCAGCGCGACCTGGTCGGGCCAGGCCCAGGAGTTCGACTGGGTCCAGAACACGGCTCGCAACGCCGGGGCCGTCGGTGTCTTCTACTGGGAACCGACCTGGTACGCCGTCAACGGCAACGGCTGGGACCCGGCCAACATCAACGGCACCGGGAACCAGTGGGACAACATGGCGGTCTTCGACTGGTCCGGGCGGGTGAACCCGAACGTACGCTGGACGCCCTGACCTCCGCTGAGACGCGGTGACTCGTCAACGCGAAGCGCCCCCGCCCGATGAGCGGGGGCGCTGCCGTGCAGATCGTCAGACGGTCGTACGCGACCACTGCTGGTTGGCGCCGCTGTTGCACGTGTACTGCTTGAGGACCACGCCGTCGGCGGTCGACGAGGCCGGTACGTCCACGCACTTGCCGCTGTGCCGGGCGCGGAGCTGGAAGTAGCTGCCGTTGGCGACCATCTGGAACTGCTGGTTGGTGCCGCTGCCGCAGGTGTACTGGATCAGCTCGGCGCCGTCGGCGGTCGAGGCGCTCGTGACGTCGAGGCACTTTCCGCTGTTCCTGCTGATGATGCGCCAGTAGCCGCTGCCGGCGTCCTGGAACTGCCACTGCTGCCACGCGTTGCCGCCGTACGTGTACTGGCCGACGCGCGCGCCGTTGTCGGTGTTCGGCGACTGGACGTCCATCGCCTTGCCGCTGTGCCGCACGTCGATCCGGTAGAACGTCCCCGTCGTCGGCGGAGGCGTCGTGGGATCGCCGCCACCGATGGTGTCACCCCACCCGTAGCGGATGCGGTCTGCGCCGGAGGTGTTGCGGATGGTGAGGTTGAGGTCGGTGCCGCTGCCGCTGAGCGAGTACATCGAGTACCAGTCGTAGCCGATGCTGCCCGGCTTGCCGCCGAGGGCGGGCCAGTAGGTGCCGCCCATCTGGTTGTCCCGCATGACCTGGGCCATGGCGCGGATGTAGCGCACGAAGTTGTCGGTGCTGTTCGCGTCGCCGTAGTTGCGGCCGTCGTTCATGGGCGCGCCGAACTCGGTGGCGACCGCCCGTGCGGCGCAGTTGCCGAGGCGTGCCTGGATGTGGCTGCGGAAGGCGTCGTAGGTCATCGCGCCGTAGAAGAAGGCGTAGTAGTGGAAGGACAGCAGCGTCGAGTTGAAGCGGCTGTCGTTGCAGATGTCCCGCAGGTCCTGGCTGAACCCGGTGCCACCGATGAGCACCCGGCTGGGCGCGGCCGAGTAGTGGTAGGTGAGCCAGTTGGCCGCGACGTTGCGCCACTCGGTCGAGCTGTAGCCGTGCGGCTCGTTCATCGGCTCGAAGTAGACGTTGGTGTTCGCGCCGTACGTGTTGGTCACCGTGGACCACATGGCGTTCCACGCGGCGAGATTCGTGATCCTGCCGCCGGAGGCGGCCCCGTCCTCCCAGTAGGCGAGGATCACCTTGAACCCTCGGGCCGTGGCGGCGTCGATAGCGCCTCGATACGCCTCCCACCAGGCCGTCCCCACGGTGTGGGTGTTGATGGGCAGTCGGACGGTGTTGACGCCCATGGTGGACGCGAGGTCGTCGTAGAGGGCGTTGGCCTTGGCCCGCACCGTCGCGTTGCTGTCGGACATGCTCAGGCCCTGCACGACGAGGGGACCGGTACTGAAGTTGTCACCCAGCACGGCCCAGTTCATGCCTCGGAACTGACTGGTGGCGGCGGCGGCCGGCGTCGACATGACGGCGACGCCGCCCACCATCGCGGTCAGCGCGGCCACCAGAGCGACAAGCGTCCGTCGTAACAGTCGTGGATCGCGCGTCGAATCAGGTGCGCGGCCAGCGGGTGGTGTGACCATGATGCCTCCGTGGCGGTCGTGAGTGTGTTAGCGCTAACACGAACCGCGGACGTGAGTGGTCGCATCGCGGCGTGATGTAGGTGCCGCACAGGTGGACCCGGCACCTCACCCTGATGCGGACAGCGTGTGTTCTACGTGTTAAGCGCGTGTTGCAGCCAAGTGTTAGCGATCGCATCTGGGGTGTCAAGGCATCGACGTCTCTCGCTGGTGAGGCGATCGCCGGCCTCGTCGCGGGGCAGCGGGTGCCGATCGACCAATGACAGGATCGGTCGATGCGTGTTCTCTTCGACGGCCCGGTGCCGGTCGACTACGGGCAGATCTATGTGACGAGCCGCGAGCTGCCCACCATGGAACAGGCGTTCGCCGGGCAGGCGAACGGCCTGTGCGGGGGCGGTCACCCGGGCGGACTGTTCCTGATGACCGGCACGCATTCCGGGCGGGTCCGGTTCCGGATCGAGTGGTACGACTCCGAGCCGTCGGCCGCAGCCCCGCAGTGGGAGGACGTGGTGGAGGTGTCCTTCCTGCCCAGGGACTCCGTGGTCGACCTGGTCCCGTGGGGCGACGGTGCACTGGCCCGGCTGCCGTTGACCCCCGACGGGCACGACGGCGGTCGGCTACCGGCCTACCGCGTGCGGTACTGCGCGGCGGGCATGGACGAGGGTAGCGATCCGTTCGGAGGGCTCGACCCCGACGGGATCGACGAGGACGATCACTCCTACCTGGACCGCCGGCCGGACCGCTACCTGCTGTGCTTCTGGCCGCAGGGCAGCGCGAGTGGCGACCCGAGTGCCGGAGTCGACCGTACCGACACGATCCTGCGCCAGAGCAGCGACAGCGCCGCGTACTGGCACGGTTGGGCGCGCGGGTTGCCGCCCGCGCTCACGCTGTGGGAGCAGGTCGAGGCCGAGCTGCTCCGGCGGGCGGAGGAGGATCGCCGCAGGGAGGAGTACCGGCGGCGGGAAGAGCTGCGGCGCTGGGGTGGGCGTCCGCCGAGTGACCGACTCCGGCGGGTACGCGGCAACATCCACGGCCTCGTACTGCTGGACCGGGACCTGGTCGACGGGGTGGCCGGCGCCGACGCCGTCACCCAACGGCAGATCGCGATCTGGGCGGCGCGGCAGGCGTGCACCCTCGCCGGTATCGCTGACCTCGACTGGATGGCGCCGGTGTGGGCGGCGCTGGACCGGGGCGAGCCGCTACCCGACGATGTCACCGACACGAACGCGTTGTGGGAGCGCATCCTGGGCCGGCCGGCCGTCACGTTCGCGGTCCATTCACTGCGCCGGGCGGGTGAGGCGCCGTCCGACCTGCTGCGCGCGGGTCTCGACGCGCCGGTGGACCCGGTCCCGATGGCGCTGCCGGCACTCGTGGCCGCCGGGGAGCCGGACCCCTTGCAGGCAGCCTTGGAAGCGCTGTGGGCCGCGGTCGGCACCTACGCCTTCCGGCGGGACGAGTTCCTGGCGGAGGTGCGGCGGGTCTTCCCGATCGTCGACCGGCCCGACCAGGACTGATCCGCGCTGCCGCCATACCCGGGACGGCTCCTCGTCAGGTGGCGGCGGCGGTCCAGGATGTCGCCGAGCGGCACGAGCAGCAGGACGCCGACGGCGTACCCGATCTGCGTCGCGGTGACGAGCCAGCCCGCGGTCGCGGTCGACGCGTCCAGGTCCTCGGCGATGAAGCTGAGCAGCGGCTGCGCCCAGTACAGGTTGGCGATGGCCGCGCCCGCCGCCACCGCGAGGAGAAAGGTCAGCCGGCGGTTCAGCGCCGAGGGCGATGCCGGGGGGCCTGCCATCCCGCCACGCTAGTCGACAAGCGGTCCGCGCCGCAGTTCGCGCAGTACGCCGTGCCGGCGCACCGCCCAGGCGAGACGCCGGACGCTCTGGTGCCGTACGAACAGCGCGGCCGCTCGGCGGATCATGCCGAACCGGTGGTCACTGACCTGGTTCTCCATCGCTTGCCAGATCAGCTCGCGTACCTTCGCGTTGTCCAGGACGGACCGCAGCTCACTACGTACCGCAGGGTCTTCGCCCGCCGAGGCGATGGCCGCCGCCAGGCCCGGTCGGTCGGCGAGCGGCTCCACCGCCGCCGCGACGAGCGGCCGGCGCACCTCGTCCCGCTCCAACAGCAGCAACACGGCCTCCCGGATCTCGACCGTCTCCAGGCTCGACCGCAGCAGGTCCAGCAGACTGCGCTCGACCGCACCGTCGTGATCCGGTACGGCCAGCGTGGCCAGCAGCACGGACACCTCGTCGAGGTCGATGAGGTGTCGCAGCCCGTCGCGGAACTCGGGCAGCCCCCACGCAACCTGTAGCGCCTTCACGAGATCGCGGTTCATGCGCCATCCGCTACCCGCAATCGACACCGGGCGAAACTCCCACGACCACGGCCGGGGTCGGACTCCGACCGGTCGGAGGCGTGCCGGGGCCGGCGGGGCACTATCGTTCTGGAGTGCGCATCCGTTTCGACGTCCCCGCCGATCCCGCCTACCCCGCTCGCGTGGCGGCCACCCTCGCCGGTGTCCGGCTGCGCCGGTACAGCTACGTCGGCGCGGTGCTGGTGGTGGTCGGGGCGATCGGTCTGGCGCTCTCGCGCGGGTTGGCCTGGGGCGAGCGGGCGTCACCGCTGTGGACGGCGTTGCTGGTGTGCGGCGTGCTGTCGATGCTGTACCTGCCGTGGGTGCGGTCGCGGGCACGACGCCGCTCGGGTAGTTACGCCGTCGAGGGCGCCTACGAGATCACCGACGACAACATCATGATGCGCAGCGGGTCGGAGTCCGGCGGTATCGCGTGGGACGGCGTCGCGCAGGTGCGGGACACCCCGGACTTCTGGATCGTGTTCGTCGGCCGGATGCCGGCGACCGTGATCCCCCGGTGGTTGATGTCCGCCGAGGATGCCGAGACGTTGCGGAGCTTCATGGCCGACCGGGATCTGCTCCGAGCGCGGTGAGCGCGGTCACCCCTTCCGGGGCGCGTCAGCGGTGCCTCTTGGTGAGGCCGCGTCCCTGACGGCGCGGGGTCGGTTCTGCGGCTGGGCGAGGAAGCGCAGGTACGCCGCACGGTCGAACGGGTTGCCGTCGGTGCGGGGCCGGCGCGGCGGCTCGCCGGACACCGGTCGGTCACCGCCGGGACCCGATGACCACAGGCCCTCCCCGCTGGACAGGTCGGGCAGGTGCCGCTGCGCCTGCCGTTCGAGCCGCGCCGGCAGCACGCCGGTGATCCGCCAGCCGGCAGCGACATCGTCGGTGCCGTCGACCCGGGCGCCGAGCCGGCTCAGGTACGACGTGACAGGGCCGAGGCGGTCGGCCGGCACCTCCGCCTCGAAGCGGCGGTACGGCTCGAAGACCCGCGTGCCGGCCCCGGCGAGCGCCTGCATGAGGACGTAGGGCGCGAGGTCCCGAAAGTGCCCGGCGGTGGTGATCGGCGACCAGTAGCCGCTGTGGGTCAGGGTGATCCGGATGTCGGTGACGGGCCAGCCGTGACAGCCCTGGTCGAGGGCCGCTCGGGTGGCCTCCTCGATGGCGGTGTGGAACGACAGTGGCAGCGAGCCGAGTTCGACCTCCCGTCGGTAGTCCACGCCGGTGCCGGGCTCGACCCGGAACCCGACCGTCCCGAAGAAGCCGTGTCCGATGATCTCCAGGGCGGTGCCCGTGCCGGCCGGCCGTTCGACGTGCATGAGCAGCCCCGGCCCGAACTCCGCCTCGATCCCGTACGTCTCGAGGAGCGTGGCGGTCAGCACCTCGCGCTGCACATCGCCGTAGAGCAGCACACTCGTGCCGCCGTCCGGAGCCACCCGCGTCCGCAGGAACGGGTCGGTGTCGGCGATGTCCACCAGCGCGGCGTGCAGGGCCAGCGTCCGGGACACCTCGCGGGGTCGCACCACCGCCTCCAGGGTCGGCGCGGGAAAGTACGACCGACCGTCGAGGCCGGCCGGGCTGCCGAGCTGGTCGCCGAGACGTACACCGGTCAGGCCGGCGACCCGGGCGATGTGGCCGGCGGTCAGCGCGGTGGGCGCGGCCGGGGCGGTGGTCGCGCCGACCACGTCGAGCCGGGTGATCCGCCCGCGTGTCGCGGTGGTCCGGCCGTCCGGCCCCCGGCGGTACGCGGTGACCCGTTCGCGCGCCCGGAACTGCCCGCCGTACGCGCGCAGATACGCCACCCGCTCGCCAGAGGGGTCGCGCTCGATGGCGAACACCCGCGCCCGCGGATCCGGCTCGGCCGGCGGGGACGCCGGGAGCACCGTCGCGATGGCGTCCAGCAGCTCGGGTACGCCGGTGCCGGACAGCGCCGAGCCGAACAGCAGCGGGTGCACCTGCCCGGCCGCGACCTGGGTCCGAAGCGCCTCGTCGATGCGGTCGGCGTCGGGTGGCAGGTCGTCCACCAGGGCGGCCAGTAGTTCGTCGTCGTGCTCGGCGAGCGCCTCGGCGAGCCGGTGGGCGGCGTTGTGGTCGTACCCCGGATGGTGTGGCCGGTAGGTGGCCTCGGGGGTGCCGGGCGCGCGGACCGTGCCCAGCGGGACGACGGCCGGGGTGAGGAGCCGGCGCACGTCCGGGACCAGCTCGTCGGCGCGGGCGCCGACCCGGTCGATCTTGTTGACGAAGACCAGGGTGGGCAGTCGGAGCGACCGGAGGATCCGCATGATCCGGCGACTGTGCGGCTGGACGCCCTCGACGGCCGACAGCACCAGAACGGCCGCGTCGAGCACGCCGAGCGCGCGCTCCACCTCGGCCACGAAGTCGCTGTGGCCGGGGGTGTCGAGCAGGTTGACCCGGCGGTCCCGCACGGTGAACGAGGCGACGGCGCTGCGGATGGTGATGCCCCGGCGGCGCTCGATCTCGCCATTGTCGGTCTGGGTGGTGCCGGCATCGACGCTGCCGAGCCGGTCGATGACACCGGTGGCGTACAGCAGGCGTTCGGTCAGGCTGGTCTTACCGGCGTCGACGTGGGCGACGATGCCAAGGTTGATGGTCTGCACAGGCTGTCAGGTCCTCGAAAGCTCGCGTCCGGATGGGCGGGGTTTCGAGTCCTCGCATCGCCGTGCTCCTGTCTGCGGGCTGGTGCCGAGCCGTGGGAACCCGGTCCTTCTCCGGTCAGGCTGGCACGGTCGGGGACGTCGGGCCACCGATTAACGCGCATGCTTGATTAGATAGTGATCAGTCAATAGATTGAGGGCGGGCGTCACCGGGGGCCGGGCAACAACCGGACCGGTGACTGACAGCTCCACCTCGAGCCGGGCACGTCGGTCGTACGCACCGACCAGTCGCTGTGGCGCATCGCCGCGCCGCACCCGGCGTGTCGGCGCACCGCGTCCGCCCCGGACGCGCGCTGCCGCGCCGGTTCCTCCCGCTCGATGGCAGAAGGACACTTCCCATGACGATTTTCCGCGCCCGCCCCGCCCCGACCCTCGCGGTCGTCGCCGCGCTGGCCGCTGCCGTGACCGCGACCGGCACGGCCCTGCTCGTCGTACCGGCTGCGGCCGCCCAGGGCTGCCGGGTCGACTACACGCCCAACCAGTGGCCTGGCGGCTTCACCGCCAGTGTCAAGGTCAGCCCGGGCGACACCGCCGTCTCCAGTTGGACCGTGACCTGGACCTACGGCGGGAACGAGCGTGTCACGAACGGCTGGAACGCCACGGTCAGCCAGTCCGGATCGACGGTGACCGCCCGCAACATGTCGTACAACGGCGGCATCCCGGCCGGCGGCGCCACCGAGTTCGGCGTCCAGGGCACGTACGGCACCAGCGGAGGCGCGCCGACCGGGTTCACCCTGAACGGCGTGCCGTGCAACGGCGTCGCGCCGACCACGCCTCCGCCGACGACGCCGCCCCCGACGACGCCGCCCCCGACGACGCCGCCCCCGACGACGCCGCCCCCGACGACGCCGCCCCCGACGACGCCTCCGCCAACGACGCCTCCGCCGACCACGCCGCCCCCCACCACGCCTCCGCCGACGACGCCGCCCCCCACCACGCCTCCGCCGCCGGTCGGTTGTGCCGGGGCGGTGCTCTGCGACGGCTTCGAGAACCAGACCGGCTCGACGCCGTCCGGCGACTGGGCCGTCGTGAACCCGGACTGTTCCGGGGCTGGGACCGCCACCATCGACACGGCCACCACGCACAGCGGCAGCCGGTCCGTCCGGATCAACGGCGCGGCCGGGTACTGCAACCATGTCTTCATCAGGTCCACGAAGAACCTCGGCAGCCTGGGCAGTGTCCGGTACGGGCGGATCTGGGTCCGGCACACCACCGCCCAACCCACCGACCACACCACGATGATGGCGATGACCGACGCCGCCGACGGCAACCGGGACCTGCGGATGGGTGGCCAGAACGGCGCCCTGCAGTGGAACCGCGCCTCCGACGACGCGACCCTGCCCGAGCAGAGCCCGGCCGGGGTGGCGCAGAGCGTGCCGCTGCCCACGAACCGGTGGACCTGCCTGGAGTTCATGGTCGACGGCTCCTCCGGTCAGCTCCGAACCTGGCTGGACGGCACCGCCATCGCGGGACTGACCGCCGACGGCGTACCGACGCACGACATCGACGGACAGTGGTACAACCGCACCTGGCGACCGCAGCTCACCGACCTGAAGCTGGGCTGGGAGAGCTACGGCAACGGCGCTGACACCCTCTGGTACGACGACGTCGCGGTCGGGGCCAGCCGGATCGGCTGCTGACCGCTGGACGAGGTCGGGGGTGTGGCGCGGCTGTCGCGGCGCACCCCCGACCCTCCCCGCGCCGGTGCCGGAACGGTCCACCTGGTGGAGGCTGACGGCACGACGCGGCGCTAGCCTGCTGGCATGGCGAGCGCCGAACTTGAAGAGTTGATCGTCGCGGATGCCGACGCCCTGCGCGCGTGGTTGTCCGCCAACCACGCCGCGTCGCCGGGTGTCTGGCTCGCCCTGACCAGGAAGGGCGGCACGGTCACGACGCTGACCTGGCAGCACGCGGTCGACGAGGCCCTCTGTTTCGGCTGGATCGACGGGCAGGCCCGCAAAGGGGACGAGCATTCCTCCTGGATCCGGTTCACCCCCCGCCGCCCCCGCAGCGCCTGGTCACAACGCAACGTCGCCCACGTGGCCCGGCTGGAGGAGCAGGGGCGGATGACGCCCGCGGGCCGAGCCGCGGTGGAGGCCGCGAAGGCCGACGGGCGCTGGGCGGCCGCGTACGCCCCGCCGTCGGAAGCCGAGGTGCCGGCCGACCTGCTCGCCGCGATCGCGGCCGACCCCGACGCCCAGGCCATGTTCGACGTGCTCACCAAGACCAACCGGTTCGCTCTCATCTACCGCGTCAACGCCGTCAAGCGGGCGGAGACCCGCGAGCGCAAGATCGGCGAGTTCGTCGCCATGCTGGCCCGGCACGAGACCGTGTACCCGCAGAAGGCCAGGCCGTCGAGCACCCCGTCCTCGTGATCATCGGTGCGGAGGCGCCGCTGGTCGTCCTGCACGGCACAGGAAGCGTCAAGTAGCTGTCCACTGGGTCCGGCCATCCTTGTCCGACCCACCACCGGAACGAAGGACAGAGGAACCTGGTGTCCAGCCTCGCACTGGTCGTAGCGGTTGGCGTCGCGATCCTGGTCGGTACGGGCGCGGCCCGACGGCTCCGGATCGCCCCACCCGTACTGCTCCTGATCGCCGGTGTCCTCCTCGGGTTCGGGCCCGCGCTGCGTGGGGTGCACCTACCGCCCGAGGCCGTTCTCCTGGTGTTCCTTCCGGTGTTGCTCTACTGGGAGGCGTTCTCCTCGTCGTTGCGCGAGATCCGCCGGAACCTGCGGGTCATCGTGCTGCTGAGCACCCTCCTCGTGGTGGCGACGGCGGCCGGTGTGGCGGCCGCCGCGCACGCGCTCGGCCTCGGCTGGGGAGCGGCGTGGGTGCTCGGCGCCGCCGTCGCTCCGACCGACGCGACGGCGGTCGGCGTCCTGGGCCGGATGCTGCCGCGTCGCATCGCGACCACGCTGCGCGCGGAGAGCCTGGTCAACGACGGTACGGCGCTGGTGATCTACACGCTCGCAATCGGCATCACCCTGGGCGAGGAGCACCTGAGCGTCGGTCGGGTCGCCGGCCTGTTCGCCTTCTCGTACCTCGGCGGTATCGCGTCCGGCGTGATCGTGACGTTCCTCGTCCTACAGGTCCGTCGCCGGTTGACCGACCCGTTCCAGCACAATCTGCTCGCGCTGTTGACGCCCCTGACCGCCTACCTGATCGCCGAGGCGGCCGAGGTGTCCGGTGTGCTCGCGGCAGTGGTCAGCGGACTGTGGGTGGGCCGCGTCTCGCCACGGCTGTTCCCTGGTAGAGCCCGCAGGCAGGTCCACACCGTCATGGAGTTCGTGACCATGTTGGCGAACGCGGCGTTGTTCGTCCTGGTGGGGTTGGAGGCGCAGTCGGCGGTACGCGGGCTGGACAGCACCGGTCTGGCACACGGCATGCTGGTCGCGGTCGTGGTGTGCGCGGTCATCGTCGCGGTGCGGTTCGGCTGGCTCTTCACCAGCCCGTACGTGATCCGGGCGATCGACCGCCGACCGCAACAGCGCGAACGACGGCTCAGCGGGCGGCCACGGGCGCTCATGTCGGCCGCCGGGTTCCGCGGCGCGGTGTCGATGGCGGCGGCGCTGGCCGTACCGCACACCCTTCCGTCCGGGGCCGGGTTCCCGGACCGGGACCTCATCGTCTTCGTCACGGCCGTGGTGATCGCCGTGACCCTGCTGCTCCAGGCGCCGCTGATGCCCCGGGTGACGCGGTGGGCCGGGCTGGGCGCCGACGGGGAGGCCGAGCGGGAACGCCGGCATGCCGAGATCACGTCCATGGACCGGGCGCTGGAGTCTCTGCCCATGATGGCGGCCGAGTTGGGTACGAGCGACGACGTGCACGAGCAGTTGCGCACGGAGTACGACCGTCGTTTGCGTGTGCTGCGCGACGGCGACGCCACCTCCGGCCCGGACGAGGCCGCGGCCGACTACGAGAAGCAGTATGCCGACCTGCACCTCGCGGTCATCGACCACCGCCACGGCACGGTGGTGCGCATGCGCGATTCGGGCGAGATCGACGACGAGGTGCTCCGCCGGGTCCAGGACGGCCTCGACCTCGAACAGGTCCACATGGCCCAGCGGCGGGACAACGACACGCGTTGAGCGTCCCGCCGCCGGTGGTGGTGGCTCAGTCGACACCGTCCACGCGGGCGGCGATGTCCCGCAGGGCGGCGATGTGGGCGCTCAGGGCCGTCCGACCGGTCGTGGAGAGGTTGATCCACGTCCGGGGCCGCTTGCCCACGTAGCCCTTGCGCACCTCGACGTACCCGCTGTCGCTCAAGGTCGAGATCCGCTTGGACAGGGCCGAGTCGCTGAGTTCCATGGCGTCACGGACGAACGCGAACTCGGCCCACTCGGTCCCCGCCAGCAGCGCGAGGATGGCCAGCCGGGTGGGATCGAGCAGGGCCGGGTCCAGCTTCGGGTCGGCCGCCACGGTCAGGCCGAGCGGGTGAGGACGCGGCGCTGCCACCACGGCCCCGCGGCGGCCATCAGCACACCGACGATCAGACCGCTCCACACCCAGACGTGCGGGACGTCCAGGGCGCTGGCGAGCGTCGTGCCACCGATCAGCAGGGCCACCACCAGGACCGACCACAGCAGGGCCGACGTGTCGGCGGTGGCGCGGGGACGCACCGGCCGCTTCAGCAGGGTCGCGCCCCACCTCGTGTTGGGGAGCATCGCGACGACCAGCAGCAGGATGACGATGGTGGTGCCGTAGGTGCGCACGAAATCCGGATACTGGTCGGCGGCAAACCCGCAGGCCCCGACGGCGACACCGCTGGCGAGCCAGGCCCACCACGGCCAGCCCGCGGCTGCCGCCGTCTGGTCCCGGCGCCGGTCGACGTCCTGGAGAGCTCGTCGGGCCTCTTCTGGGGTGGGGGTGGTGCTCATCGCGCAACTCCTTGAGCTAGGGAAAGTACTTGCTCGGATGGAAAGTTAACACTCACTTTCCGTATGAGCAAGTACTTTCCCCGCCGGTGGCGCGCGTCACGGCGCTGCCGCCAGGACGGGGTGTCAGCCCGGCGGCAGCGCCGTACGGGTTCACTCCGGGAGCTGGTAGAGGCGGTAGCGGGTGACGGTGTCGAACCCGATCTGCCGGTATACCGGCTCGCCCTCACTGCTCGACTGCAGGGTGACGATCTGCCGTCCGGCCCCGCGGGCGACGCGCAGCGCCTCCAGGGTGAGGGCGGTCGCGATGCCCCGCCGGCGGTGGTCGGGGTGGGTGGCGATGCAGTAGAGAGCGCCGACGTCGGTGCCGAGCGACAGGGTGCACGTGCCGACGGTGCGGCCGTCCACGATGCCGGCCAGGCGGACCACCTCCGGATAGGCGAAGGCGAGTTCCCGGTCGGCGACGAGCCCGAGGTCGCCCGAGATGCCGAGCGGGCCGGCGTACGCCTCGACGTACTCCCGCACCTCGGCCGGCGTCGCGGCGACCTGGATCCGCAGGTCGGCGGGAGCCTCGCTCTCGGCCACGCCGGTCACGTCCATCGCCATGACGGGCATGTCGGAGATCTGCGTCGCGCCGCGCGCGAGCAGGCCCTCGGCGGTGCCCTCGTCGCTGTCCGCGCCCACCCACCAGCCCCAGGTGGAGCCGGTCAGGTGCTTCCTCGCCTCCGTGATCGCCTCGTCGAGCTCCCGCCCGCGCACGCGCAGGACCCCGTTGAGCAGCGGGTGGGGGATGTCCGTGCGGTAGGTCGGCAGATCGGTGTCGGGCTGGGCCCCGGCCCAACCGCACCAGTACCGGCGGTTAGCGGCGAGCTGCGGTTCCAGATCATGGATGGAGTACGTGGTCATACCCTCAGGACGCCGCTCGGCCGGCGGAAGTTCGATTCCGCGGGGGAGTTGTCTCCGGTCGGGCCGGCCGTGGGGTGTGCAGAAGGCGCACCTCGCGTACCAGGCCCTCTTGCTCCCTGAGCAGCCAGGTTGCCCCCGGCGGGCAGTGGTACGGGTCCTCCAGCGGGTTGATGAAGGCGTTCTCCCAGATCGTGATGCCGGAGCCCGCGACCACGCCGGTGATTTCGTGGCGGACGCCCGAGTCGTAGTCCTGTCGGATGACCGCGAAGACCGGTTCCCGACCGATCGTCCGGGTGCCGTTGGGCCACCAGAAGCTCATGTCCTCGGCCCAGCGGGCCGCCACCTCGTTCAGCGGCGCGCCGCCCGGCACCGCCGCCAGGATGGTCGTCGCCTCCTCCTGTCGTTCGGTGCGGAGCGCCACGGTCTCGCCGTGCCGCTCGTCGTGCACGCGAGGCAGGACCTCGGCCAACTGCCGGCGCGCCTCGCTCAGGCGACTACGGACGGTGCCGACCGGGGTTCCGCAGAGGGCCGCGATCTGCTCGTACGAGTTGTTCTCGGTGAAGTACCGCAGCAGCGCCACGGTCTGCGCGGCCGGCGACAACTGCCGTAGTCCGTGCCAGACCCAGTCCCGCATGGCGCTGCGCTCGATGCGGGCTACCGGGTCGTCCAGCTCAGAGGCCAGCAGGTTCTCACCGGCAACCCCGACCGGTACGGGGAGACGGTCGCGGAGCATCGTCCGGCAGTTGTTCCGCACGATGGTGTGCAGCCAGGGCCGCGCCGCGCTGGGGTCGCGCAACTCCCCGATCCGGCTGAACGCCGTGATAGCCGCGTCCTGGCACGCGTCCTCGGCGTCGGGGCCGCCACCCAACAGGCGGCGAGCCACGGCGAGCATGCCGGCGTAGTGACGGTCGAAGAGCAGCGCGAAGCTGGCCGTATCGCCCTGCTGGGCGCTCCGCACCAGCTGAGCCGTGTCGCCGGCCGGCACGAGCGCCGAGGTCGGAAGAAGCATCCGGGAACGCTAGCGCGCCGGCGGGAAAAACCCGTCCAGGGGATCGAACTTTCCTCTCGCCAGCGACGTCTGCTGAGCATGGGTTACAAGACAGGGCCGCACCATGGCGTCGCCGACCGGTTCGATGCGTGCCGTCTTCGACCCGGAAGTCGGTTTCGCCGGGCCCGGGATTGTCGGATCGTCCGTCGCGCGCCCGGAAATGTCCAATCCAGTCATCGTCAAGTCAGCCTCCACCAGGTGGACGCAGCGTGATCAAGGTGAGGGAAGACGTCGGCTCCGGTCGGACAGAGGAATCGGCGTTGCAGGAGGGACCACGCCTACAGATCATGGGTCCGCTGCGGGTGTGGCGCGGCGCGACCGAGCTCGACGCGGGCCCGCGTCAGCAACGCCGTCTCCTGGCGGTCCTGCTGGCCCGCCAGGGGCGCCCCACCACCACCAGCGATCTGTTGGATCTCGTCTGGGGCCCTGATTCGCCGGCCAGCGCCGTGAACGTGATCCACAAGTACGTCGCGGCGCTGCGCCGCCTGCTCGAACCCGACCTGCCCCCGCGGGCCGTCGGCTCGTACCTGTTGCGGCACGGCAACGGGTACCTCTTCGTGGCCGGGCCGGAGGCGCTCGACCTCGTCGCGTTCCGCAGCGACGTCTCGGCCGCGAAGTCCAGCCTGGCGCAGGACCGTCCGGACGACGCGTTGGAGCACTACCTCGACGCGCTGCGGCGTTGCCACGGCTCGTCCGGTGACGGCCTGGTCGACAGCGCCGCCGCCGCGGCAGTCCTCGCGGGCATCGACGGCGAGTTCTTCGACGCCGCCATCGCCGCCGCCGCGGTGGCCGTGCGACTGCGGCAGCCCGCCCGGGTGCTGGCGCCGCTGCGGCTCGCGGCCGCGATGGGTCAGCTCAACGAGCCGGTCCACGCGAGCCTCGTGACGACCCTCGCCGCGGCGGGCCAGCAGGCCGAGGCATTGGCGGTGTACGGCGCGATCCGGACGCGCCTCGACGAGGACTTGGGTATCGACCCCGGCTACCACCTTCAGGACGCCCACCGACGGGCCCTCACCCAGACGGCGCTGGCACCCGTCGAGGACGCCGACCCCGTGGTGGCCCGACGGACGACGCTGATCCGTCCGGCGCAGCTCCCGCCGGACCCACCTCTCTTCGTGGGCCGCGAATCCGAACTGCTGATCCTGCGCGATCTGAACACGGGAACGCGGACCGCCGAACGGACCAGCCCCCTGGTGATCGCGATGGACGGCATGGGCGGGGTGGGCACCTCGACGCTCGCCGCGCACTTCGCGCACCGGGTGGCCGACGAGTACGCCGACGGGCAGCTCTACCTCGATCTGCGCGGCCACCTCTGCGCGGGCGGGCGCCTGTCGGCCGACGACGCCGTGCGTTCACTGCTGCACCTCGTGGGCGTGCCCGCCTCCGACGTACCCGACACGTTCGACGCGCGCATCGGGATGTACCGCAGCATGACAGCCGGCAGGCAGATGCTCTTCCTGCTGGACAATGCTCACGACGCCGCCCAGGTACGCCCGCTACTGCCGAACTCGGCACGAAGTCTCGTGATCGTGACCAGCCGGCGGGCCCTCGTCGGCCTCGCGGCGTTCGACGGTGCGCACCTGCTCCGGGTCGACCCGCCCGATCTGCCGACGGCCCGTCGACTTCTCGAACGTCGGCTCGCCGGCCTGCCGAGCCGGTCGACCGACGACGGAGGCTGTGCCAGCACCGCCGACGAGATCATCGAGCTGTGCGGCCGGCTTCCACTGGCGCTGGCCATCCTGGCGGCCCGGATCGCCGCTCGTCCGGGGCTGTCGCTCGCGACCATCGCCGCGGAGCTGCGCGACAGCGCCCGCCGACTGGAAGCGTTCGCGGGTGGGCCTGGGCTGAACGACCCGCGTACCGCCTTCTCGTGGTCCTACCGGCAGCTCAGTCCGGACGCCGCCCGGCTGTTCCGGCTCCTGTCGGTAGCCCCGCTGCCCGGTGTCACGGCCGAGGCGTGCGTGAGTCTCGCCGACCGCGACCCGGACAGCACGCGCGCCCACCTCGCCGAGCTGATCGACGCGGCGCTGGTGACCGAGCACGAGGACGGCCGCCTCACCTCCCACGTCCTGGTGAAGGCGTACGCCGAGGAGCTGCTGGAGGCCGAGGAGTCGACGGCGGAGCGCGAGGCGGCGCTCTCCCGCCTGTTGCAGCACTACCTGCACACCAGTTACCAGGCACAGCTGGTTCTGGACCCGAACCGGCCACCGATCGAGCCGCCACCTCCGCTGCCCGGTGTCGTCCCTCAGCGGCCGGGCACGTACGACGAGGCCATCGACTGGTTCGACCGCCAGCGGGAGATGCTCACGGAGGCCGTACGCCTGGCCGCCGACGTCGGGTACGGCATCGTGCCGTGGCAGCTCGCCCTCGCCATGCAGCAGTATCTGCAGTGGGCCGGACGCTTCCAGGACTGGGAGGACGTCATGCGGATCGCGCTGCGGGACGCGCGGGAGCGCGGCGATGTCGTCGGGGAGGCGCACGTCCTGCGCAGCCTGGCCGGCGCACGGTACCTGCTCGGCGCCCACGAGGAGGCGCTGCGCCTGCTCGGTGAGGCCGCACGGACCTACCGGGACCGGGACATGCGTCTGGAACAGGCGCTGGTGCACAACAACTTCCACGAGGTGTTCAGCGCGCTGGGCCGGCACGACCGCGCCCTCGAGCACAGCGCGAAGGCGCTGTCGCTGTTCCGCCTGCTCCACAATCGTCGGGGCCAACTCGGCAGCCTTCTGGGCACGGGACGGTCGTTGACCGCCCAGGGCAAGGTCACGGAGTCGATCGGGGTGCTCCGGGAGGCGCTTGACCTCAGCCAGCGGGTGGGGCGGGGGCACGAGGAGAGCGAGATCCGGGCCGCCGTCGCGGACAATCTCGCCGAGACCGGACGCGTCGCCGAGGCGGTCACCGAGCTGGAGATCGCGGCGAGCGCGGCGCGGCGCGTGGGGGACCGGCCGTCGCAGTTCGATGCGCTGCGACAGATGGTCGACGTTCTCATCGCCGCTGGTGACGTCGCCGCGTCGCGTCGGGCTCTCGAACAGGCTCGCACGCTTCTGCACGAGTTTCCCGACGGTGGCACCGACAGCATGCGTGCCTCCGTCACCCGTCTCGCCGAGAGACTGAGCTGAGGGCGCGGTTTGGACACCTCGTGCCCGGGGAAGCCGGCATTCGTCCCGGGCACGAGGTGTCCCGTTGTCGAGTGCTGGCGCGACGAGGTCGGCCAGCGCGGATGGGAGTACGCGTGAAGGCAGTCGTTTGGCATGGCATCGGTGACATCCGGGTTGACGATGTGCCCGAACCCCGCATCGAACAACCCACGGACGCGATCGTCCGGGTGACCACCGCGGCGATCTGCGGTACCGACCTGCACTTCGTGCGCGGCACGATGCCGGGGATGAAGCAGGGCAAGGTCCTCGGTCACGAGGGCATCGGGGTGGTCGAGGAGGTGGGCTCGCAGATCCACAACTTCCGGCCGGGTGACCGGGTGGTGATCTCCGCGGTGTGGGGCTGTGGGTCCTGCTGGTACTGCCGCCGGGGCCTCTTCGCGCAGTGCGACAACGCCAACCCGCTCGGGCCGCGGATCGGCACCGCCTCGCCCGGCTCACCCGAGATGCAGGGTCCGTTCAACGGGTTGCAGGCCGAGTACGCCCGTGTGCCCTTCGCGCACACCAACCTGATCTCGTTGGGCGAGAACGTCACCGAGTCGCAGGCCATCACGCTCTCCGACATCTACCCGACCGGCTACTTCGGCGCGGTTCTGGCCGACGTCAGCGACGGCAAGGTCGCCACCGTCTGGGGCTGCGGTCCGGTGGGCCAGTTCGCCATCCTCTCGGCGTACCAGCGCGGCGCGTCCCGGGTGATCGCTGTCGACGGGCACGCCGACCGGCTGGAGCACGCCCGCAGCCGTGGCGCCGAGGTGATCAACTTCAACGAGGTCGACCCGGTCGAGGCCATCATGGAGTTGACGAACGGCATCGGGGCCGACTGCGCCATCGACGCCGTCGGAGTGGACAGCGAGAGCGCCAAGTCGGGGCCCGCAGCGGGTAAGGACGACGCGCGCAACGCCGAGGAGCAGCGCAAGATCTCCCCGGACCTCGACAGCGCGGGCCAGGACGGGCACTTCAAGCCGGGTGACGCGCCGAGTCAGGCGCAGACCTGGGCGGTGGACAGCCTCGCCAAGGTCGGCACGCTGGGCATCGTGGGCGTCTATCCGCCTGGCGACCGGTACTTCCCGATCGGGATGGCCATGGGGCGCAACCTGACCATCCGCGCCGGCAACGGCAACCACCCCCGGTACATCCCCAAGCTGGCGGCCATGGTGGCGTCCGGTCAGGTCCGTCCGGAGGACGTCGTGACCGAGCACGAACCGCTCACCGACGCGGTCGCCGCGTACCGGGAGTTCGACATGCGCAACCCGGGTTGGCTGAAGGTCGCCCTGCAAACCACCTGAGGTCGCCCACGTGATGACGGCGGCGGCACCGGCCCTGAACCGATCCCGGACCTGTTCCGTGTGAGGGGCGAACGGTTTCCGGACCTCCTGGAAGCCGGGTGACCGCTGGAGATTCCCGATGATGCGCAACCACGTGACACCCTTCATCGCCGCGCTGGCCGTCGGCGCGGTGACGCTCACGGCGTGCGGCCCGAGCCAGGTGCCACCCGGCCCGGCGCGGGCCGCCGACCTGAGCGGCAGCCCGGCGGCGTCGCCGCAGGGCGGGGCCGGTGTCGCCGACCTCGCTCTGACGTCCGGCACCGCCAAGTCCAACAACGCGGCTCCGGGGACCGGTGACTGGGCGGTACCCGACGGTGGGGTGGCGACCGGGGCCGCCCGCGAATCGGCTCAGCGCTGGGTCCAGATGACCGTGGGCAGGGCGGGCAAGCTCGACCCGGTCGTCGTCAACGGTGCGGGGCTGACCCTCTACCGATTCGACAAGGACAGCAACAACCCGCCGACGTCGACCTGCGACGGTGACTGCGCCGCGACCTGGCCGCCGGTCACGGTGATGCCGGGCGGCAAGATCTTCGTCGCGGGGGTCAAGGCGGAGGCCGTCGGCACCGTCCGGCGCTCGGACGGCAGCCGGCAGGTCACCATCGGGGGCTGGCCGGTCTACCGCTTCGCCAAGGACACCAAGGCAGGCGACACCAAGGGCCAGGGTGTCGGAGGCACCTGGTTCGGCGTGACCCCGACCGGCGGCAAGGCCGGCGTGTCCGGTGACGAGCAGCCCGCCGCGGAGTCGCCGGCCGCACCGGCCACCAGCGCGGTCCTCTTCGACGACCCGAACTTCGGCGACGGCGCCGGTTCGCAGGGCGTCGCGGGAACCGGCTGCCGCAACCTGAGCCGCCCGGGGGTCTCCTCCTCGGTGGCGGCGCCTGGCTCGCTCAAGCTCTGGGCCGGCCCGGACTGCACCGGCCGGTCGAAGGTGATCAACGGGGACGTCACGGATCTGGCGACTGTCGACTTCGACAACGCGGTCGTCTCGGTGCGCCTGGGCTGACCTTGCGCCACGGCTCGCGCCGGCCCGGCCACTGGCCTGGGCCGGCGCTGCTGTCTGTCGCCCGGCCGTCGAACACAACCATCGGCCACTGACGATGGCCGGTGGCCGGATCAGCCACCGGCCACCGACGAGGGCTGGCTACAGCTTCGCGCTGACGTACGCCATGCCGTCGGTCGTCTCCACCCGGACACTGTCGATCTGGGCCTCGTCGATCAGGGCGCTGCCGTCCAGGGTCACACCCTCGGCGGCCCCGCGCTCCGACACCAACCAGCTGCCCGCCAGCACCGTGCTGCCGTCTCTGCCCACGACCAGGAGGCGGCAGCGTTGGCCCTGCGGGATGCCGGAGACCGTGGCGTTGACACGTACCCAGCCGGGGGCCGGTGTGACGGCCACGGCGAGACGAGCCCCCGTGCGTGGGTCGGAGGCGCTGGTGGAGCGGACGGTCGGGTCGGCCGCGACGGTCGGGGTCGGCGGCGGCGCTGTCGCGTCCGTCGTCCCGTCTCCCCGGGGAAGGAAGAGGGCGCCACCGAGGACCGCGGAGGCGACAACGGCCGCCGCGACTCCGGTGACGGTGTGATGGCGACGGCGCTGGTCGGCGGCCTCCCCGCGGATCTGGCGCAGAGTGCGCTGCAACAGCAGGTCGCCGTCCTCCGGCGGGCCGTCCAGCAGCATCACGTCGGGTACGTTCTCGAGCGCGCCCGCCCACGTCCGCAGCGACTCGACCTCGGCTCGACACTGCGCGCAACCCGCCAGGTGCTCCTCGGCTCGGTGGGTCGCCTCCTCATCGAGTGCCCCCAGCAGATAGCCGCCGATGTCGAAGTGGTCGGCGCGGGGCGATGAGCTGTCGGAATTCATGAGGCAGGCCGTTCCACCCCGGCGCGACGCTCGGCGAGATCGCGGAGTGCTCGGAGTGCGTAGTAGGAGCGAGACTTCACGGTGCCCGGTGGGATACCGAGGACCTGTGCGGCTTCCGCGACTGTACTCCCGCGCAGGTAGACCTGCTCGAGCACCTGTCGGTGCTCCGTGGAGAGGCGGTTGAGCGCGTCGGTCACGACAATCGAGTTCACCACCTGGTCGGCGTGGTCACGCTCGACCGCTGATTCGGTCGGGCCCTCCGGCACCTCGGGTGGGCGCGCGTTCCGGGCGCGGATGGTGTCGGTCACGATGTTGCGGACGACAGTCAACAGCCAACCCCGTACCGAGCCCTTGCCGTTGACTAGCGCGTCGGGGTGCCGCCACGCGCGTACCAGCGCTTCCTGGACGACGTCCTCCGCGGCCGCGCGGTCGCGGGTCAATTGTGTCGCATAAGCGAGCATCGCGCGTCCGTGCTCCTCGAATATGGACCGGACCAGTGCTTCGCCTGCCACTTCGCGCCGACGAACAGGTCCCGATCCCGCCATTGCTACCACCCTTTTGCTGACCCTCACGTCGTCGGCGTTCCCGCCGGATGCCTACGGGTCCTCAGGATGCACGTCCTGTTCGTACCGTTAGTTGATCACTAGAAGATCTGTCTACTGACCCACGTCGAGGCCGAATCGAGATGTCAACCGTCGCCGATGCGGGTCCGGCCACCCGGTCCGCGCTGGGCTCGGACGACACGTCCGAGCCCAGCGCGGTGGTACGTCACGGACCTGTCGGTGCTGGCTCGCCCTGGACGGCGATGTCCCGCAACGCGTCGGCGAACAGGCGCATGGAACGCGGCCCGCCCGGATTGAGCAGCACGTCGACGCCGTCCGGGAGCAGCGTCAGCAGCTCGCGCAGGTCGACCTGCCGCCAGTCGACGGCGTCGACCCGGGCCTGGTCGACGGCACCGGTCGCGACGAGCACACAGGGGACGTCATCCGGCGCCGGTGCCACGATCACGCCACCCTCGGCGTCCAGCGCGACGTCCACGAGGCTGTCCCGCAGCGCCAGGAGCACCACGTCGACGCCGGCCCGACCGGAGGCGACAAGGGACGCGGAGGCGTCCACCGGGCTGGTAGGCAACGCCGGGTCCTCCGGCCGGTACAGCGGATTGGCGGTGAAACGGCCGACGGTGCCGTCGGGCTCGACCAGCCAGCCACCGACGATGGCCTCCACCGGTGGCACGTCTGTCGCATCCGCCGCACCTTCGTCGGGCGCGCTCCACCGCGCGTCCGTCAGCAGCATCCAACTCCGCTGCCGATCACCGTTGTCGTGCTCGCTCATCAACTCGCCCCCTCGACGCTCGGGTGGATCTGCTTGAACTTGCCGCCGTTCTGCACTGCCAACGTCGCGATGTCCCGGCCCGCGTCGGTCAGCAGGCCGCCCTCGTCCACACCCTGAGTGGTGACGACCGTCTCGTTCGCCGCGAAGATCCGCCGCTGACTGCCGAGATCCCGCATGGCGTTGGCGAAGTCCTGCCCCGCCGTGCCGGAGGTGTTGCCGAAGTTGCAGGAGATCATCGCGATGGACCGCTTCGGGTCCGTGGCGGTGTTGCTGGCCCGGAAGATGTCGTTGTGGTGCAGGACCTTCGCGAACTGCCCACCCGGGACCTGGAGCACGGTTCCGTTCTTCAGGCGCACGGCGGCGCCGTCCGGGCTGCCGTGCGCGATGACCAGGGTGGGGTCGGTCTTGAGCCGGGCCCACGGCGCGACCTGGAACTGGTTGTCCGCGAAGCCGGTTTCGGTACCGGGCAGCCTGCGGATCGCCTTCGTTCCCGGTTCGGCGATCTCCCCGCCGATGTTCCGGCCGAAGGCGAGGTTGGCGTCGGTCCGGGCCCAGCTCGTGAAGCTCTCGTTGTCGGTGGCCCTACTCGGGAAGAGCACGCCGATCTGTTTGCCGTTGTTGTCCACCAACGGTGTCGACTCGACGTCCGAGGCGTGGAACGTCTTGAGGTGACCCTTGCTGTTCTGGCCGAGGATCAGCGTCGGGTCGTTGGCCTGCTTCTTCCTGGCGGCCTTGAGGTCCCGGTCGAACCGTATGTCGAACAACTTCTGGTCGATCCGGTTGAACACACCCTTGACGGTCTTGCCGATGCCGACCTCGGTGACCGTGGCGTCGATCCCGCGTCCCGGAGCCGCACCGGTACCCGGCACGCCACGGCTGCCGCCGGTGACCTCCCTGGTGTTGTTCCTGATGCCGTCCGCGACGCTGCCGGGGCGGATCTTGCCGGCGAACTTGTTGGCGAATTTGAGGACCCGGCTGACGATTCGTCCACCGGGCACGAGGCCGAGGGCGAGTCCGCCGGCGGCGAGGGCGATCTCGGCGGGGTCGCCGCCGACGGCCGCCGCGGCGAGATCGATGGCGCCGGAGAGGAAGCCGATGGCCGAGCCCAGGGGCGGGAAGATGAACGAGGCGACGACGGAGAGCACGTCGAGGATGGTGGTGATCCACTCGATGACGGTGCTCTGGAGGAAGTCGACGAACGCCTCGAACGCCTCGACGATCTTGTCCCAGAGTGACCGTTGCGGCGCGTCCTTCGCCAGCTGGTGCAGGGTGTCGGCGGCGGTACGGGCGGCCTGGTCGCGCAGGGCTGTCGCCTGACCGAGCAACGACTTCGCCCCGTCCAGCGCCTGCTGGGCGTCGGCCTGCCGGTTCTTGGCGGCGGCGGCGTCGTCGGTGGCCTGCTCCTTGCCGTCCGGACTGGTCGCGGTCTCGGCGTTCAGCACGAGCAGCGTCGCCGCCGCGGTGACGGCTGCGGCCTGGGCGGCGCTCTGGTCTCCGGCCGCCTGTCGGGCCTGGTCGAGGGCGCGCAGTGACATCGTCTGCGCCTCCTCCAGCGAGGGCAGGTACCGCAGGTACGCGTCGGCGGCGCTGGCGTAGGAGTTCGCCATCTGGTCCAGTCGCCCCGGCAGCTTGCCGATCAGGTCGCGGAAGGCGTCCATTGCCTTGCCCTGGCCGACGTCGATCTGACTGCCCGAGGCGAGCAGGTCGTGCGCCTCCTGGGTGGTTCTGGCCAACTCCTGGTATGCCCGGGTGATCTCCTCGAAGGACTCGGGATCACCCGGCACCGGATCCGAGTCGAGCTGCAACACGGACCACTCGGCGTCGCCCGGACGCGTCATGACAAGTCCTCCCACCGCATCGTCACACCGACGCCCGGACCGTCCGCCGGGAGCCGGATCGCACACGTAGCCGGCGGGAGATCGGTTCAGCAGGTGAACCAGGCTGGCCGCCGATCCGTGTACGGCGCAGTTGCCGTGACGGTCTGGAGGGTGCGGAGATGAGCGATGCGATGGGCAGGCCGGCGGGGGAGCGCGCGGGATGAGCGAGATCCTCGTCCCGGGCGCAGAGCTGGAACGCGTACACGAGCTGCTGCGGCGTACCAAGGAGTTGATGGACGGCGCGTCGGTCCGGTCGATGGGCGCGGTGGTCGACACCCTCGGGCAGCGCGGCCTGGAGGACGCCGCCCGGCACTTCGAGAAGCGGTGGGGCGACGGCCGGCACGTCGTGGGCAAGGACCTCGGTGGCGTACGCGACGCCGCGAAGGCCGTCGCCGACGCGTTCCGGGAGACCGACACCCAGACGGTCAACGCGTTGACCGCGCCGGACCAGCAGGCCGCACAGTGAGCGCCCCGACCCAGGCCCATGCCGCGACGCCCACCCCGACCGGCTTCGAGCTGCGCACTCCGCAGGCGTGGGTCGACTTCCCGGTGGCCGACGAGGCGAGTGAGAACCGGATGGGCGAGGAGGCACGGGGACACGCCCTGACCGGCGGCTTCACCGCGGACCAGGCGGGCCGCTTCGCCGAGCAGGTACGCCGGTCGGTACGCCAGGCCCGGCGCAGCGGCGCGGTGCACGCCGCGGGCGTCTTCGAGATGTACGAGGACGGCCCGCTCACCGCCACCGTGGTGGTCGCGGTGGTCACGCCACCGGCCAACGGTGACATCCTCGGCGCGCTGACCGCCGTGGGGCAACCGACCCGGGTCGACGGGACGTGGCGGCGGGTGACGACCGCGGTGATCCCCGGGATCGGCACCGTGGGCCGTGTGTACGGCATTCAGAACGTCGTCCAGGACGGCGCGACGATGCGGTGCGCGGTGATGCACACCGTCGTGCCGATGCCGGGGTCGGCGGACGTCGTGGTGGTGACCGGATCGAGCCCGAACCTCGCGGAGGCGGAGGAGATCTTCGGACTCTTCGGCGCGATCACCGAGACGCTGGCGTTCACGTGGGACGACGAGCAGCCGGCGTTGACCGCGCGTCCGGAGTCGAGGGATGTGACCGCGACCGACGCCTGAGTGCGCGACGAGGGGGGACACCGCGCCGCGGTGTCCCCCCTGTCGTATCCGGCTCTACCTCACTCCTGCACCGGGGCGGTCTCCGCTGGCGTCACCAGCGTCCGTAGCGCCGCCGGGTCGGTCCGGGGCACCTGCACGAGGCGGACGGTACCGTCGCCCAGGTGCAGCAGCGCTCGGCCCAGGCGTCCCCCGCCGAGCTGTCCCCGGCTCAGCTTGGCGCCGATCAGCTCGCCGTCGCCGAGGCCCTGCGGGCTGAGGAGCGCGCCCTGTCGGTTGCGCCGGGCGTCGACGTGCCAGCCGCCGAAGCCGCCGGACAGGCCGTCGATGGTGCCGGCCATGATCAGTCCGAGCTCTCGTTCCGTGCCGGACCGCGCGATCTCCCCGAGTTCGCTTCCCGCGTCGCACTTGAGCAGCAACTCGGCGTCGTCCAGCACGACCACCGCCGGCCCGCTCCGTTGCTCCAGCGCGGCCGTCAGAGCGGCGGAGGTGAGGTTCTCGCCCGGAACGAGGTCGAGCACGCCCGGCAGGCCGGCCAGCTCGCGCAGCGGCGATCTGCGGGGCGCCGCCACGACCACCTGCGTGCCCTTGCGCAGCAGCCCGGCCACCATCGTCAGCAACGCGGTGCTCCGCCCCGAGCGCGGCGGACCCGCCAGGACCAGGGTCGGGACGATCGTCAGATCCGGTCCGATCGCGGTGAGTTCGTCGCCACCGACGCCCAGCATGGTCCACAGCGGTCCGTCGGGTCGGCTGAGCGCCTCCGTGTCCGCGAGAGTCAACTCGTCGGGCAGCACGTCGATCCGGAACGGGCGGTCGACGGCCGCGACGTCCGCGTCCCGCTGCCGGGCCGTCTCGGCGATGTCGGCGAGTACGCGCGCCTGCCCCTGACCCGAGGTGTCCTCGCCGAGCACCGCGATCTGCGCCTCGGCGCCGTCGGCTGCCCGGATCGCGCGGCCCGCCTCGATCTCGTCCGGCAGTTGCCGGTGGTTGATGCCGACCATGCTGTAGTCACCGCGTTCGGTCAGGCGTAGCACCAGCTTGTCGTCGCTCGTGGACGAGATCCGGCTGGAGAACATCGCCCGGTCACCCGCCAGCACCACGTGGATGCCCACTCCGGCGCCCTCGCGGAGCAGCGTGAGCAGACCAGCCATGATCGTGCCGTTGTCGTAGTCGGCGAACGTCTTGTCGAAGACTTCGAACCGGTCCAGGAGCACCAGGATGTGCGGCGGTCGCTCACCGGCGGGCGTACCGGTGCGGTACTCGACCATGCTCGCCGAGCCCCGTCCGGCGAGCAGTTGCTGCCGCCGGCCCAGTTCCGCGACGAGGCGGGCGAACAGCCGGCCGAGCCGTTCCGCCTCGGTACGCTGCACCACCGCTCCGCAGTGCGGCAGGCCGTTGAGGGCGAGCAACGCCCCGTTGCCGCAGTCGACGCCGTAGAGGTGGACGTCGGCCGCGGAGTGGACGCGGGCGAGAGCGCCGGCGATCGTCCGGAGCGTCTGCGATCGGCCGCTGCGCGAGGAGCCGATGACGTGCAGGTGGCCGAGCGTGGAGAGGTCCAGCGCCAACGGCACCTGGTCCTGCTGGGCGGGAAGGTCGACCAGCCCGTAGGCGACCGCCGGGAGGTGGTAGTCGCTGGCGCGGGCCGGGGGCAGCGCGTCCACGGTCAGCGACGTCGGCAGCGCGGGTAGCCAGGGGCTGTGCTGGGCCGGGATGCCGAGCCGTTCGCTGGCATCCCGGATCGCCGTCACGAGCACCGCCAGGTCGGTCAGCTCGGCCGATGGCGCCGCTTCGCCGGAACGGCGACGAGGCGCGGGCCGGCCGAGGTCGGGAAAGGACAGTGGCGCCAGCCAGGGGGCCGGTCGCTCGGTGCTGCGCGCCCCGGGGCGGAATCCGCCGACCCGGCCGGCCTGGAACGGCACCAGCGACGACTGGGCGAGACGGACGAAGGCGCGGCCCGGCGTCGACTTCGAGATGGTGGCCGCGTCCGGGGCGTTCAGCACGTCCTGGCTCTCGCTGCTGTCGGTGACCCGCAGGGCGATGCGCAGGTTGGTGTTGGCCCGGATCTCGGGGGAGACCACACCGCCCGGCCGCTGGGTCGCCAGCACCAGGTGGATGCCGAGCGACCGGCCTCGCTGGGCGATGTTGACCAGCCCGGTCACGAAGTCGGGCAGGTCACGGACCATCGACGCGAACTCGTCGATCACGATGAGCAGCCGGGGCATCGCGACGCGGGACGGCTCGCGGCGCAGCAGCTCCACGTAGTCGTCGATGTCCTTCGCTCCGGCCTCGGCCAGGATGTGTTCGCGTCGCCGCAGCTCCGCCGAGAGCGAGGTCAGCGCCCGGCCCACCAGGTGGGTGTCCAAATCGGTCACCATGCCGACGGTGTGCGGCAGGAGGACGCAGTCCTTGAACGCGCTGCCGCCCTTGTAGTCGACAAGCACGAACGTCATCGCGTCCGGCCGGTTGGCCACGGCGAGGGACGCGACGAGGGTCTGCAGCAGCTCCGACTTGCCGGAGCCGGTGGTGCCGGCGACGAGGCCGTGCGGTCCGTCCCGCTTCAGGTCGAGCGCGAACGGCCCGTCGAGCGACACACCGAGCACCGCCTCGGTGGTCCGACCACCCGAGGTCCACCGGGCCGTCACGGCTTCCGGCTCCGGCGGCTCCATCCCGAGTACGTCGAGCAGCCGACTCGCGCCGGGCAGGGCGCTCTCCTCGTCGGCGCCACCGATGTCCCGCAGCGGCGCCAGCGCCCGCGCCACCCGGTACAGCCACTCGGGCGGGACGACGTCCGGGTGGACGTCGGCGATCGGGGCGGCGAGGGTCTGGGTCACCAGCAGCGATCCGTCCTCCTGCTGGGCGATGACCGCCTGGCACTCCTCGGGCAGCAGCCTCTCCTCGGCGTCCAGGCAGATGGCGTACACCCCGACCGCTGGTCCTTCGCGCAGGATCTGGGTGACGCCGGGCAGGGACCGCAGCTTGCGGGCCCCGTCGAGCACCACGAGGACGTCCCGGAACGCGCCGTTGGCCCGCTCACCGGAGCGGGACGAGATGATCGTCACCAGTTCACCGACCCGGCGGGCCAGGGTCTGGGTGTCGGTGCCGACCGTGGCGAGGGTGTCCTGACCGTCGCGGGGCCGCAGGTGTGGCAGCCATCCGGCCCAGGCCCACCCGGCCTCGTCGGCGGTCCCGCAGAGCAGGTAGATCTGCAGGTCCTCCGGACTGTGCAGCGCACTGGCCTGGGCCATCATCCAACGAACCGTCGTACGTGCGACGGCGTCGCCGGCCACCCCCACGACTCCGTGCTTACGCACCGGCACGGTCGCGGGCACGTCGAGGGCGCTCCACCGGACCTCGCGCCGGTTCTCGTCCTGGCTCAGGTCCCGCAGCACCACCTCGGAGGGCAGGTCCGCGCTGCCGACCCGCAGCTCCAGAAAGTCGGGGTCGGTACGCCGTCGCTCCCAGAGGCGACGCTGCGGCCCGACGGCGATCAGCCCCATCGCGGCGGGGTCGGGGCAGTTGTCCCGGCGGACCAGCCGTTCGGTGGCCAGCGCCTCCTCGGCCTCGCCGCTGATGCGTGCCCTCTTCTTGTCGTACTCGGCGAGCCGGGAGCGGTACGTGGCCCGGCCCTGACGCCGCGCGCCGATCTGACCGGCGATGAGCACCAGGGGCGACAGGATGGCGAAGAGCAACGTGAGCGGGTTGCGGGTGATGACGAACGCGGCGCCGGAGAGCACGACCGGCGCCAACACGGTGATCAGCGTGAGTGGCCGCCGCTCCGGCGGCGCCGGCGGCCCGGGGAGCGTGAACTGGGTGGTCCGCGCCGCGGGCAGCAGGCGGGGCGGACGGTTGTAGTCGAGGCCCGTACGGTCCTCCGAGATCTGGAGTGCCGCCTCGTCCGCGAGGGGGCGGCGAAGCTCCAGCAGGGACGAACCCGCGGCGAGTTGCGCCCCGGTCGCCCAGATCCGCTCCTGCTCGTCGATCTCCACCCGGTCGAGCAGCAGCCCGGGTCCGGTCGGGTGGAGCCAGCACTCCCCGTCCTCGGTCACGCGCAGCCGCGCGAGCGCGGGCGCGAGCGGGTCGTCGTGCACGAGCACGTGGCCGTCGTCGGAGGGGCCGATGGCGTGCTCGCCGATGTCGAGCGGGTAGAGGTTGCCGGCGCCCAGACCGCTGACCACCCGGATCTCCAGCGGACCCGGCGTCCGTGCGGGCGACACGGGTGCCGGGCGGTCCAGTTCGAGAACGCTGCCCTGCCACAGCGGCGCGTCGGCGAGTGTGAGCCCGGGGTCCAGCGGCGCGCCGGCGACGAAGATCGTCGGCGGGCGGGTGCCGGGTTCCGGACGACGCCCCGCCAGCACCTCGGCGAGCTCCGCGACGGTGGAGTCGAGGGCGGCCTCGACCTGGTAGTCGGTCGCGGGGGTGGACTGGTCCGTCACGGTGAGCAACAGGCGCACGGGTATCTCCTGGTCGGATGATCCGTCGGGAACACGGTCGGGGCCGCGCGGTGAATGCTCACCACGCGGCCCCGACCGTTCGTTTCGTCAGCGGCTGAGGCTGGCGGCGGTCTGCGTGTCGGTCTCGGAGAAGGCGTCGCTGACCTGCGTGAGGTACTGGCTGATGCCTTCCATGCCGTGCAGGGTCTGGTCGACGCTGCCCTTGTACTCCTCGAAGTACGGCCCGAACTGCTGCTGCGCGCCCGGGGTGTTGTAGCCACCCTGGATCAGTGTGTCGATCTTGCTCTTGGCCTGGGTCATCCCGTCCAGCAGGGTCTGCATGTTCTGCTGCAGCCAGCTCGCGGACTCCTGGATGTCCTCGCTGACGATGTGGTAGGTGGCCATGTCGCCCTCCCGGTTTCTCGGTTTCCCGGGTCGGCGAGCCGGTCCCCTCGTGGACCGTCTTGCGCCGACGCCGCCACCCACACGGATGCTCACGCCATCCGGTTCAGCGCAAGTTCGAGTCGGACGCGGGCGTCCGTCGTGACGCGGTGGTGAACCGTTTCGGTACGACGTCCGTGTGGGTGCCGGACCTGTGCACGAGCCCGGTCCACACCGAGTACGAGGTGGAGCGAACATGGTGCAGAGAGCGCGGATCGCGATCGCGGTGATCGGCCTGGCGGCGCTGACCGCGTGCGGGGACTCCACGGGGGCGGGCGGCACCGCGACCGCGCCGACCCAGGGGGCGTCTCCGGTGGCATCCGTCAGCGCGAGCGCGGACCCGACCCCGCAGGTGATCGAGGTCAGCCCGGTGCCGCCACCGAGCGTGGCGAAGACGCAGCGCCGCGTGCAGATCTACAGCGGGCCGTCCGACGTACCCGTCCCGGCCAGCCCGGACCGTGGTCAGGGCAGCTCGGTGGTGCAGTTGCGGGCGACGGACCAGGCCGACATCGGCACGTACGTCGCGGACGGCCAGGGCAGGACGCTCTACCGCTTCGACAAGGACTCGGCGCGGCCGCCGAAGGCGACCTGCGCGGGCGACTGCGCGAAGACGTGGCCCCCGCTGCTCATCTCGTCACCCGGTCGGATCTACCCGGACGGCGTCGACCCCCAACTCGTCGGGTACGTCGAGCGGGCCGACGGCACCTGCCAGGTGACCATCGGCGGCTGGCCGGTCTACCGGTTCGCCAAGGACCTCGCGCCCGGTGACATCCGGGGCCAGGGAGTCGGTGGCACCTGGTTCGCGGTCGCTCCGACCGGCGAGAAGACGAAGCCGCTGCCGGAGGTCGTCGCCGTGCCGACCCCCACCACCCGCTGAGAGCGTGGAGCCGACGATGAACGACAGCCCTGCGGGCACCGGCGCGGGGACGGCCCTGCTGGCACCCCGTTGGAAGCCCGCGCCCCCGCCGCACTGGGGCCCGGCGGCGAACGCGCCGACGGCGAGCCGTTGGCGGCGACCGTCCCCGAAGCTCGTGGTGGCCGTCGCGGTCCCGCTCGTTCTTCTGGTTGTCGCGGGGACGGTCGTGGCCGTGACCCGACCCGACCTCCCGCGCCAGAAGGTCCTCGACACCGCCGCCCTGCAACGGCAGGTGCTGACCGTGCTCCGGGACGACTACGGGCTGAACGCGGACACCGTCGCGTGTCCGGTCGACCAGCCGGTCATCGAGGGACACCGGTTCACCTGCACGGCCGAGGTCGACGGGGCGACGGTCACGACCTGGGTGACGGTCCGGTCCACGGGTCAGCTCGACGTCGCACGCCCGAGGTGATCGGCCGGGGACTCGGGGTGCGCCGGGGTGCCGGCGCGGGCCGGTAAGAGTTCGTCACGACGTTGGTAACTGGCGGACCGTAGGGTCGGGGATCGGGTCGATCGTCGGTGCCGGTCGCAGGACGGTGTCGGCGGCGGGCCCGCTCGCACACCCGCTCGCTAAGGACCAGGCACCCGCCAATGACAACGGCTCACGAGACCTGCGCGGCGTCCGGTCGGACTCCCGCGCTGGACGAGTTGATGGCCGATCACACCCGGCCGCTGCTCACCTTCGTCGAGAAGCTCGTTGTGGACCACCACCTCGCCGAGGACATCGTGCAGGAGACGTTCATCCACGCCTGGCAGCATGGTGGCCGACTCCGCCTCAACGAGGTCCCGATCCGGGACTGGTTGATGACGGTGGCGCGTGATCTGGCCGTGACGTCGCTGCGGAAGGTCGCCGTCGGGCGTGAGCGACCCGCGCCGGAGGTCGACGTCGCCCAGCCGGACCACGCGGACGCCGCCGTCGCGGCCGCCGAGACGGTCTCCATGCTGCGGCGGTTGTCGGTCGAGCACCGCGCGGTGCTCCTGCACACCTACCTGGCGGGACGGACCACGCACCAGACGGCCCGCATACTCGGAGTCCCGGTCCGTACGGTGCGGTCCCGGCATCACGAGGCGCTGTCCAGCCTGCGGACGAGCTTCCTGACCGCCTGACCCGGTCGACCCGCCCGTCGTCAGGCCAGAGAGCGCAACCGCGAACCGGAGGCGTCGACGCTCCGTTTCGCGCCGTGCACGCTGAGCCCGGTCAGCCGGATGCCGCCCAGTTCCTCGGGGATGTGCGGGTCCGTGCCGAGGACGCCGTCGCTGACGTCGAGCCCGAGCATCGTCCGCAGGAAGAGCAGGGGCGCGCCGCTGGCCCACGCCTGGGGGTTGCAGGCGGTGGGGTACGGAACGGGTCGTCGTCCCAGCGAACGGTCGTACCCGGAGAACGCCTCGGGCAGGCGGTAGTCGAAGTGGGCCGCCGCCTCGAGCATCGCCATCGCGATGCGGTTGGCCTCGTCCCGGTGGCCGTACCGGGCAAGGCCGGCGGCGATGATCGAGTTGTCGTGTGGCCACACGGTGCCGAGGTGGTAGCCGATGGGGTTGTACCCGACGTCCACGGTCGCCAGGGTCCGCACACCCCAGCCGGAGAACATCTCGTCGGACATCAGGTGCCGCGCCACCACGGCGGCCCGCTCGGGCGGAACGATCCCGCTCCACAGCAGGTGACCCATGTTCGAGGTCATCGAATCGATGGGCCGCTTCCCGGCGTCTAGCCCGATCGCGTAGTAGCCCCCGCGCTCCGGTAGCCAGTAGTCGCGGTTGAACCGCTCGCGCAGGTCGGCGGCCTCGGCCCGCAGTCGTCGTGCCAACGGGGCGTCGGCCCAGGGCCCGTCGGCGAGTTCCGCGGCGCGTAGCTTGGCGTCGTAGGTGTACCCCTGGATCTCGCAGGTGGCGACCGGCAGGTCGGGGAGCCTGCTGTCGGCGAACTGCACACCGTCCGGCGAATCGCGCCAGCACTGGTTGCGCATCCCGTTCGGAGAGCGGGTGGCGTACTCGACGTAACCGTCGCCGTCGCGATCGCCGAATTCGTCGATCCACCGCAGCGCTGCGTCGGCATTCGGTCGCAACTGCCGCACCAACGCGTCGTCGCCGGTCCACCGCCAGTACTCGGAGAGCAGGATGAGCCACAGCTGGGTGGTGTCGGCCGCGCCGAAGCAGGGGCCGTAGGGCTCGATGCCGAGCTGCGTCAGCTCACCCGAACGGAACTCGTGCAGGATCTTGCCGGGGTCCTGGTCGCTGAAGTCGTCGACGACGGTGCCCTGGTGCGCGGCGAGAGTCAGCAGTGCACCGCGCGCGACGTCCGGGCCGCAGGTGACGCTCTGGTACGCCGTGATCAGCGTGTCCCGCCCGAACACGGTCAGGAACCAGGGCATGCCGGCGGCCAGCAGGACGATCTCCTGGCCGTTGATCTCCTTGACGATGCGCATCGACACCAGGTCCGCGGCCGATTTGTGGTAGACGTTGCGCAACAGTTCCGAATCCGCGCTCAGGTGCGGTTTTCTCGCTACCCAGCGCGTCGCCGGGTCGTCGGCGTCGGCGTCGTGCGACTCGCCGAAGGCGCGGCTGCTGGGCTGGAACTCCCTACCCTGACAGGTCAGCAGGACGCGTAGCTCGCAACTCCAGGTGCCGCCCCGTTCCAGGCGCACGTCCCAGGCCAGTGAGTCGCCCTCGACCCGCTCGGCGGGCGGGTCGGCCTCGACCGTGGTGGCGACCGACCAGCGCGAGTTCTGGTAGGAGAAGCGCAGGGCGGAGCCGTCCGACTGGTGGTTCCGCCGGATGTCGGCCAGCCTGCTCGGACCCGACCTCTTGATCTCGAAGAGGTCGGCGAAGTCCGCGCCGACATCCAGCCGCAGACGTACGGAGACCGGCTCGGCGCCGAAGTACTGCAACACGACGCGCTCGTACATGCCGTCCCCGACGAAACGTTCCCGGCGCACGCCGAGCCCGTTCGCCCGTAGGTCCGGCAGTTCCGGGTTGGCGAGAAAGAAGGCCGCCGAGTAGGCATCGACGGTACTCGCGCTGAGCACCAGTGGGGCGAGTCCGCCCAGGGTCATCTCCCAGCGGCTGATATAGCGGGTGTCGTCGTGCACCAGTCCGGCGATGGAATCGTTTGGCACGTCGCCGACAGAATTGGACAACACGAAGGTCCGGCCCTCGAATATGCCAATGGAATCCGAGCCGAGTTCCGGCGGCATGTCGCGGTTGGCCCCGCCGTGGTGGCTCTCCTGCTGTTTCGTCGGCCGAGAATTCATGAACCCGCACCTCTTCCGTGGCAGGGGGCGGCCCCGCCGGACACGCTCGCAGTCTAGGACCCGAAAAGACGGCCTCGCTGCCGTTTGGCGCGGGATCACCGGCCTCGACGGGAGAAGGACGAACGGTGCCGGGACGTCATTATCCGACGTATTCCCCGCAGTGAGATATCTGTTGCCGCCGCCCCGGTCCGGCGTTTCGTCCCGTTCCGCCCTCGGCGACGAGCTCTGCCGGCGGGCCTCCCACGTAGACTGGGAGCGCGGGTGGTAGCCGATGGTGGCGACGGGTCAAGGCGAAACAGGAGATTGAATTGTCGAGTTCGGTCGATGTCCGCCATGGGCAAGACGGACCTCGGCCGACCGCCGCCGCGCTGCGTTTCGAGATCCTGGGTCCCCTGCGGCTGTGGCGCGACGGTGTCGAGGTGGACGTCGGCCCTCGTCAGCAGGGTCGTCTGCTGGCCCTGCTCCTCGCCCGCGCAGGGCGACCCGTCAGCGCCGCCGACCTCATCGAACTCGTCTGGGGCGAGGACGCCCCGGCCAGCGCCTCCAACGTCATCCACAAGTACGTCGGCGCGCTTCGGCGACTGATGGAACCCTCGCTTCCGCTGCGGGCGTCCGGCTCGTACCTGCGCCGGCACGGCGGTGGCTACCTCTTCGCGCCGGCACCCGGCTCGCTGGACCTGTTCAGCTTCCGCGAGCTCGTCGGCGCCGCGCGGGCGAGCCTCACGGCCGGCAATCGTCACGAGGCACTGGACCGCTACGTCCAGGCCCTGGGGCTGTGGCGCGGGCCGGCCGGTGACACGTACGCCCACGGCACCACCGCGATGTCGATCTTCGCTGCGCTTGATCGGGAATTCCTCGACCTCTGCGTGCCGGCGGCCGAACTCGCCATGTCACTGGGACGTCCGACGCACGTGTTGCGGCCCCTGCGGCTGGCCGCCACGATGGCGCCGTTCCACGAGCCGGTGCAGGCGAGTCTGATCGCCACGCTGGGTGCCGGCGGGCACCAGGCGGAGGCGCTGGAGTTGTACCGGTCCGTCCGCACCCGCCTCGCCGAGGAGCTGGGCATCGATCCGGGCGAGGCACTCCAGTCCGCGCACCGGCGGGTGCTGGCCGGGACGGCGACGACCTCGGAGGGGAACGGCCCGACCGGCGGCGGGACACGGCGGAGCGTCCGGTCGGGGCCGGTGCCGCTGGTACGACCGGCGCAGCTACCACCCGACCTGCCCGCCTTCGTCGGGCGTACCGCGGAGCTCTCGGCTCTCGCCGGCCTGCGCGCGGGGGCTGCCGACGCGCGAGGAACGGGTCCGCTGGTCGTCGCTCTGGACGGAATGGGCGGCGTGGGAAAGTCCACGCTGGCCGCGCACTTCGCCCACCTGGTCGCCGGGGGTTTCACCGACGGTCAGCTCTACCTCGACCTGCGCGCGGAGCAGCCCGAGACCGACGGCCTGTCCGCCCGGGACGCGCTCGGATCGCTGCTGTCGTCGCAGGGCTTCCACATGTCCAGCGTCCCGGAGACGCTCGCCGCGCGGGTCGGCATCTACCGGAGCCTCACCGCGGGCAGAAAGATGCTCCTACTCCTCGACAACGCGCGAGACGCCGCCCAGGTGCGCCCGTTGCTGCCCAACTCCCCGCAGTGCCTGGTCCTGGTGACCAGCCGGAGTCCGCTCGTCGATCTGGCGGTCCGCGACGGCGCACACCTGCTGCACCTCGACCCTCCGGACATGCCGACCGCCCGCAGGCTGGTCCAGCGCCGGCTGAACGACGCGCCGAACCGCGCCCTGGCGGGCAGCGCTCCGGTGTCCGATGCTCTCGACGAGATCATCGAGATGTGTGGCCGTCTACCCCTCGCGCTGGCGATCCTGGCGGGCCGGCTGAGCGCGCGTCCGCGACTCGCCCTGGAGGACGTGGCCGCCGAGCTCCGCGACGGCGCGCAACGACTCGCCGCCTTCTCCAACAATCACGGGGTATGCGATCCGCGTGCCGCCTTCGCCTGGTCGTACCGCCAGCTCAGCCCGGACGCGGCCCGGCTCTTCCGCCTGTCCTCCGCCGCCATGACGGCCGGCATCTCGGCCGAGGCGTTCGCCAGCATGTCCCAGACCCCGCCGGCCCAGACGCGCGCGATGGTGCGGGAACTTGCCGACGCGGCCATGCTCGACGAGGACGACAGGGGCCGGTTCACCTCGCACGTCCTGCTCAGGGCGTACGCGCAGGAACTGTTCCTCGCCGAGGAGCCGGTGCGTGAGCGGGAGGCGGCGGTCAGCCGGCTCCTGCGGCACTACCTGCACAGCAGCTATCAGGCCGCGCTCCTGCTCGCGCCGATGAGCCCGGCGGTCGCGCCGGCCCCGGCCCCGGACGGTGTCGTCGCGGAACGACCGCCTTCCTACGACGCGGCGGTCCGCTGGTTCGACGACCACCGGGAGACCCTGTTCGAGGCGGTACGTCGCGCGGCCGAGGGCGCCTACGGCGTCCTGCCGTGGCAACTGGCGCTCACCACCTGGCCGTGGTTGCAGCTCACCGGGCGCTTCCACGACTGGCAGGACGTGATGCGGGTGGCACTTCGGGCCGCCCGCGACAGCGGGGACGAGGTCGGTGCGGCCCACGCCATGTGGGGCCTGGCCGACTCCTGCCACTACCTGGCCACCTACGACGAGGCGCTGGACCTGCTCACGGATGCGCGGAGGATCTTCGCGGAGCACGGCATGATCGCCGAGTTGGCCGGTGTCCATGGCGCGCTACAGCGGGTCCACAGTCAGCTCGGCCAGCACGACCGGGCGCTCGAGGAGAACGAGAGGGCGCTGTCCCTGTACCGTGCCGCGGGCATCGAGCACGGTGAGATCTGGGCATCCGTGGCCCGGGGGCACTCGCTCGTCCAGCTCGGTGCTCCCGGCGAGGCCATGGCATGCCTCGACGATGCGCTCGCCCGCAGCGAGAAGTCCGGACCGCAGACGGACGAGGCCGCGATCCGGACTCTGATCGGCGAGTGTCTCGCTCTGCTGGGGCACCAGCGCCAGGCTCGGGACCAGCTCGAGCAGGCGTTGCAGGCGGCCGTCGAGGCGCGGAGCCGGATCCGCGTCTTCGAGGCGTCGGTCCGGCTCTGTGGGACGTTCCTGGATCTCGACGACGTGCCCGGCGCCTGCCACGCCTGGCGGCAGGCCTGCGACGCCATGCACGCCATGCAGAACGGCGGGACCCGTTGCATGCGGGACATGGTGTGCGACCTGGGGGACAGGCTGCTCGGTGTCACCGACTACAGTCCTCGATCCGAGGCCAGGTAGACGGGACACCCGTTCGGGACGGCGGATGCGCCGCGCTCCGGCCAGCCCTCTGACCAGCGCTTTCGACCGATGATCACTGGGCCGCACCGCCCACTGTGGCCCGTTGCGCAGCACTCGGCCGGTTGAGCATGTTATCGATAACATGCTATGTTCCGGCGCGGGGAGCGAAGGGCACGCTCCCAGTCACCGCGGACAGTTGGCGCAGGCACGCCGAGGGCTCGCCTTCCCGCCGCCGCGCCGGTCGGTGACCAGTCCGGGCCGCTCCGCCACTGCCAGGCGACCGCGCGGTCGTCGGACGCCCCGGTCCGACTGCACCCCCCGCATCCATGCCCCGTCGCGGACAACCCCGGCAGCGACGGTACGGCCCGTACGCCACCCGTGTACGCCGCACCGGCCGCCGAAGCACGCCGGCCCCGCAACGGAAGGACGTCCTGTCACGGCGCCTCGTCGGCCGACCCCTCGTTCCGCCAGCGCGGGGCGAGCACCCTCACCGGCACGAACCGGAGCTCGCCGAACCGCCAGGCGAGGCGCATGTCGTACGCACGATCAACGGCAAGGAGTCGAGCAATGGTCAGACGGAGAAAATTACTGACATTCGTCGCGGCCGCGGCGGTACTCGTCGTGGCGACCGGCGGCGCGCTGAGCGCCGGGTTCCGCGGTGAGGCGGCGGCTGCCACGAACGGCACCCTCGCGGCGACCGCGGGCTGCGGCAAGGCACCCACTCTCACCAACGGGACGCGCACGATCACGAGCAGCGGTCAGAACCGCACCTACATCCTCCAGATCCCGAGCGGGTACGACAGGAACCGCCCGTACCGGCTGATCTTCGGCTTCCACTGGTTGAACGGGTCGGCCAGCAACGTCGCCTCGGCCGGCTACTACGGCCTCGCGCCGCTGTCGAACAACAGCACCATCTTCGTCGCGCCGCAGGGCATCAACGCCGGGTGGGCCAACACCAACGGGCGGGATCTGACCCTCTTCGACGACATCTCCCGGCAGGTCGAGAACGACCTCTGTGTCGACACGACGCAGCGTTTCGCTTTGGGCTGGAGCTACGGCGGGGCCATGAGTTACGCGGTGGCCTGCGCCCGACCCAACGTCATCCGTGCGGTCACCGTCCTCTCCGGCGCGAACCTCAGCGGCTGTAACGGTGGTACCCAGCCCGTGGCGTACTTCGGTATCCACGGCATCTACGACAGCGTGCTGAACATCTCCCAGGGTCGGGCGTTGCGCGACACGTTCGTCAGGAACAACGGCTGCACCGCGCAGAGTCCCCGTGAGCCCAGTCGGGGCAGCCTGACCCACATCACCACCACCTACTCCGGCTGCCGTGCGGGATACCCCGTGCAGTGGGCGGCGTTCGACGGCGACCACACCCCGAGCCCGGTCGACGGGTCGTCCAGCCCCAACGATTCCCGGACCTGGACCTCGGGGGAGATCTGGCGGTTCTTCAGCCAGTTCCAGTCCACCACTCCGCCGACCACCCCGCCGCCGACCACGCCCCCGCCGACGACGCCTCCCCCGACGACGCCTCCGCCGACCACCCCGCCGCCGACGACGCCTCCGCCGACCACCCCGCCGCCGACCGGTGAGCCGGGCACCTGCGCCGCCACCTACCGGGCCGTCAACAGTTGGCCGGGTGGCTTCCAGGGCGAGGTCACCGTCACCAACAGCACCGCCAGCACGGTCGACGGCTGGACGGTACGGCTGACCCTGGCGAGCGGCCAGGCCATCAGCAGCCTCTGGAGCGGCACCAACACGGGCACCACCGGCGACGTCACCGTTCGCAACGCCGCCTACAACGGCACGCTCGCGCCGAACGGCTCGACGACCTTCGGGTTCACCGCCACCGGCGACGGCGCCACCCCGCCCAGCAACATCACCTGCACCAGCCCCTGAGTACCGATGCCCGGGTCCGAGGCCACCGGCTTCGGACCCGGGTGCGGTGGTTGGGCACCACCGCAGGGCGTACGCCGACGGCCGAATCGCCGCAAGCGCGCCCGAGGCATGGGGGTCGCGGACGATAGATGCGCCGACGTCGATGTCAGCGTCGGTCATCCCGCGTCGCCGGGCGCGTCGGCCCGACCGTGGGCACTGTGGATGACGCGGCTGGCAGGCGTGCGACCGGCGTCGATGGGCCGAGCGGGCCGCGACGGCCCCGTTTTACGCGGATGTTACGTCTTGACGAACAGCATGTTATCGCTCACAGTCGATGGGCAAGGGCGACGTCGGATGCGATACACCGCCGGCCGGCATCGTCGGCCGTGAATCAGGCGCACGTCCCCAGCATGCCGGGATCCTGTTAACGCGAACATTCCCGCCGTATGCGCCCGGTCCCGTGTCGCGAAGCGCCCAGCTTCGGGGTGGCCGTTCGGCTCCCCGGTGATTGAGGAGGATCATGTCTGCCATCGGTACGTCTCCGGCGATAGCACCGCCGTCACGGCGGCGAGGTTGGTTGGTACGAGCGGCAGCCGCCACTGTGACGGCGGCGGTGGTGGCTGGCGCCGCCGCGATGGCGGTGTCGTCGCCCGCCGCCGCGGCCACTGTCGACACGAGCGCGTGGTACGTGTTGGTGAACCGCAACAGTGGCAAGGCGTTGGACGTCTACAACCTGGCCACGAGCGACGGTGCGCGGATCACGCAGTGGACGCGTAACAACGGCAACCAGCAGCAGTGGCAGTTCGTGGATTCGGGTAGCGGCTACTACCGGGTCAAGTCGAGGTTGTCCGGCAAGGTGTTGGATGTTTCCGGCCGTTCGACGGCCAACGGCGGGGCGATCGTGCAGTGGTCCGACAACAACGGGACCAACCAGCAGTTCCGGCTCGCCGATTCGGACAGCGGTTATGTCCGGTTGATCAACCGCAACAGCAGCAAGGCGATGGAGGTGCAGGGCGCCTCGACGGCTGACGGCGGCAACATCGTGCAGTACGACGACTGGAACGGCACCAACCAGCAGTGGCAGCTCGTGCGCGTCGACGGTGGCGGTAACCCCACCACGCCACCCCCCACCACGCCACCCCCGGGTGGCACGTGTGACCTGCCGTCGTCGTACCGGTGGTCGTCGACCGGCGCCCTCGCGCAGCCCAAGTCGGGCTGGGTGTCACTGAAGGACTTCACGGTGGCCCCCTACAACGGCCGGCAACTCGTCTACGCGACCACGCACAACACCGGCACGTCGTGGGGGTCGATGAACTTCGGCCTGTTCACCAACTGGTCCGAGATGGCCTCCGCCAGCCAGAACACCATGAACAGCGGCACGGTCGCACCGACCCTGTTCTACTTCGCACCCCGCAACATCTGGGTCCTGGCCTA
>NZ_JBEXIJ010000022.1:0-110650 GCF_040608495.1 Micromonospora sp. NPDC005174 | reverse complement strand
TCCACACCGCCACCAGCAGCGACACCACAAACCCGAAGTCCAGCAAGAAATCAACGAATCCTCGACCACGCCGCACAGGTTAAAGATCAAGCTAGTGGCGTTGCAGTTGCAGCGCGAGGTACAGGTCGACGCGGTCGTCGAAGCGGTGCAGCTTGCGACCGGTGAGCTGCTCGATGCGGTGGATGCGGTAGCGCAACGTGTTGACGTGCACGTGCAGCTCCTTCGCCGTGCGGGTCCACGAACCGTCGCAGCGCAGGAACATGTCGAGGGTGTGCACGAGGCGGGCGTCGTGGGCCCGGTCGTACTCGGCGAGGGGGCGTAACAGCCGGCGGTGGAACGCCCGTCGGGCCTCGGTGGGGACGCCGGCCAGCAGCAGCGCGTGCGAGGACAGGTCCACACTCGACACCACCGCCACCCGGTCCTGCCCGGTGACGGCGTACCGGTAGGCGTGGCGTGCCTCCTCGACCGCCGTGTCCAGCGCGTCGACGCCGGACGCCGCGGCGCTCAGCCCGATCGCGAACCGTGCCCCGCGCAGGACCGGTGTCAGCGCCCGCGTCGCCTGACGGATTCCCTCCACGAGGTCGGCCGGGCCGACGCCGGCGGGGGAGTCGACGGGAATGACCGCCTGGACCTCGTCGCCGACGGCGGCGATGGCGGACAGGGGCGCCAGGGGTCGGACGACCTCCTCGACGACCGTGAGCGCCAGATCGTCGGACGCTGGCGTGGCGGGTCCGGCGGTGAGGGCGACGAAGGTGGCGTCCGGGTCCAGGCGACACGCTTCGAGACGCGCCGCGATCTCGGCGGGCGCGGCTTTGCCGACCAGCGGTCGCAGCAGGAGCGAGGCGAGGCGACGCTCGACGTGCAGGTGCCGGTCGAGGTGGGCGCGTTCGAGCGTGAGCAGGGTGATCAGCCCTTCGACGGCCTGGCGGCGCTCGGGCTCCCAGGTGGCCGCGTCGCCCGCGCAGGCGAGGAACCACGCGCCTACCCGGCGGCCGGGGTGTGCGCTCGCGCCGAAGAGCGAGAAGCGCCGGTCCCGGCCGACGCCGACAACGTGGGGCAGCCGAGGGGCGGTCAGGAACGTACGCGCCAGACGGGCACACAGGTCGTCGTCGATCGGAGCGGTGCCCGCGACGAGCCGACCGGTGGGCGACAGAACCCAGCAGGGGATCTCGGCCGCGGCCGAGGGCAGCAGGTCGGCGAGGTGCGCGTCCTCGGTGAGGGCCGCGATCAGCCCCTGGTGCCGGTGCACGGTCGCGGCAAGTCCGGTGGCCCGCTCGACCCGTAGGGCGGCGCCGATCGCATCGCTGATGACGGTGAACGACACCTCGACGGGCACCTCGAACACGGGGATGTCGTGACGTGCGCACGCCTCGACGACATCGTCCGGAACCGTGCCGAACGCCGCCGCGCCGGCACCGACCGCGCTGACGCCCGCCCGCGCGACGGCCGCCGCGAACACCTCGGAGTCCGTCGGACCGCGTCTCCACATGAGACCGGTGAGCACCACCTCGCCGCCGGACAGGTAGCGGCTCGGGTCGAGCAGGTCGGTGGTGAAGAACTGCTGGATCACCCGCTCGCCCTGGCTGTGGCCGCTGAGCAACGTCAGCTTGAGGCTGGCCTGGCCCAGGAGGTCGTTGAGGCGCATCGACAACTCCTTGCCTTGGAGGAAGCTCCAGAGACCGTAGGGCGGCAATGTTTCAAGTTCGGTTCGCTCGCCCAATGCACCCGGGTCGATGTCGCTGTTTGACTACCGCCACCGCAGGGTGGAGGGGAGATCCGGTGCACGAGCGTCTGACGTGGTTCAACGCGTTGTCGGCGGCCGACGCCGAGCGGGCGCTGTCGGCCTGCTGCGCGTCGCCGTCGTGGGCGCGGGCCGTGGCCGCCTCCCGTCCCTACGCCACGCCGCACGCGCTCGTCGACGCGGGCTCCGCGACGCTCGCCGCCCTGCCGTGGCCCGACATCGCCGAGGCGCTGGCGGCGCATCCCCGGATCGGGCAACGGGCCGACGGCGACGGGCGCGACGCGGCCTGGTCCCGCCGTGAGCAGGCCGGCGTCGCGGACGGCGACGAGGAGACCCGGATCGCCCTGCGCGAGGTGAACCGCGCCTACGAGGCCCGCTTCGGGCACCTCTTCCTGATCTTCGCGAACGGACGGTCGTCCGCGGAGATCGTCGCCGCCGCCACCGCCCGGCTCGCCAACGGCGCCGCAGCGGAGCGGGAGGTGGTCCGGGCCGAGCTGACACGCATCACGGCGCTGCGACTGACGAGGCTGATGGACGAGTGAGCCTCTCCACGCACGTCCTCGATACCGCCCGTGGCGAACCGGCCCAGGGCGTGGCGGTGCACCTGTACCGCTGGACCGGCGACCGGTGGATCGACGTCGCCACGGGGCGTACGGACCCCGACGGGCGGCTGCGCGACTGGGTGCCGAAGCGGCGCTGGGCACGGGGGACCTACCGGCTCTGCTTCGACACCGCCGGCTACCTCGGCCTCGGGGCGTTCTTCCCGGAGGTCTCGGTGGTGTTCGTGGTCACGGATGTCTGGCGGCACGTACACGTCCCCCTGCTGCTGAGCCCGTACGGCTATTCGACGTATCGAGGGAGTTGACCCCATTGGACGTTGTTCTCGGTCCCCACCAGTACGGCAAGGCCGAAGTGCGGCTGGTCCACGTCGTCCGCCACGGCGAACGGCACGACCTGACCGACCTGACGGTCGGCGTCGCGCTCGCCGGCGACCTGGCCGACACCCACCTGACCGGCGACAACAGCAAGGTCCTGCCGACCGACAGCCAGAAGAACACGGTGTACGCCTTCGCGCGCCAACACGGCGTTGGCGCGATCGAGGACTTCGCGCTGCGCCTGGCACGGCACTTCGTCGAGTCGCAGCCCGCCGTCACCCGGGCGACCGTCGACGTCCACGAGCACGCCTGGGATCGCCTGGGGGCGCACTCCTTCGCCCGCTCGACGGCGGAGACGCGGACGGCGACCGTCACCGTCGACGGGCCGGACGCCGTCGTCGTCTCCGGGCTGACCGGGATGGTGCTGATGAACACGACCGACTCGGAGTTCTTCGGGTTCGTCCGGGACGCGTACACGACGCTTCCCGAGGCGCACGACCGCATCCTGGCCACGGCGGTGGACGCCCGCTGGCGACACGCGACGAGCGGGAGCGACGACTGGGCGGTCTCGTTCGGCGAGGTACGGCGGCATCTCGTCGAGGCGTTCGTCGGCACGCACAGCCTGTCCCTGCAACAGACCCTGCACGCGATGGGGCAGCGGGTCCTGGAACAGCGGCCGGAGATCACCGAGGTGCGGATGTCGCTGCCCAACAAGCACCACTTCCTGGTCGACCTCGCACCGTTCGGGCTCGACAACCCCAACGAGGTCTTCCACGCCCCCGACCGCCCGTACGGGTTGATCGAGGGCGCGGTGCGCCGCGAGGACGCGCCACGGTGGATCGAGTCGTGGTGGGACGTGTGACCTCGCCCCGGCCGGAGCGCATCGTCATCGAAGGCTGCGCGGTCGCGACTGTCGACGGCGCGGGCCGGGAGTACGAGCGCGGCCACCTGGTCGTCGAGGGTGGACGGATCGTCGCCGTCGGCCCGGGCCCGGCGGCCGAGCCCGACGAGGCCGTGTCGGTGCGGCGCGTCGACGGCGCCGGCTGCCTCGCCACACCGGGGCTGGTCAACACCCATCACCACCTCTACCAGTGGGTCACCCGGGGTCTCGCGCAGCAGGCCGACCTGTTCGGCTGGCTCACCGAGCTGTACCCGGTGTGGGCGCGTATCGGCGAGGAGGACGTGTCGGCGGCTGTCGGCGCCGGGCTGGGCTGGCTCGCGCTGTCCGGCTGCACGACCACCACCGACCACCACTACGTGTTCCCGGCGGGGGCCGGCGACCTGTTCGCCGCCGAGGTGGCCGAGGCGGGTCGGGTGGGGCTGCGCTTCCACCCCGTCCGCGGCTCCATGGATCTCGGGTCGTCCGCCGGTGGTCTGCCTCCGGACCACCTCGTGGAGGACACCGACGCCGCACTGGCCGCGACGGCCGACGCGATCGACCGCTTCTCCGACCCCGCGCCCGACGCGATGGTCCGGGTCGCGGTCGGCCCCTGCTCGCCGTTCTCGGCGAGTGAACGGCTGATGCGGGACGCCGCCGCGTTGGCGCGGGACAGGGGCGTCCGGCTGCACACCCACCTGGCCGAGACCGTCGACGAGGAGGAGTACTGCCGGGCCACGCACGGCTGCGCGCCCGCCGAGTACGCCGAGCGGCTCGGCTGGCTCGGCGACGACGTGTGGCTCGCGCACGGCGTGCACCTGGACGCCGACGCCATCGGGCGGATCGCCGCTACCGGCACGTCGCTGGCCCACTGTCCCAGCTCCAACGCCCGGCTCGGCGCGGGCATCGCCCCCGTGCGGGACCTGCTCGACGCCGGCGCGTCCGTCGGGCTCGGCGTCGACGGCGCCGCCTCGCAGGAGGCCGGACAGATGGTCGCCGAGGTGCGCCAGGCCCTGTTGCTGGCACGACTGCGGGGTGGGCCGACCGCCCTGACCGCACGTGAGGCGCTCACCCTCGCCACCCGTGGTGGCGCCCGCTGCCTCGGCCGCTCCGACGAGATCGGCTCGCTGGAGGTGGGCAAGTGTGCCGACGTGGCGCTCTGGCGCATCGACGGACTCGGTCACGCCGACATCGCCGATCCGGTCGCGGCCCTCGTCCTCGGCGCGCCGCCACCGGTGGAGCTGCTGCTCGTCGGCGGGCGACCGGTCGTCGAGGGCGGCCGGCTGACCACCGTCGACGAACAGGACCTGCTCCTGCGGGCCCGGCGCGCGGCGGGTCGGCTGCGCGCCGCAACCCCGTGACGGCGTACCGACAGCGAGGACAGGAGCGGACGTGCCGACGATGACCGAACAGGAGATCCTCAGCCCCGAGGCGCTGGAGTTCGTCCGCGAACTGCACCGCCGCTTCGGGGCACGCCGTACGGAACTGCTCGACCGGCGCGCCCGGCGACGAGCGGAGATCGCCCGGACCGGCCGACTCGACTTCCTTACCGAGACGAAGGACGTCCGCGCCTCCGAGTGGCGGGTCCCCCCGCCACCACCCGGTCTCGTCGACCGTCGCGTGGAGATCACCGGCCCCACCGACCGCAAGATGGCCATCAACGCGCTCAACTCCGATGCGCAGGTCTGGCTCGCCGACCTGGAGGACGCCAACACCCCGCACTGGGCCAACGTCGTGGCCGGGCAGGTCAACCTGTACGACGCCGTCCGCGCCACCATCACCCACGACACGCCGGACGGGCGGCACTACGCCCTGCGCGGCGACGGGCCGCTCGCCACCATCGTCGTACGACCACGGGGCTGGCATCTCGACGAGCGTCACGTGCTGGTCGACGGGGTGCCGGCCGCCGGCGCGCTCGTCGACTTCGGTCTGCACGCCTTCCACAACGCGCGGGAGTCGATCGCGCGGGGCGCCGGCCCGTACTACTACCTGCCGAAGCTGGAGAGCCACCGGGAGGCGCGGCTCTGGCACGACGTGTTCGCGTACGCCGAGGACGCGCTCGCGATCGGACGCGGCGCGATCCGCGCGACAGTGCTCATCGAGACCATCACGGCGGCGTTCGAGATGGACGAGATCCTGCACGCGCTGGGACCGCACGCGGCCGGGCTCAACGCGGGGCGCTGGGACTACCTGTTCTCCATCATCAAGACCTTCCGCGAACGCACCGTCCTGCCCGACCGTGCCGCGATCACGATGACCGCGCCGTTCCTGCGCGCGTACACCGATCTGCTCGTCGCGACCTGTCACCGCCGCGGCGCGGTGGCGATCGGCGGCATGTCGGCCTTCGTTCCCGGCGGTGACGCGCAGCGGAACGCGGCGGCATTCGCGCAGGTCCGCGCGGACAAGGAGCGCGAGGCGAACGACGGCTTCGACGGTTCCTGGGTGGCCCACCCCGCGCTGGTGCCGGTCTGCCGGGAGGTCTTCGACGGTGTGCTCGGGCAGCGGGACAACCAACTGGACCGCACGCGCGACGACGTGCGCGTGCACGCCGACCGGCTGCTCGACTTCACGGTCGCGGGCGGCGAGGTCACCTCGGTCGGGCTGCGGACCAACGTCTCGGTCGCGCTGCGATACCTGGAGGCCTGGCTCCGGGGCGTCGGGGCCGTCGCCATCAACAACCTCATGGAGGACGCGGCCACCGCCGAGATCTCCCGGGCCCAGGTCTGGCAGTGGGTGCACCAGGGAGTCCGGCTGGGCGACACCGGCGAGACGGTCTCCGCGGACCTCGTCCGACGCGTCGTGGGGGAGGAACTGGCCGGCATCCGGCACGCCGTGGGTGAGGCCGGCTACGTGGCCGGACGGTGGACGGACGCGCGTGCCCTCGTCGAGAGGGGCGCACTGGACGACGAGTTCGTCGACTTCCTCACGGTGCCCGCGTACGAGGTCGTGGACTGATGGGCCGCCGACTGCACGAGCGGACCGGCCTCGAACTGGACCGCCGGCTCGCGCCGGTCGACGAGGCGCTGCGGCGGCGCTACCCGGGTGAGGCGCCCGGCCGGCAGCCGGTGCACACCGTGTACGTCCCGGCGGACCGGTACACCCCGGACCTGTGCCGGCGGTGGGGCGAGCAGGCGCTGGACGCGCTCGACGCGTGCCCGCCCCTGCCATTCCCGGTGGAGCTGCGCGACCGTGTGCTGGCGAAGCTGTCCACCGAGCCCGTCGAGGATCTGCGTCTCGACTTCGAGGACGGCTACGGCGTACGCGACGACGACGAGGAGGACGAGACCGCCCGCGTCGCCGCGACGGCACTGCGGCACGGTCCGCGCCCCGCGTTCGTCGGACTGCGCTGCAAGAGCCTCGACCCGGACAGCAGGGACCGGGCGATCCGCACCCTCGACGTGTTCCTCGACGCCCTCGGCCCACCCCCACCCGGCTTCGTCATCACCCTGCCGAAGGTCCGGGCCGTGGAGCAGGTCACGGCGATGGCCCTGCTGTGCGCGGCGCTGGAGGCCGCGTACGCGTTGCCGGCCGCGAGCCTGCGGTTCGAGCTGCAGGTCGAGACCCCGGAGGCGGTACTGGGCGCCGACGGCACCGCGACCGTCGCCCGCATGATCACCGCTGCCGGGGGCCGCTGCGTCGGGCTGCACTACGGCACGTACGACTACAGCGCCGCCTGCGGTATCGCCGCCGCCCACCAGTCGCTCGACCACCCCGTCGCCGACCACGCCAAGGCCGTCATGCAGGCGGCGGCGGCCGGCACCGGCGTACGCCTCAGCGACGGCTCGTCCAACGTGCTTCCGGTCGGCGACGCGACCGCCGTGCACCGGGCCTGGCGGCTGCACACGAGCCTCATCCGGCGGTCCCTCGCACGCGGCTTCTACCAGGGCTGGGACCTGCACCCCGCGCAGTTGCCCACCCGGTACGCCGCCACCTACGCCTTCTTCCGCGAGAGCCGCGCGACCACAGTGGAACGCCTCACCGCGTACCTGGCCCGTCGGGCCGGGGGCGTGCTGGACGAACCGGCGACCGCCCACGCGCTCGCGGGGTTCCTGCGCCGTGGCGTCGACTGCGGCGCGCTCGACCCGGACGAGGTCGGCGTGGACCGAGCCACCCTGGAGGCGCTGTGAGCTACGACCTCGTCCTGCGCTCGACGCGGGTCGTCACCCCGCAGGGCGAGCGGCCGGCGACGGTCTGCGTCACCGACGGACGCATCATGGCGGTGACCGACCACGACGCCACGCCCCACGGGCCGGTCACCGACCTCGGCGACCTGGCCCTGCTGCCCGGCATCGTCGACACACACGTGCACGTCAACGAACCGGGGCGTACGGAATGGGAGGGTTTCGCCTCGGCCACCCGCGCCGCGATAGCCGGCGGCGTGACCACGATCGTGGACATGCCGCTCAACTCCGTCCCGCCGACCGTGTCGGTGCCGGCCCTCGACGTGAAGCGCCGCGCCGCCGACGGCGCGGTCCACACGGACGTCGGGTTCTGGGGTGGTGCCGTGCCCGGCAACGCCGGAGACCTCGCGGCGCTGCACCGCGCCGGTGTCCTCGGCTTCAAGTGCTTCCTGGTCGACTCCGGTGTGCCGGAGTTCCCACCGCTGGACCCACCGGCGCTCGACGAGGCTCTGCGCGCGGTCGACGCCCTGTTCATCGTGCACGCCGAGAACCCGGACTCCGTCAGCGCCGCACCGCCATCCCGCCGCTACGCGGACTTCGTGGCGTCCCGGCCACCGAGCGCCGAGACGGAGGCCATCGCCCGGGTGCTGGACGCCGCCCAACGCGCCGGCGCGCGGGTCCACATCCTGCACCTGTCCTCCGCGGACGCCCTGCCGCTGATCGCCGCCGCGCGTGGCGCTGGTGTCAGGGTCACCGTCGAGACCTGCCCGCACTACCTCTGCCTGACCGCCGAGGAGGTGCCCGACGGCGCCACCGAGTACAAGTGCTGCCCGCCGATTCGCGACCGCGCCAACCAGGACCGGCTCTGGGCGGGACTCGTCGCCGGCGTCATCGACTGCGTCGTGTCGGACCACTCGCCCAGCACGCCGATGCTGAAGAGACCGCCGAGCGGTGACTTCGCCGCCGCGTGGGGAGGCATCTCGTCGTTGCAGATCGGCCTGCCGGCCATCTGGAGCAGTGCCCGGCGGCGCGGTCACCGGTTGGTGGACGTCGTCCGATGGATGGCGCAGCGGCCCGCCGAGATCGCCGGACTGGGCACCAAGGGGCGCATCGCCGCCGGCTTCGATGCCGACCTCGTCGCCTTCGCGCCGGACGAGCCGTTCGTGGTCGACCCGACCGCGCTGTGGCACCGCCACCCCGTCACCCCGTACGCCGGGCGGACGCTGCACGGCGTCGTACGCGGCGTGTGGCTACGTGGTCGACCGGTCTCGCCGGACGGTCCGCCACGGGGACGCCTCATCTCCCGGAGCAGCCGATGACCACCCTGCCCGACCTGGCCTCCCGGGTGCTGTCCGGAGGCGTCGTCCACGCCAACGACGAGTTCTTCGCCCCCGCCGACTATCTCGTCGACCCGAACCCGCCGACGTTCACCCCGGGCACGTTCGGGGCCAAGGGCCAGGTCTACGAGGGGTGGGAGACCCGGCGGCGGCGTACCCCCGGGCACGACCACGCGATCGTGCGCCTCGGCGTTCCCGGGATCGTGCACACGGTCGTCGTGGACACCAGCCACTTCACCGGCAACTACCCGCCGTACGCGGCCGTCGATGGCTGCCGCCTGGACGGTCATCCCACACCGGACGACCTGGCCGAGGCGACCTGGACGCCCCTGGTGCCCCGGGCGGCGCTCGCCGGCGACACCCGCAACGTCTTCGGAGTCGAACCGGGCCAGCGGATCACCCACGTACGCCTGTCGATCTTCCCGGACGGCGGTGTCGCGCGGCTGCGGGTGCACGGCGAGGTGACCCCCGACCCCCGGTTCCTCACCGGCGGCCTCGTCGACCTCGCGGCCCTGGAACACGGGGGACTCGTCGTGGACTGCAGCGACATGTTCTACGGCACGCCCCACAACCTGATCGCCCCGGGCCGGGCCCGCACCATGGGGGAGGGCTGGGAGACGGCCCGCCGCCGCGACGACGGCAACGACTGGGTCCTGCTGCGTCTGGCCGCGCCCGGCGTCGTCCGCCTCGTCGAGTTGGACACCAGCCACTTCAAGGGCAACGCGCCCGGGGCGGCGGCGCTACGCGGCTGCGCCACCGACCCGGACGACCCGGATGGCTGGTTCGACCTGCTGCCGGTGACCCGCCTGCAACCCGACACCCGGCACCGCTTCCTGGTCGCGGCCGCGGACGCCGTCACCTGGGTACGACTCGACGCGTACCCGGACGGCGGAATGGCCCGCCTCCGCGTCCTCGGTGAGATCACCCCGGCCGGCCTGGACACCCTGCGAAGGCGGTGGTCGTCGGCGTGAACCTGACGCCTGCGGATCTCGTTGCAGGTGCGTGGCGTCGTCGTCGGGAACACTCAACGTGCGAGTTCGGGGAATGTATCCGCGTGGTCGTGGCTGGGTCGTCGGCCTGGTCGCCGCCGGTGTCGCCGCCGTCGTCGGCATCGGGGTGACCGCGTACGCGCGTCACGACGAGCTGGTCGGCCGGTCGCTGTCCGACGACCAGATGTCCGCCGTACTGTCCGCGGGTCACGCCTGCCCGATGCTCTCCTCGGCCCGCGTCGCCGGGCAGCTGATGGCCGAGTCCGGCGTGGACACGGACGCGACACGCACGGTGTCCGGCGGCAGCGGCCTCGCCGGCCTCGACGACCAGCAGTGGCGGCGGTGGGCACCCTGGACGGGCGCGCGGCGCACCGACCCGGCCGCCGCCGTGGCAGCCCTGTCACACCTGATGTGCCAGCTCGGCGCTGAGATCCGGCAGGCCGGGATCGAGGGCGACCCGTGGCGGCTGTCGCTTGCCGGTTTCCGGGCCGGCGTCCCGGCGGTGACCAGGGCCGGCCGGGTACCCGACCCGGCGTCCGAGTACGTCGACCGGGCCGCCGGCTACGCCACCTACTACCAGGGCCTGCCGCACTTCGCGGACGCCGGCACACTGACCCTCACGGCCGGCACGGCCCCGGACGCCGTACCCCTGCCCGAAGCGCTCGCGCCCGTGCTCGCCGCCGCCGGCCGGCGGTGCTCGCAGGTGCCCGCCGCCGCGCTCGCCGGTCAGATGATGGCCGTGTCCGGGTTCCGGGCGGACGGACCGGGCGGCGTCGCCGGCGTGCCGCCGGAGCTGTGGCAGCGGTACGCGCCCGCGAACGCCTCGCCGTCGAAGGCCGAGGACGCGGTCGGCGTGCTCGCTCTCGCGATGTGCCGGCTGGCAACGGAGCTGGCCGGACTGCCGGGTGACCCGTACCTGCTCGCGCTCGCCTCGTGGCGTGCCGGCGAGGACACCGTCCGACGCGCCGGGGGCGTACCGGACGCGATGACACTGTCCTTCCTGGAACAGGTCCGCCGGTACACCGACTACTACCGGCTCGACACCCGTCTCGGTGCCGGGCCGGTGGCCGCGCCCTCGCCGACGCCCTCCGTGTCCGTCGCCCCGTTGACGTCCTCGGCGGCCACGCCGTCACGGCGGGCGAGCGCGCCGCCTCCCGCGTCGCCCAAGCCGACGGCACCCAAGCCCACGCCGAGCCGCAAGCCGTCTGGAACCATGTTCGCGCATGAGCGGTCCGGTCAGTGCCTGGACGCGGGCGCCGCCACCAACCTGCTCGCCTCCCGGATCGAGCCGTGTGACCCGTACAAGGTCTCGCAGCGGTGGAACGTGCGGTCGGATGGCACGATCCGGTCCGCCCGCAGCGGGCTCTGCCTCGACGTCAACGACAGCGGCGTCACCGACGGCACCCTCGTGCAGACCGCCACCTGCAACGGTGAAGACACCCAGCGCTGGACTCTCCGCGACGACGCCCTGATCAGCCCGGTGAACGGCGGCATGTGCGTGGACATCGGCTGGGACCTGGCGACCACGGCCATCTGGACCTGCAACTACGACGAGGACCAGACCTGGCGGCCGGTCACCTGATCGGACGTCCGTCTCCGGTGAGGGAAATCCCCGGAGATCGACCCGCGACTCTCCCGGTCGGACCTGTGCCGGCCCGCCGGCTGGTTGTCTATCGGTGCCAGCGATCACCGGTGCACAGGAGGCAGCCAGCATGGCGATCACCGACATCACCCCCGACGACGTCGAGGCAGCGGCCGACAACCACGACGCCGCGGAGCAGGACCTCGACAAGCAGCGTACGGGCCTCGACCAGACCGTGAACGACCTCTACGCGGCCAACTCCGGCGTCCTCATGGAAACGCTCAACAAAGTCCAGGACGAATGGAGTACCGACATGATCGGCATTCTCAAGCTCCTCGACGACTGCGAGCAGTATCTGCGTGATTGCAAGACGGAACTGGAGCGGCTCAACCAGGAACAGGGCGAATCCCTCTCCTGATCGCCGTCCCCCACCAACCTCGAGAAGGAGCACCTTCCGTGACGGATCCGGGCTACATCAAGTACGACTACGACTCCATGGACGTCGCCTACGACGAGATGAAGCGCATCAGCGACAACGTGATCGCCCAGTTGGACGTCCTGGAGCAGGAGGCGAAGAGGGTTCTCGCCTTCAACGGTGAGTACGTCCTCAACTACGAGCAGAAGGCCCAGAAGGTCCGGGACGGGATCACCGACTTGAACAACGCCACCCTCCTGCGGAGCAAGGAGCTGGCCGAGAAGTTCGCCGACTACGCGGCGACCGACAAGAAGCTCGGCTCCCGGTAGACCGCAGGGGCGGCGGGGAGTTTCTCCGCCGCCGCCCGCACCGCGCGACGCACACCTCGGCCCGGAAAGGAAGAGTGAGCAATGGCCAGCTCGGACAGCACCGAGATCGACCTCTCGGCGTTGCGCGACGCGGCGCGACAGATCGAGGACCTCATGAGCGACGGCAGCATGACGATCTTCGAGACGGCGGCGGACACCAGCGCGCTGGAGGCCGGCAAACTCGACGCCGCCCAGTGGCTCGAGGCCATGGTCGCCGACCGCGGGGCCGGTCTGCGCCAGCACGCCCTCGACCTACAGGCGTCCTTCGAGGCACTCGGCACCAGGCTGCGCACCATCGCCGACATCTTCGAGCAGCAGGACCAGGCCAACGGCGACTCGCTCCAGGGCAAGGCCGTCGACGAGATCGAGACCTGGACCGCATCGGTCGGCGGCCTCACCATCCCACCCGCCGACGGCGAGGAGACGTACGACACCGGCGACAACGTCAACCGCGACGGCGCGCGCCTCGGCTTCGAGGTCGACCCGATGACGGGCGAGGCGAGGAAGGCCGACGACGGCAGCATCGAGGTCACCCTGCCGGCGCCGGAGGACCTGAACGTCACCGTCTTCCCGGACACCTCCATCACCCCACAGGTGCTCTTCACCGACACCGACGTCCTCGACTACGACTACGAGGGCGGGTTCTTCACCGACGGCGAGAACAACCAGTCGGTGCCGACGAGCACGAGCGTCACCGCGACCGTCGCGCCCGAGGACGACGAGAAGTAGGCCATGCCCGAGGATTCGGTCGGCTCACTCCAGACGCCAGCTCCCCGTGGGCAGACGTTCGCCTCGCTGCACGTGTGGACGGACCTGCAGCCGTACGTCAGCGAACTGGTGGACAACACGGCGGAGACCGGCAACGCCTGGCACGACGCGGGGGCCGCCTTCGACAAGGCCGCCGCCGAACTCGCCCGCATCAACGACGAGTTCGACCGGATCAAGACGGCACTGGACCCGGGCTTCGTCGGTCAGGCCGGTGACGCGTTCCAGGAACGGACGACGGAACTGCTCAACCACAGCCGCGCCGTGCACGACCGGCTGGAGGGGTACGGGCAGCTGGTCGGCGACGTCGGGCACGACATCAAGGTGTTCGCCACCGCCTTCTGGGAGGCGGTGGAGACGTTCCATCAGCTCACCGACCAGCAGGAGAAGCTGTTCGAGGGGGCGGTGTACGACGCGTACAGCGCTGTCGAGCAGTCACCGCCGGCGGACATGCTGCAGAAGGCCCGCGACGCGGCGTACCAGATGGTCGAGCAGAACATCATGATGCCGCACATGCGGCAACTGCTGATGACGCTGAGCGACAAGTACGTCATCAAGGGCGAGGCGCTGGACCCGCTGGAGATCACCCCGCCGAACGTCTTCACCAGCGCGGCCGACGACTCGTCCTCGTCCAACGACGACGACTCCTCGTCGAACCAGGATGACGACGACTCCTCGTCGAACCAGGATGACGACGACTCCTCGTCGAACCAGGACGACGACGACTCCTCGTCGAACCAGGACGACGATTCTTCGTCCAACCAGGATGACGACGACTCCTCGGTGTCGGACGACTCCGACTCGGACTCCTCGTCGGACCGGGACGAGCGGGACGAGGCCGAGGACCGGGCTAACGAAGCGATCGACAACCTCCAGGACGCCGCGCCGGATGACAGCCTGGGCGGATCGACCGGCGGCTCGTCCGGCGGGGGACTCGGCGGCACCACGCCGGGCAGCAGCGGCTCCGGGTCCGGTGGCGGCGATGGTGCCGCCGAGCGGCAGGCCGCCCTGCAGGACGCGCAGAACGCCGCGAACGACGCCATCGACAGCCTCTCGAATCCGGCTGGCGGCACGTCCGGCAGTGGTGGGGCGCCGAGCGGGGAGACCTCCGGCGCGGGCGGTGGCATGCCGGGGATGGGCAGCGGCGGCAGCCCCGGGTCCGGTAGCTCGGGTGGCGGCAAGGGCAGCACCGGCGGCGCCGAGCAGGCACGTCAGAAGGCGCTGGACGACGCGCAGAAGGCGGCGAACGACGCGATCGAGGGTTTGCAGTCGGCCGGTGGTGGCATGCCGGGCGGCGGCTCCTCGGGAGGCGGTCTGCCGACCGAGTCCTCCGGCCCGTCCAGCGGCTCCGGCGGTGGTACCGGACCCGGTGCGGGCGGCGGTCAGCCGTCCGAGGCCGCCCGGCAGCAGGCCCTGAACGACGCCAAGAAGGCCGCCGACGACGCCATCGCGGACCTGTCGGGCAAGTCCGGCGCGGGTGGCGCCGAGCGTCAGCAGGCGCTCGACGACGCCCGGCAGGCCGCGGACAAGGCCATCGAGGACCTGCTGGGCAAGGGCGACGCCAGCACTCCCGGTGCGGCTGTCCAGGATGCCCGGGACGCGGCGACCGACGCCATCGACGATCTGTTGGAGGAGAACGAGAAGAGTGACGCCGATCCCGCGTCCAAGGAGCAGCGTCGTGAGGCGCTCGAGGACGCCCGGGACGCGCTCGACCACTCCCTTGACGACATGGCTGAGTCGGCGGACGTCGTGGACCCCCGCGACGCCCTGCACGACGACGCCGTCCGTGAGGCCCGGGAAGCGGTCGACGCCGCGCTCGACGACCTGGTCGCGGACGCCGAGGCGCAGCCGGGCGAGAGCGCCGAGGAGAAGACCCGGATCGAGGCGCTCCAGGACGCCCGCGAGAGCGCGACCGAGGCTCTCGACGACCTGATCGAGGAGAACGGCGTCCACACCGGGGACGGCCGGCCCTCCAGCCTCGCCGACTTCCTGCGGGGGACCGGCGCCGGTGGAGGGTCGGGCGGTGGCTCGGGCTCGTCGGGCGGGCTCGGCGCGGGCGGCGGTGGAGGCTCGGCGGGCAGTGCGGGCGGTGTCGGTACCGCCGGCAGCCCGCTCACCGATCTGCGTCCGGCCGTTCCGGTGGCGCAGGCCGGCCCGACCGGCCCGGCGGCCGTCGACCCGTCCGCCGGGCAGGGCATGCCCATGATGCCGCCGATGGGTCAGGGCCACGGGCAGCAACCGTCACGCGACCGGGAACGCAGCATCTGGTTGGAGGGCGACGACGAGGCCTGGCAGGAGAACGGCGACGGGGCTTCCGCCGAGGCGATCGGGCGGCCGTCGTGACCGTCGCGTTGCTCCAGGAGGCGGCGGCCCGGCTGAGCCGTACGCCGCCTGCCGTCCTCTACGCCGCCGCGGACCGCTTCGAGGAGCGCCGGCAGACCTTCGCCGAACTCGCCGACCGGTACCGTCGTGTGCTCCGCGACGCCGAGGACGCCTGTCGGACCACCGGCTCGTCGTCCTCGCTGCCGTCGTCATCCGCCCACGTCGCGGCCGTGCTCGACCAACTCGCCGCGACCGACTTCGCGAGCGCGCTGCGCCGGGCGGGCGACTCGCTCGCCGAGGCCCGCGACCGGCTGGGCGAGCTGGTCGCCCGCCAGGCCGCGGATCCACAGACGCGACCCGACGGGTACGACGTGCAGGGCCAGGTCGTCCTCTCGTCCACCGGAGCGGCGCTCCTGCGGGCCGGGCTGGACCTGCCGCCGCCACCGCCGGTCACCGCGACCGGGCGGGAGCTGGCCGGATCGGCGCCCCCCGGAGTCGAGTTGTTCGCGGGCGACCTCGACCCCGACCGGGACGTCCCGCCCAGCCCGCCCGGTGCCGCATCGCCCGGCGCGGGCGCACCCATGATGCCGATGATGCCGATGGGCGGAATGGGCATGGGCATGGGCGCGGTCGGCGCGCAACAGCGCGAGCGGCGCGTGGTCATCCCCGCGCCTGTCGATCCCGGCCCCTGGGCCGAATCGTCCGACGGCTGGGGAACGCCCGGACGTGCTCGCCCTTCGACACCCGTACGCCCCGAGAGGAGCCCGTCATGACCGACCAACGAGCACCCGGCGACGCGACCGCCGGTTTCGAGGCCGCCCTACAGACCCTCGCCGAGGAACGGGAACGCCTGGGACGCATGCACGAGCGGATGGCCGAGGGCACGACGACCACCTCCAAGGACCGGATGCTGTCGGTCGCCGTGAATGCCCGCGGCGAGATCCTCAAGCTGACGTTCCACAACACCAGGTATCGCCAGATGGCCCCGGCCGAACTGGCCGCGCTCGTCACCGAGACGATCGCGGCGGCCCGGGTCGAGTCCCTGACCCAGCTCACCGACGTCGCCGGCGAGGTGCTGCCCGGCATCTCGTTCCAGGACCTGGCCGGCGGCCGGGTCGACCTGGAACGGATGGTGAGCAGCTTCCTCGGTGCCTCGCTGGACGTTCTGCCGCCGGGCGCGGTGTCCGCGGCCGACCAGGCACGGCTGCGGGGGGACAGCTGATGTCCGAGATCACCTCCGCGGACATTCCCGGTGTGCACGGCGTGGCCGACCGGCTCGGGACCGCCGGCGACCGACTCGGCGATGCGCTCAGGGCGTTGCAGCGGGACCTCGATGCCGTCTACGGGTGCTGGGGCGACGACGACGCGGGCAAGTCGTTCGCCAACAACTACGTCGGGACCGCCGAACAGCAGCTCGCCGACCTCGCCACGACGGTCGAGACCCTCGGTGGGGTCGCCGACAACCTGGACGTGATCGCCGACGCGTTCCAGCAGCTCGACGCGCAGGGCGGCGGCTCGCTGGAGCTGACCAGCGAGTAGCAGAGGGCACGGAGGATTCGATGGCGGAGGATTCCGGGCCCGGGGTCGTCGACCTGCCTCCCGACCTTCAGCGGCTGCTGAAGGTCGTGGTCGGCATGGAATGGCCCGAGGGCAACGAGGCGATGCTGCGGCGCATGCACGGGCTGTGGAGCGACCACGGTGACGTCCTGCGGGCACTGCGCGAGGACATGCCCGGGTTGGCCCGTTCCCTCGGCGACTCGATGACCGGGTCGGCCGCCACCACGTACACCGATCTGGTCCGCTCCGACCTCCCCGGCGTCCTCGACGCCCTCGCCAGCGTGACCGACGAACTCGCCAAGACCTCGATGAACGCCGCCGCGGACATCCAGAAGACCAAGGTCACGATCATCGTGCAGCTGGTCGTGCTGGCGGCGTCCATCGCCTGGTTGCTGGCCACCCTCTTCGGCGCGCTCTTCATCCCGGTGGTCGTGGCCACCGCTCGCGGCATCCTGTATGCGATCCTGCGGACCCTGGTCACGGAACTGGCCGCCGAGGTCGCCCTCGGCTTCGGCGTGGACCTCGCCACCCAGCTCGCCCAGATCGCCCGCGGCCTGCGCATCGGTGGCCTGGACACCCAGTCGTTGCTGGTGTCCGGCGTCGGCAGCGTGATCGGTGGCGTCGCCGCCGGAGCAGGTCGCCTCGTCGCCGGCGAGGCCGCCCGACACCTGGCCAACGCGTGGACGAGCACCACCCAGAGCATCACCGGGAACGGGATGCGCGAGATCAGGGACATCCAGTTCAAGGGCGCGTACGCCGCCATCTCCGCGACCGCGCAGGGTGCCGGCGGGGCCATCGCGGACGCCAGCACCGGCGCGATCTTCGGGCAGGCGTTCAACTGGGGTTCGGTGACCGCCGCGACGATCGGCGGCGCGTCCGAGGGCGGACCCTCCAACGGCAGTCACGGCGGCGGCGTGGGCGAGGTGGCCGTGCCGGACATGGACGGCCTGCCCACCTACGCCGAAGCGGTCGGCGACCTCGACGAGAAGCCCGCCCTCGAGGAGAAGCCCGACGCGAACACCCCGGAGAAGCCGACCGAAACCGGCGGGGAGAAGGCGGGGGACACTGCCGCCGACCGGTCCACCTCGGACGCCACGCCATCGGCAGATGGGTCGGCGGCACCGAGTGCCACCTCCGGAGCGGCACCGGTGGGCACGTCCACCGGCGGTCCGGCCACCGCGCCGACGACCACCGCTCGTGCGAGCGGGTCATCCTCAGCCAGCCCGGCGGCATCCGGCGGATCCGCCTCGGCTCCGGCCGCCCCGTCGTCGGCGTCCTCCACGCAGGCAGCTCCGACGTCGGCCGCCCTGTCGTCGGCGGGGTCCGCGTCGTCTCCGGCGTCCTCTGCGTCGTCCGCGTCGGCGTCCTCCGCTTCGGCGTCGTCCGCGTCTGCATCGGCCGGATCGCCGTCCGGCGGCGTCGCTGCCGGTGCCGGTGCCTCGACGTCGGCCTCGGGGCCGGGTGTCCCGTCGGGCACGAGCCCTGGGTCGGGCGGCCAGGTGGGTACCGCCTCGGGGGCCGCCACCGCAGGCGGCAACGGGGCGGGCGCTCCCACGTCCGGCTCGACCGCCGGCAGCACGCCGGTAGCCACGGTCGGCGGGCCGTCGGGCGGGCAGACCGGCGGCGCTGCCACACCCACCGGTTCGGCCCCGACGACCACCTCGTCGTCACCCGCCGGCACGTCCACCGTGGCGGGTGGAGCGGCCGGTGCCGCCACCCCCACCACCGGGGTATCCACCGCGGCGGCGGCCGGCGGCAGCCCGACGCCTACCGCGACGACACCCGGCTCGACTGCCGCCTCGTCCCCGGCCGCGTCCGCCGCCACTGCGACCTCCACGCCGGTCTCGTCGGCCAGCTCGCCGTCGACGGGACCGACGCCGTCGACAACCGCATCCGGGCCGCCGGTCGCCGCCACGACACCGACGACGAACGTCGCCTCGACGCCGACGTCGGCGAATCCACAGTCCACGTCCATGCCGGCCGCGTCGCAGTCCAACACGGCACCTGCGCCGACAACCACGTCGAGCACGCCAGCAGCCCAGGCCGCCACCGCGCCGTCGACCACCGCGCCGTCGACCACCGCAACGTCGACCGGCTCGGCGTCGGCGACCACTCCAGCGTCGGCCACGACGTCAGCCCCGACGCCGAACCCCACGTCGACCGGTATGCCGTCCCCGAGGGTGGGGCCGTCCCCGACGGCGACGCCAGGTCCGACCGTGACGCCAGGTCCGACCGTGGGGCCGTCTCCGACCGTGTCGCCGGGTCCCACCGCGACGCCGAACCCCACCCCGACGCCGAGTTCGACCGCGACGCCGAATCCCACCGCGACGCCAGGCCCGACCGCGACGCCGAACCCCACGTCGACGGCGACGTCAGCCGCGACGCCGGCTCCGACCGCGTCGCCGTCCCCGACGGTCACGCCGCCGACCGCCGTCGGGGACGCCCCGGCGGGCAAGCCGGTGCCGGTCGTCTCCACCCCTGATCCCGCGACGGGTTCCCGGCAGCACCCGCCCACCACCGGCCTGAGCGTGACGCCGCACGTCATCGGGTCCGTGCCGACGGCACCCGCGTCGAACAGTGGCGGTGGTGACGTGGGCGGCGTCGTCTTCGGGTACGCGGTGCCGCGTCCGACCGAGCGTCCCCGTACCGACGGGGAACCGAACCCGACGTCGTCGCCCGCGCCCGACGAGTCGAGCAGCGCCGCACCGGCTGCCGCCGACGTCGCGGGCGCGGTGCCCGTCGACCGCAGCGGCTGGATCCCGGTCGGCGATCCGATCACCATGGACCAGATGCGGGAACGCTATCCGTACCTGGACCGGGTCAATCCGCTCCGGTCGCTGCTGAACTGCGTGTTCGCGGCGATCGTCACCGATCTGCTGGTGCGCGTCGGTGGACGGGAGCGGTTCGAGGCGCCCGCCTCCGTGGTCACCGAGGTGGGGGTGCTGAGCTTCTACGCGGGACGGCCCCTGCAGGAGGCCGACGGCTACCAGGCCGTCGTCGACGCGATGCGCGCCGCACCGGTGGGCTCGCGCGGCGTCCTGGTCGTCAACGACGCCCCGGGCTCGGTGGCGCACTCGGTGAACGTGGTGCGTGACGAGCACGGGGTGTTCCTCCTCGACGGTCAGACGAACGCGCCGGCGACCGTACCGCCCGCGCCGTCGCGGGTCCGCTTCGTCGCCACCACGGCGGACGTGCCGACACCTGCCGTACCGGCGGATCCGGCGCCAGCGACGGAGCCGGACCTCGCCGGATCGGACCACGCCGCGCTGTTCGGCCTGCAACCGCTCGGCGGCCGGCCGCGCGACCTCGTCGCCGCGGTGCTCGCGGCTGCGGGCCGCGCCGAGGAGCCGGCGCCGGTGGCGCAGCGTTGGGGTACGACCGATCCCGGCCGTATCGCCAACGGCCTCGGGCTCCGGCTCGTCGTGGTCGGCGAGGACGGCGCACTGCGGGCGTACGGCGATGCCGGCCGACCCGAGGCGTTCGTCGCGCGCAGTGGTGGGGGCTATCTGGCGTTGACTCCGACCGCCGGCCGCGAGCCGGAGTTGCCGGGCGACGGGGACGTCGAGGCGATCGGGCAGTCGCGGGGACTGACCGGCCGAGACGGTGCGGAGCCGGTACGCGCGGTGGCGTCGGAGCTGCTCGACGCCCACGACGGCGGCCTCGGCCGGTACCGCTGGACGCTCGACGGTCACCAGGTGAACCTGAGCGCGCTGCTGACGCTGCCCTCGGTGCACCGTCAGCTGCCCCGGCTGCTCGCCGACGACGCGCTGGTTCTGCGGTCGGACCGGACCGGTCCCCGGGCGCATCGCTTCGAGCTGCGGCTGACCGGTCGTCGCGCGGACACCTACGACCTCGGCGTCGACCACCTCACCAGCCGGGTCGACGTCACCGTGACCCTGCGCCGCATCGGCCAGGTACGCGGCAGCACCACCCGCGAGTGGCCGCGGACGGTGGCGCTCACCGAGGAGTTCACGCGCACGGTTCCGCTGCTGCTGCCGATGCCACCGTCCGGGATGCCGGAGCCGACCGGAGTTCCGTTCCCGGTCACGCCCGCCCAGCTGAGCGTCGGCGCGGTGACTGTCGGCGCGGCGCGTACCCCGTCGGGTCGGATCCGGGCCGGCGCGTTCACGGACGCCGTACCCCTCGGGTTCGTGCAGTTCGCTGACGGCTACCGCCTGGTGGTCCGGGCCGTCGGCGGCGAAGGGCCGGTGGAGCTGCTGCTCGACGTCACCGCCGTCGCCGAGTTGCGGGACCACTTCGCCGGGCCGGGTCTGGCCGGCCTCGCGTCGTACGAACGCCCACCGGGGTACGCCGAGCCGACGCGCAGCCTCGGCCCGGCACCGGAAGGGGTCGGCAGCGACCGGTGGGCCGCGCTGAACGACGACCCGTCCGTGGATCTGGACCGTCCCCGGTGGGACGCGCTCACCGCGCTCGCCCCGGACGTGCCCGCCGCGCGGCTGCTCAGTTGGATCGGGGCGGTCGGCCGCGCGCCCGGCGATCTCACCGCCCTGGCCGACCGGATCGGCGTCGCCCCACGAGCGTTGCTGACGCTCGCCGTCGACCTCGGCGTCGACCCGCGGGCGTTGACCGTGTTCGCCAGCCGCCTCGTGCGGCTCGACGGGGTCACCGTGCCGGAGTTGCGCAGCAGTCTCGACCCGTTCGGTCGGATCACCGATGACGACGTGGTGGCGATCGCGGACGTCGCCGGCCGACTCGACCTCGCCGCCGACGCCCTCCCGACGCTCCTCGACTTCGTTCGCTATGCGGTGCCGTTCGACCTGCTCACCGCGCTGCCGGACACCCTGCTCGCCGAGGCGGTGGCGGTGGCCCGGCTGCGGCACGACATCGACACCCGGCCCGACCGGGCCGCCGACGCGCTCGGCCTCGACGACCGTGACCAGGTCGAGGACCTGGCGATGGAGCTGGGCGTGCTGCCCGGCCACCTGGCGGTGATCGCGCCGGAGGTCCGCGACGCCGTGCTGCCGGACCTGGACGTGCCCGGTTCGAGCAGGGCGCCGGTGGCCGGACGGGCCGAGGCCGTTCGCGCGAATCTGCGCCGCAGCGGCTACCTGCCGCACGACAACGCCGCCGGCCTCACCCGTCAACTGACCCTGGCCGGCCGGCTCGGCTTCCACCCCGGCCAGCTCTCCTTCCTGTTGCCGTCGCCGCACATCGTGCTGCTGGCCCACGAGTTCCTCGCCGACGTGCCGTTGCAACGGGTCGAGCTCACCCTGCGGCTGCTCGCCGAGGACCTGACCGGCCCGTCCGAGGCCCTGCTGACCGGTCTGCCGCGCACCACCGAGGTCAGCGACGCCGAGCTGACCGCGTGGACGGGTTCGCTGACCAGCCTGGATGTCGTCGCCCAGGATCTCCGGGACGCCGCCCGACCGCTGCTCGACCGGCCGTGGGGCGATCTGCGCGGGGCGACCGCGCTGGGTTACCGGGTCGGGTCGTCGGCGCTGAACCGCTTCGTCGACGTCGCCCGGGTCGCGGTGGCCAGCGGCCGACTGCCGGTGGATCTGCTCCGCATCGCGCACCGGATGACCCTGTCGGCGGACACCCTGCTGGTCGCGGCCGGTGTCATCGGCACCGACCCGCGCTACCTGCACCCGTTCACCGCGCCGCTGCTGCGCAGTGAGCTGCCCGTGTCCGACCCGGACTACCAGAACGTGGTGGAGGTCGCCGCGCTGCTGCGGACGTACGCGGCCCGTCGCTCGCCGCTGTACGACGAGGCGTTGCGCGTACCGTGGATGTTCCGGCAGGCGGCGCGGGGCGTCATCGGGGCGTGGGGCGCGGCGGTGACCCCGGCGGTCCTGACCACGGCTCTGGGCCAGTTGGGGCGCGCGGAGGTGCCCGAGTCCCACACCGACGTGCTGCGCGACCGGGGTGACCGGCTCCGCGAGGCGACGCAGCGGTTCGTTGCGGACCTGCCCGCCGACCGGATCGGCCGTCTCGGTAATCTCGGCGGCCGTCTGCGGCGCTGGGCGGGAGGATTGCGGCAGCTCACCGGCATGCATGCGGCCGTCGCCGCGGCGGCCACCGCCAATCGGGATCCGCTGCGCAACGCCGTGGTGGCGCGCGACCGGTTGGAACGCGAGATCATCCAGCTTCTGGATGCCTCGGCGGGGCCGGCGCCGGAACTGCGAGCGGCGTGGGAGGACAGGGACCAGGCGTTGCGGAACCTCACCCTGGAACCGCAGGATCGCCTCGCCCGTACCCTGCCCGGGCTCTACCTCGCGGTGCTCACCGCCGACGCCCGGTACGCCCGGCTGCTCTCCGCGGCCGTCGCCGCGAACCTGCGGCAGCGTCCCGAGCTTCGGGAACCGGACGGCACGCCGCACCCGGCCGCCACCGACCTCGCCGGCGCGGTCGAGGCGGTGGGGAGGGCGTTCGAGGAGACCCTGCACGACCAGCCGTTCTTCCAGCGGCCGGACGACCTCAGCGCCCTGGAACTGGACGAACGTCTCGCCAACGCGCTGCCGGACACGCACGGCAGCGCCGTAACCGGTCAGCGCTCCGGTGAGGCGTGGCTGGGGACGTACTGGTCTCGGCGCTTCGCCGACCCCCGGTTCGATCCGTACACCTTCGCGCTCGACCACGAGGCGCGGCCGTGGCTCGACCACCGGGCGGTCCTGGCGCTCGCCCGGGCCGCCGGTCAACCACCCTGGACCATCCACCAGCTGGTCGCCGACGACCTGGAGCGGACGCCGGTCGAGCTGCTGGACCCGGCCAGCCGGCACGGTATCCCCCTCGATCGCCTGCTGGACTACACCGCTCGCTGGTTCCTCGATCCGGCCGTCTTCGGGCTGCTCGACCGGGCGGCGCTTGCCGACGACGACCGGCACGCGGAGTACGCCACGCAGCTCGAGGAGCACCTGGACGCCCGGGGCAGCGCCGTACGGCAGTTCGTGCTGGCCCGCGCGACGCAGGGCCGGTTTGCCGGTCCGCCGGCGGACACCCTGCTGTTCGACGATCCGACGGCCGTGGTGCTGAGCATGGGTCTGCCCCGCGCCTGGGGCACGGGGGACCCGGTCTCACCCGAGACGCTCATCGAGTTCGGCGAGCTCCAGGTGTCGCTGATCGGCCTGATGGACGTCCAGGAGTCGTCCATCAGGTTGGGTGCCGAACTCGGCGTGCCGGCGATGTGGGTGGCCCTGGTCGGCACACGGGTCGGCCGGGTGCCACTGGACGTCGCGGCGCACGCGGCGCGGCTCGGGGTGGTGGACCCGTTGCTGCTCTTCGCGCTGGTCGCCGAACTCGGCGTCGACCCCGCCGTGTTCACCTCGGCCGACGGGCTGCGCGCGCTCAACGATCCGGCGCCCCCGCAGGACCGGTACGCGCCGGTGCACGCCCTGCTGGCGGACCCGGTGACCGGCCCGCGACTCGCCACGGCGTGGACCCGGCCAGGGGCGCGGGTGAGCCCGATACCGGGCGGTGGCCGACCACCCCGGCCGTTGATCGAGTCGCTGTGGCAGATCTACCGGGCCACCGACCGTGTACCCACCGATCTCCTGCGGGTGGCGGCCAGCGCGTACCTGCACCCGGCGGTGCTCGCCGACATCGCCGCCGACCTGGGGATTGATCCGCGCACGGTGTCGGCGCTGGTGCAGTCCCTGCCGGACCCCCCGCAGCAGGAAACGGCATCCACCGCGCCTCGCGCGCCGCGTGTCGACCGGGCCGCCCGGGTACGCGACGTGGCGGTCCAGTGGGTGGACCGGCTCCAGCGGCGCTGGTCGGTGGCCGAGGACGACATCGCCTCGCTGTTCCACTTCCTCCGGGGTGAGGGGCACACCCTCACGGTCCTCGACGACGGGTCGGCCGCCCAGGTCGCGGACCTGCTGACACAGTGGCGGGCGGAGCGCGCCGCCCGGCAGGGACGCCCGGCGATCACCACACCGGCGAACTCGCTCGACCTCGACGAGGTCGTCAACTCCGCGGACGCCGGCCCCGGCGTCCGGCCCACCGAGATCGAGGACCCGCCCGGTCTGCTGGACCTGCTGCGGGCCATCCCGGGCGTCGAGGTCACCGACTTCGCCGACACCGCGCAGGCGGACGCGGCGGCGGCGCAGTGGCAGGCGGACGTGGCGGCGCAGTGGCAGGCGGCCGCGGACCGGGCCGACGACTCATCCGAGACCGACACCGAAACCGACACGGACAGCACCGTGGACGCGCTGACGCCCGCGCGCCGATCTCCCACCGAGCCGGGAGCGATCGGCGACCCCGAGACCCCGGGCCGCCCCCGGCTGCCGGCCGGCGATCTCGTCGGGCGGGCGCTGCCCGCTCTGGGTCGTGTCGGTGGCCGGAACCCGGAGCGGCTGCGTCAGTGGGTGGCCGCGGTCGAGCCGGACCGGTCCGGCGACGAGGTGACGCTGAGCGAGACCGACTGCGTGGTGCGGGCGTACGCGGCGTTCGTCGCCCTGCACGGTCGAAGCGCGAACGTGGTCGACAACCGGGCCGCCGCCGCGCCGCAGTCGATGACCGTCCGGGACCTCCAGGATCTGCTGGACGGGTCGTTGACCCGGTTGACGGACTGGCCCGCGCTTGTCGACGGGCTGCGTGGCGCTCCCGGCGCGCTGGCGCTCATCCACCTTCCCGCGAACGATCTGGTGCTCGCGCCGGACGCCGGTCCGGCCCGCGGTCACGTCTTCTGGCTGTGGTCCGACGACCGGACCGGGACGCCGACGCTGCGGGTGATCGACACACAACGCGCAGGCCTGCTCGCCGACGAGGCGTTCGCCGGGACGCCGAGCAGTCGGTGGGAGCGGGCGCTGACCGGGTACGGCGTCCGCGCCCTGATGCTCGACGCGGATGGCCGTCCCCGGCCGCTGCCGACGCCGGACGCTGCCGGCCGGCCGCCGACACAGTCGACGCCCGAGGCCAACGGGCGGCCGTCGACCCAGCCGGTGCCGGACCGGTCCAACCTGGACGCGGTGACCCTGGCGTCGCGCTCGCCCGCCGAGCCGGGCGTGCTGGGCCTCTCCGGTCAACGGCACGGCACCGGTTCAGACGCCGTCGCCGCCGCCCTGACCCTGCCCGGTCGGGCCACCGGCCGTGACCCGGACCGGTTGCGTGAGTGGGTGCGCACCGTCGAGGCGCAACGCCCCCAGACGGTGTTGCAGCACGACGTGGCTCGCGCGTACGGGGCGTTCGTCGCGATGCACGGCCGGGCGGCGAACGTGGTGGACAGCCGCAGGTCCCCGGACGTCGTCCGGCTCACCCTGCCCGAACTCCAGCAGCTGCTCGGCGGCACGGCGCGTCCCCTCAACGACGTACCGGGCATGCTCGCCGCGTTGCGCGGCGCGCCCGGCGCGATGGCCCTGGTGCACGTGCCCGACCGTGACCGCGTCTTCTGGCTCTGGTCGGACGACACCGGCGACGCCCCGATCGTGCGGGTCGTCGATCCCACCCACCCCGGGCTGTTGGACCGGCCCACGCCCCGTGTCCTCGAGCAGATGCTGCGCACGCCCGGCGTCACCGTCCTGGGGCTCAACGCGGACGGACAGCCCGGCGGCCAGGGCCCGGCCGACACGTTGCCGCCGCCCACGGCTGCGACGCAGGGGCCGACCGTGCCCTGGTATCTCGAGGACGGCGCGCTCGGCCAGTTCACCGTGTTGTCCGCCGGGCGACCGGCGAGCGCCCGCGTCGGCTCCGCCGCGCAGCTCGCGAGGGGCCTCGCGGCCGGCCTGCCCGTCCTCCCCGGCGTGCCGACCCGCCACGCGGAGGCGATCCGGGTCGAGATACGGCGGGAGATCGCCCGGGCGCTGACCGCGCCGGAGCGCGGCACCGGTCCGGCCGACGCCGCCTACGAGCAGTACCTCGAACACTGGGACGAGCGGCTGACCAGCGGCATCCACCTCAGTGTCGGCGACCGCCTGGTGTGGATCCTGCCGGTGCCCAGGGTGGCCCGTCCCGCGCCGCCCGCACCCGAGCAGGACGCCAAGGTCTACAAGGTCAGCTTCGGCTCGACGTCCCGGGGTTGGACCAGGGACAGTGAGCGACCGAGCGGCGGCATCTTCAGCCCGGACACCGCGCTCGGCGGCATCAGCCAGTACCTGACCCGGGTGATCTTCCAACTGCCGGACATCACGTTCGGAAGCAACCGCGAGCACGGCAGCTCCGACGGGCGAAAGGTGCTCGCCGGCCGCCAGATGTTCGTCGCCGACACCACCCCGTTCCAGGCCGGACTGGCCTTCAAGGTGTACGTCGACGGCCGGCTCTGGACCACCACGCGAACCCTGCCCGCGCACGAGAACCTGCTGCTCATCCAGTTCCCCACGCCGTACACCGACCCCGCGAACGGGCAGTACCGCCCGGCCCGCGCCGCCGCTTCCGTCGACGGCTCACGACCCCGCACCTCGTACGCCGACCGGGTGTTCAACGCCCTTGCCACCGAACAGTTGATCACCAGCTGGCACCGGGCCCTGCGGGAGAGCCTCGACGCGGACGCGGCCGCCGACTTCGCCCGACAGGGCGTGGCGCAACTGCTCAACGAGCGGACCGCGCTCAACCGCAACCGACGCCTGCTGCACGGCTCGGACCGCGCCACCGGCCTGCACCACGGCAGCACGACCATGTCGCTGCACCTGATGCTCCAGCCGATGAGCCTGCAGCACCTCGGTGACACGCCGGACGTGGCGGTCCGCGACGACCTCGGCGTCATCGCGGAGTCCGGCACCAGCGCCGACGGCAGCCGGCACGTCGCGGTCGCCGGCGAGGTCGCGTCGTACGGCATCAGTCACATCGCCCGTGCGTTGCCCACGCCGGGTGGGAAGTTGCCCAAGGACAACAGGTTGCAGGGCACTGTCAGCGGTGAGCTGGGCGGCAGCGTCGGCCGCGACGCGGGCGTCGAACTCGGCGAGAGCGTGCTCAACCACACGGTGTTCAAGCGCACCGACGCGCAGACCCGGTACCGCCAGCAGTTCGAGGCGGTCCTGGTGACCCGGCTCAGCTCCGGCGAGGTCCGACCGGTGGTGCTGCTCGGCCTGCCCGGCGAGGTGGCCGTCTGGCAGGACCAGCGCGGCGCGTACGAGCAGGCCCTGCTCGGCGCACCCGCACATGGTCCGATCGTGGCGGTGCCACCGGCGCCTCGGCGTATCGGCCGGCTGGTCAGCGAGGAGGAGATCCGCGACCGCCTCGGGCCGCGCGCCGTCGAGGTTCTCACCGGCGGCCGGGTCGTGGACCCGAAGACCCGCCGGTTGATGCCGAGGGTCGAGACGCCGCAGCTGCGGGGCCGCTACCCGGCGACAGCCGTGCCCGGCGAACCCCTGGCCCTGGCCACCCGGCGCGGCCTGGGCCCGAGCGCGCCCCTGTCGCTGCCCGGTGCCGAGGTGGTGCTCGACACCGCCACCCAAGGGCTGCTCGCCCTGTCGCAGCGCGACGAGCTGCCCGTCGACGTCATCGAGGACCTGGAGATCCACATCGGTCGCGACGCCATGGAGGCGGACCCGAGCCGGTTCCAGACGGGCGACCCGTTCCAGGTGACCATCGGCGGCGTCCCGTACGACGTGCTCGTCATCGCCTACCTGGAGGAGTTGCGCGACACGAGCGCCTATCCGATGGACGTCAACCTGCGCGCCCTGCAGGGCAGCTCGGTGGAGGGCTCGGTCGGCACCTCCCACGGCATGGGCGGTGGCGTCGGCGGTGGTCTGCTCGTCCCGCTGCCGCTCGAGGAGTGGAAACTTCAGCTCGGGCGGGCCGAGCTGCAGGGCGAGTGGGAGTGGTCCCGCTCCGACGCGTACGACGGGGCGGTCAAGCACTACCGGCGCACCGAGACGACGGGGGGCGTGACCGAATTCCGCTATCGGGTGATCTACGAGGTCGTGTTGCGTCAGGGGACGCAGCCACGGGTCACGTACCTCATCGGCGACGACCCGAGAGACCCGAACGATCCGAACAACCCCGACGAGCCGGACGTCACCGCGCTGCGGACCGTGCTGCCCGACGAGCACCGGTTGGACCGGACGGTCACACCGCGCGAGCAGGACCTGGCGGGCCGGGTGACCGACGTGACCTTCCGGGAGTGGGACCGGGCCAACCCCATCCCGTACGAGGACGAGTCCGCGGCCGGGGTGTTCCCCTTCCTGCCCGGGCTGCCCGAGGTCGCCGCTCGGGCCGCGCACGCGTACGCGCAGATCAACAACCTGGATCGACGATGGTTCAATGAACCGCTGAACTGGCCGCGGCCGCTGTGGGGCGTGGGCATCGCCAGCCAGGCCGCCGGGCACCTCGCCGAGATGACCGACCGCTACGGCTGGCTCGTCGCGCTGCCCGACGAGGGCGGGCACCACCAGGCGGTACGGGTGCAGATGCGGGCGTTCAACCCCGAGCAGACCCGGCCGCCCTCGGACGTCGAGATCGAGCACTACCAGCAGTTCAGCGCCGGGCACAAGTGGTCGCACGACGCCGGCAGGAGCGCCGGGATCAGCATCTCCACCGGTCCGGTCTTCCCTCTCGGCGGTTCCGGCACGGTCGACGATCCGACCGACCGGGTCGCCCCGTCCGACCCGACCCGCCGGCAGGTTGGCGGCGTCGGCGGTGGCGGCGGACCGTTGCCCGGTGGTGACACCGCGGGCGAGGGCGGTCTCGGTCGCCTCGCCTTCGGTCCGTCCGGTGGCTACCGGTGGTCCCGTGAGGACGGCGTGTCCGACGAGTCCGGTTACATCGACATCACCCGGGCCACCTACGGTGGGCTCACCCAGCACCACCGCAGCGACCTCGTCTTCAAGATCACTGCCGAGCGGTGGGACGGTGAGCAGGGCGAGGTCACGCGGGCCGTCCGCTACCTGCGCGTCAAGCTCGGCAAGGACTTCATCACACCGGACCGGCTCGCGGCGGCCCTCGGGCTGCCCGGCGCCACCGCCGTCACGCCGTCCGAGCCGCCGGCCCGCCGCCCGTTCGATCCGGAGCCGGTCCGCGCGTGGTCCCACCCGGAACGGCTCAGCGCCCACGCCGTGCTGCCCGCCGTCACCCGCGCGCTGTCGGTCTGGAAGTTGCTGCCGCGCCGCGCCGACCCGGTCGACCTGCCGCCCACGCTCCTCGTCCGCGCGCTCACCGCCCGGCTGCGGCCCTCCGCCCTCGAAGGACAGTTCGCCACCCTGACCGGCGCGGGACTGCGGGTCTGGCAGCCGATCGTCACCGACGGAAAGATGCGCTTCCTGCTCGTCCAGGTGACCGGCGACCTCCAGGCGCCGACCCAGGACCTGCCTCGCGACGACGTCGCCCTGACCGAACGCAGCGAGGCGGTGACGGCGCACTCGACCGATACCGCCCACTCGGGCACCCTGCACGTGGGCGGTCGGACCCGCGCCCGTGGCGAGATCTCCTCGAAGGCGGACCTGGCCGGCGAGTTCCGGGCCGAGTGGCAGCGCACCACCGGCGTGGGAAGCGGCCTGGCCGACGAGACCAAGGACATCATGCGGCTCGGCATCAAGCAGTCGCACGAGTTCACCCAGCCCATCACCTTCCGGGTCGACATCGGCCTCACCAAGGAACTGCCGGTGCTGATCCAGTTCCTCGCCACCAACAGCGTCAACCTCTACCGCGCCCTGGAAGGGCTGGTCCTGCGCGACGCCGGTTCGTGGAGCCGCTGGTCGGCCGACGCGCCGGTGCTGGGCCGGGCCGGCTGGTGGGAATGGACCACCCCGATCACCGACATCACCGGCAGCGGGCGGCTCGTCGTTCCCGCGTACCTGACGATCGCGGACGTTCCCCCGGCCGCCACCGGCTTGGTGGACGGCAGTTGGGCGCCGGCCGGCCCGTCGCGGGCGGCGGCGCTGCCGGCGGTCCGGGTCGAGCGGGGACCGCATCCGGCGCCGCCAGCCCTCAACGCGACGGTGCTCGCCGATCCCACCTTCACCCCGCAGTCGTTGCGCCCGATCGCCCGCGCCGCCCACGCCTGGGCCAAGCTGGTCACCGAACCGCTGCGGACCTGGCCGGATGTCCTCGACGAGGACAATCCGCCCCGGATCGCCCGCAAGGGCCACCTCAGCTCCCTGGAACGCACCGTGGCCCACCACACCTCGGACCGCCAGCTCAACCGTCGCTTCGATGAACTGCTCGAACACCGCTACCAGGTAGGCGACACCGGCATCCGACTCGGTCTGGACCTCCGAGGCTCGTCGTTCAACGTGGACCTCGCCCCGGACGGCACCGTGCGGCCCCGCGGGTTCGCCCACAAGGGCCGCAACTACCGGCAGCGGGACACCAGACCCAGCTACGAGGTCTCCCAGAGCACCAGCTCGTCGGTGGGCGGCGGAGCGACGCTGCGGGGGACCACCGGCAACATCCGCACCGGCCCGGGCGGCTCCGGGTACGGCGGCTTCGGCGGTGGCCGCGGGTACGAGGGCGAGACCAGCAACGTCGGCGAACGCAACAGCGAACGACGAGCCCAGTACCACCTCATGCGCTACGACGCGACCCTGGTGATCTATCCCCCGGGCGATCGGAACCATCGGCTGCTGGTCGACCGGGACGGGGGGCTGTTCGCGGTGACGACCGTGCGGCCGGACACCACGTACCAGCCGCCGGCCCGGTTCGCGCCGACAGTCGTCGACCCCGTGCAGGGCATGGAGCTGGGCAGCCGCATCGACAACACGCCCACGGCCCCGTTGGCGGCGCCGTCGCCGGCCAGGATGGACGAGCCGGCGTTCCGGCGAACGGTCGACGAGGTCGCCGAAGCCGGTAACGCGGCGTTCGTCCGCACCGGTCTGCTGTCGCTCGCCGAGTGCCTCGCGCTGGCCGAGCGGATGGTCACCCGGCTCTACCCGTCGGCCACGCCGGAGCTGCACGCCCTGCGTCCGAGTCGCACACGGGAGGCCGACGCCGCGACGTCCTGGCTGACCGGCCAGACCGACTGGACGCCCGTGACGAGTTGGCAGACGGTCGAGGCGGATCTGCGGGACCGGCCCGGCACGACGGCCGTCGTGCTGCTGCAACGACCGAACCAGACCGTGCACCACATGTTCCTCGCACACACCCTGGCGAGCGGCCAGGTGCTCTGGGCCGATCCGGGCCGCCCACCGGGTGAGCGGGTCTTCACGCATCCCGGGACGTTCGCGGACGCCCGGTTCGAGTCGGCCGTGGCCGCCCGGGCCCTCGTCATCGGCGCGGATGCCACCGTCGCGCCCGGTCGGACCATCCCGGAATCGGCCTCGACCGCGCGTGCCCTGGTGGACGCGCCGCTCGGCCACGACGTGCGGGGCGCCGTCCCCACCCGGGGGACCGCGCGTCCCCCGGCCGCGCCTGCGCCCTCTTCGGTCGCTCCGGCGCCCTCCTCGGTGGGCGACGGGTCACCGGGGCCGAGCGGTGACGCACCCGTGGCGCGGCCACAACCGGTCAGCGAACCCGAGCCACCCGCGCGCACGGTCGTCGACGTCGCGGCCGTACGGGCGACCCTGCGAAACCGGGCGGTTGCCGGTGACGATCCCATCCCGTACCGGACGGGTCATGTCCTGACCGGCGCGGACGCCGCCGGTCTCACGCTGACCCTGCGCACGGACGGCCCGGTGGACCTGGCCGCACTCTCCGGGCGGCTTGCCGACCCGAGCACGGTGACCATCGGGCCGGACGGCCACGGCGTGACCCTGCGCCTGTCCGACACCCGTGACACCTGGGCGGACCTGCGGGCCGTGGCCCGCCACGTCCGGTCCTCCGGTGCGCGGATCCTCTCGGGCACGGTCGACGCCCTGCTCGGTCCGGGCCAGCACAGCGCGCTCGCCGCGCTCCTGTCCGCCCACCACGCGGCCCTCGCCCGGATCGTCGGTGTCACCGAGACGACCGCCGGCGCGCTGCGCGCCGCGATCACCCGGACGGACCTCAACCTCGGCATCCTGCAGGCCCAGATCCGGTTGGTGCACGCGTTACGGGGAGCCGGTGCGGCGGACGCGCCGGCCTGGCTGGGCAACCACCACTACTGGTGGCACGACGACGAGCCGGCGGCCGTGTCGCACGAGGTACGCCGCCTGCTCGACGCCGTGGCCGCCGTCCTGCCCGACGATCCCGCGGATCTGGTCGCCCTCGCCCTGCTCGCCGACGACGTGAACCACGGACCGGCCGATCCCGTTGGTCAGTCATGACGATCCGCATGATCTCGGCCGATGGTGGCCGGCACGTGGTGGCGGAGCATCCCGCGGATCTGCTCGCCGCGTTGATCGACGGATACGCCCGCCTGCCGGCGCGGCACCGCCGCGCCGCGCGGGTCGCCCACGCACAGCGTTCCCTCACCCGCATCCGGCAGAGGCTGGTCGCCGGGTTCGGCGCGGAAGCCGTGCCGCCGGCGGTCCTCGTCGACGGGCAGCACCACGCCCCGTCGCGCGACGACGCCACGGTGATCTGGTTGGACACCGACGACGAGGAACGCTACCTACGGTCGCTGGCCGCCGTCGGGGAGATCTTCCTGACCGTGGGGGAGGGGCATCCGCGAGGGATGTCCCCCGACTTCACGGGGGCGAGCGGTGACGACGACCCGACCGCCCCCGTGCGCTGATAGGAACCGGGCATGGGGAGACGGCGTACGGCGGTGGGACGGCCGGCGGAGTGGGACGCCCTCGCCACGGCCGCACGCGAGGCCGGCGACGGCGGACGGTTCGCGCTGGTCCGTGGCGTCGCGGGTAGCGGGCGGACGGCAGTGCTGAGCGCCGCCGCCGACGCCTGGCGGTCCGCGGGCGTCGCGGTGCTGCGGTTGCCTCCGGCCGATCCGGCGGACACCCGCGTGAGCGGGTTCGAGTCGCTGCTCGACGCCGTGCGGGAACACTACGAGTCGCTGGCCGAGCCGGCCCTGGCGGCACCGGTGGCCGCCCTCGGCGCGCTGTGTGCGTCGGCCGTGGACCCGTCGCCGGGCCGGTTCGCCGTGCTGGCCCGGGAGACCGGCGCGCTCTTCTCCCTGATCGGCCGTCGCGGCCCGACCGTCCTGCTCGCCGACGACGCCGGCAACCATCCGGCCCGGGTCCTCCCGCTCGGCGCCGCCACCCGTCCGGGAGTCCTCGTCGTCGCCACCACCGAGCCGGACGCCCCGGCCGCCGGCCGACTCGACGCGGTGGCCGACGTGGTCGTCGACCTCCCACCGCTGCCCGCCCCGGCGGTACGCGAGCTGCTCGGTCGCCGGTACCGGACACCTGTCGACGACGCGTTCGCCTCGGCCCTGGCCGATGCGCTCGGTCCGCTGGCCGGGCATCCGGCGACCGTCGTGGCGACCGTCGACGCGTTACGCCACGACGGTCGGCTCACCGAGGCCGGCGGACACCTCTGCCTGCGCGACCCGTACGCGCCGATCCCCCTTCCGCCCGGCCACCCGCTGACCGTCCGCCTGCACGCGTACGGCGCCGACGCCGTACGTCTGGCCACGATGGCGTCGGTGGCCCGGTTCGGCATCGCCGACCTGCCACTGTTCGCCACGGCCACGCTCGGCGACCCCGACGGTCACGGCGCGATCCTCGACGACCTGGTGGAGGCCGGTGTGCTGGTCGCCGACCGGTCCGGCGGCATCCGGCCGCAGAGCCCCGCGCTGGCCGCCCGCCTCGTCCACGACGCCGGACCACGGGCGGTCGCCCGTCTGCACCGGGCGTGTGCCGCCGCACTGTTCCGCCGCACGGGCGCGGGTGACCGGGCGGACCGGGCCACGCTCGCCGACCACGTCACCTCGGCCGGTGCGGCCGTTCCGCCCGACCGGCGTACCGCGGTCACGCTGCTGTCCACCGCGGCTCGGGCGACCGAGCGGGAACCGGACCGCGCGGCGCACTGGTTGAGCGCCGCGCTGCGGCACTGCGACGGCGACGACTCGGCCGGCGACATCCAGGCGCGACTGCTCCGACTGCTGGTGCGGACCGGTCAGTTCACGCGGCTCACCGCCGAGGTCGAGCGGATCGCCACCCTCGGCGTCCCCACCGTGGGCCACGCCGACCTGGCCGCCGCCGCACTGCTCGCCACCCTGCACACCGGTCGGCCGCTGTCACGGCAGGTACGGACGGCCCTGGCCGGGACGGACGCGCTGGTGGCGTTCGGCGACGCGTGGCCGGCCGGTACGCCGATCCCGGTCACCGGCGCACCGGGCGGGGACGCGTCCCTGCTGACGGCGGACGAGTTCGCCACGGTCCGGCGTGCGCTCACCGTCGGCGCGGGGGACGACCCGCTGGTACGCGCCGGCAGCCTCGGCGACCTTGCCCTGGTGCTGCGCCTGGTGGTCGGCGACAGCCGGTACGGCGTACCGGTCGACGGTCCGCTCGCGGCCTACCACCGGCTGCACGAGCACCGCGCTCGCGGCGACCTCACCGGCGTGCTCTCCGCCGCCAGGGAGGCGAACGTCACCGACCTGCCGGACCGGCTCGTGCCCCGACTAGCTCGGCTGTGGGCCGCCGAGGCGTTGGCGCTGCGCGGGCAGAGCGAGGCAGCCGCCGAGTGGCTGCGGTCGGTGCCGGCCGAGCCGCCGTACGCCGCCCTGCGCTGGTGGGTCTCCAACGGACCCGGGTGGGTGCCACGCGACGCGGCGGACGTACGGGAGCGGCTCGCCGCCGGCTGGCGGACCTACGAGGCGCACCTGTCGTACGGCAGCGTGCTCGGCGTCGAGCAGCTGCTCGTCCGGATCGCGGAGCTCGGTGCCCGGTACGCCCCCGCCGCGGCGGGCCTCCGGCTGCCGGCACCACACACGACGGATGGCCCACGGCTCACCACCGAGGCTCAATCGTTGATCCACGCCCTCGTCGAGCGGGACGCCCCGGCAGCCGAGCGGAGCGTCGAGCAGACCCGCACGCGCGGCCACCGCCTCGACCTGTGGCACGCCACCCTGACGCTCGGCCACACCGCCGAGGACGCCGGACCGTGGCTACGCCAGGCGTACGAGGTGGCCCGGACGCTGGACGCGGCGCCGGCACGGACGGTGGTCGCCACCGCGATGCGCCGACGGGGCGTGGCGCCGCCGCAGACCCGGGGCGCCCGACCCGTGTTCAGCGCGACCGAGCTACAGATCATCGAGCTGCTGCGCAGCGGGCGCACGAACCGGCAGATCGCCGCTCGCCTGCGCCTCAGCGAGAAGACCGTCGAGAACCACCTGACCCGACTGTTCGCCCGCACCGGCCTGCGTTCGCGCGTGGAGTTGGCCGCGGCGAGCCTGGACAGGGACGTTCTCGGTGCGGTGTCCTGACCGGCCGACGCGGAGGTACCACCCGGCGTGAGAAGCAAGAGGATCCTCGTCTCCCGGACCGCCGGCGGGGCCACCCGCAGCATCCGCGAGGCGTTGCAGAAGGCCGAGCCGGGAGCGCTCATCATGGTGGCGCCGGGCCACTACCCGGAGAACCTGGTGCTGGACAAGGTGGTCACGGTGACCGCCGAGGAAGGGCCGGGCACCGTCAAGATCACCGCTGCCAGCGGCCCCGCCGTCGTGTTGACCGCCGAGTCGGCGGCACTCAACGCGCTGACGATCGAGGCGCTCGACGCGGACAGCCCCGCCGTCGCCTTCGAGGCCGGCCAGCTCGGGGTCACCGAGTGCGAGCTGTCCGCGGGGTCCTGGGCGACCGTCTTCGTCCTCGGCCGAGCCTCGCTCACCATGCGCGGCAGCCGCGTCACCAACCAGACCGGCGCCGGGGTGGTGGTCACCGCCGCGACCGGCACGGTCCTCGACGACTGCCGGCTCGTCCAACTGGGCACCTCCGGCGTGGTCGTCGGTGAGAGCGGTGTGCTGCGCATGCGGGCCAGCACCGTGCAGGGCGCGGGCGGCAACGGGGTGTGCCTCAACGGGCGCGCGTCCCTCGACCTGGAGGACTGCGAGATCATCGCCGCCGGTAAACCGGCCCTCGCCGTGGAGCAGCAGGCCGCAGCGGTGATCCGGCGGCTGACCGTCACCGGCGGCGACGGCATCGGCGCGTACCTGGCCACCACCGGCGCGGTGTCCATCGAGGACAGTGTCATCACCGGCAACGGTCACGACGGCGTGTTCGTCAGCGGCCGGTGCGCCCCACGGCTGACGCGACTGGCGGTGCGTTCCCCCGGTCGGCACGGCCTCCGCTTCGTCGGACAGGCCGCGGGTGTCGTCGAGCGGTGCGCGGTCGTCGGGGCGGGCGCCACGGCGGTCAGCGTGGACGAACGCTCCACACCCGAGTTCGGGGATCTGGAGATCGACGGCGGCGGCGACTCGGCGGTACGCATCGACGGCGGCGCGGACCCTTTCTTCCGCCGCCTCCAGGTGTCCGGCTGCCCCGGTACGGCCATCGTGGTCACCGGCGCCGCGCGCGGCACCCTGGAGAACGTCAGCGTGGACCGACCGGGCGGCCACGGTCTGGCCGTCGAGGGTGGGGCACGTACCACCGTCAGCGGACTCAGCCTCCGTGGCGCCACGGCTGCCGGTCTGCGGGTGGCCGGGGCCACGCTCACCTGCACCGACGCCGACATCGCGGGGTCCGGCGGCCCCGGGGTGGAGGCCGCCGCCGGTGCCGAGCTGTCCCTGACCCGGTGCCGCGTGCACGACGGCCGGGCCGACGGGTGTGCGGTGGCCGCCGACGCGTCCGGCGTCCTGGCGGAGTCGGAGTTCCACGGCAACGCGGGCAACGGGGTCACCGTCGCCACCACCGAGCCGCTGCGCCTGACCGGCTGCGCCGCGCACGACAACCGCGGCTCCGGGCTGCGCCAACTGGTGCCGGGCGACGTGACGGTGGACGGGTTCAGCAGCGCCCGCAACGGCGCGCCGGACGCGTACGGCACGACCGCTGCCGCCACCGCCAACGCGTACGCCGAGACGGCCCCGGCGGACCGCGCCGAGATCCGCCGCGCCGGCGACCCGCTGGCCGAACTGCACGACCTGGTCGGCCTGCAGAGCGTCAAGCACGAGGTGTCCTCGCTGGTCAACCTCAACAAGATGTCGCAACGTCGCAGGGAGGCCGGACTCAGCGCCCCGCCGATGGCCCGGCATCTCGTCTTCGCGGGGCCACCCGGCACCGGCAAGACCACCGTCGCGCGGCTCTACGGCGCGATCCTGGCCGACCTCCGTGTCCTGCGCTCCGGTCACCTCGTCGAGGTGGCCCGCGCCGACCTCGTCGCCCAGATCATCGGCGGCACCGCGATCAAGACCACCGAGGCGTTCAACCGTGCGCTGGGCGGCGTCCTGTTCATCGACGAGGCGTACACGCTCAGCACCGGGCGGGGCGGCACCGGCCCCGACTTCGGTCGGGAGGCGATCGACACGCTGGTCAAGCTGATGGAGGACCACCGCGAGGACATCGTGGTGATCGCCGCCGGCTACTCCGCCGAGATGCAGCGCTTCCTCGACACCAACCCGGGCCTCGAATCGCGGTTCAGCCGGACCATCGAGTTCCTCAGCTACAGCGCCGCCGAGCTGGTGACGATCGTCGAGGAGCAGTGCCGCCGGCACGACTACCACCTGGACACCGAGGCGGCCGAGCTGCTCCTGACACACTTCGAGACGATCCCCAGGACCGGAACGTTCGGCAACGGCCGCACCGCCCGCAAGGTCTTCGAACGGATGGCCGACCGGCAGGCGTCCCGTCTCGCCGCGTCCGACCGGCTCACCGACGCCGACATGCGCCTGCTCACCGCCGCCGACTTCGCCGGTGACGCGTGACGGGCGTTGACCTGCTCGGCGGGCCGGCGCTCACCGTGGTCACCGGGCCGCCCGGCGTCGGTCGTACCCATGCGGTGCGGGCGGCCGCCGACGCCGCCGCGCGGAACGGCGCGCCGGTGCTGGCGCTGCGCCTGGCACCGCAGGACCGCGACGAGCCGTGGTACCTGGCCGGACGCATCCTCGCCGCGCTCAGCCCGGCCCGTCCGTCCGGCCGCGTGGCCGAGCCACCGGCGACCGCCCTCGCCGGCGTCCTGCGCCGACGGCCCGGCCTGCTCCTCGTCCTCGACGACGCCCAGTGGGCCGACACGGAGTCGGCAGAGGCGATCGGTGACGTGCTGGACGACCCCGCAGGCCCGCCCGTGCGGTGCGTGGCGGCCCTCTGTACCGGTGGCGGCCTGGCCGTTCCGCGCCCGCGCCCCGGCCTGCGCGCCCGCATCGTGCCGCTGCGCCCACGACGCGCGGCCGAGGCCGACGCGCTCGCCGCCCGGCTGCTCCGCGCCACCCCGCACGAGGACCTGGCCGCCGCGCTGCGCCGCTACGGCGCCGGCGTGCCCGCCGCGATCGACGCGGTCGTCACCGGGTACCGCGACGGCGGGCAGCTCGTCGTGGCCGACGGCCGCGCCGGCCTCCGCGACCCGGCAGCGGTCCCGGTCATCCCGCGCGGTCACCAACTGCTGCGGCCGGTACGTCGGCTCGACCGTTCAACGCGAGCGGTGGCGCGTGCCCTCGCCGTGCTGCAACCGTTCGGCCCGGCGGCGCCCGCCCTCATCGGACAGGCCCTCGGACTGACCCCGGACGAGGTGGACCGGCAGCTCGCCGTGGCGCGTACCGAGGGGGTCACCCGGGCTCGGCCGGGCGGTTGGACGGTCACCCCGCCGGCCCTGGCGCTGGCCCTCGCGGCCGACCTCGGTCCGTACGAGCGACACCGCACCGCCCAGGTCGCATCCGCGGCGCTCGGGCGCGACACGAACGCGTCCGACCTGCCCGATCTTCTCGTCGAAGCCGGCACGTCGGTCGACCCCGAGCGGGCTCTCGTCCGCGTGCACGCCGGTGGCCGAACCGTCCGACCGTCCCTGGCCGACCGCTGCCTCCTGGACTTCCGCGCTGGTCGCTGGGCCGCAGCCCTCGACGGGGCGGTGCTCGCCGAGGCGGCCGGGCAGCCCGGAACAGGCGTACCGGTCGCCCGGGTGGCCGCCGAGGTGCTGCTCGCCCAGGGCCGGCCGGCGCGGGCCCGAGCCCTGCTGGACGCCGCCGCCGACCAGCCGCCGCACCTGCTGGCACCGGTACGCGCCGACCTGCACCGGGCTCTCGGTGACCCGGCGGCGGCCGCAGGGGCGGTACGGGACGCCCTGGAGCTGTCGTCCGGCGGCGAGCTGTGGGTGCTCGCCGCCGAACTGGCGACCGAACACGGCGACCACGCCACCGCACGCGCGGCGCGAGCGGTGCCGCTGCCCGCGTACCCGGCGGCCGTCGTCCGCCTGATCGTCGACGGGGACGCCGACGCGGCGGCCGAGGCGGTGGAGTGGACGCGGCGACAGGAACGACCGTACGAGCTGGCCCGCACCCTGGAACGCGCGGTGCGTTGGGCGGGCGCCGACCCGGGCCTGCTCGCCGAGGCGTACGACGTCCTCGGCGCACTCGGGGCGCTGCTCCACCGGTCCCGCCTGCGGCAGTTCGCCCGGCACCGGGGCGCCCCGGTCGCCGGTCGCGCCGAGACCGTCGCCGAGGGCGACCTGCTGCTCGCCGTCCTCGTGGCCGAGGGACTGTCCAACCGGGAGTTGGCCGCGGCGACGCAGAGCAGCGAGAAGAGCGTCGAGGGCCGGCTGAGCCGCCTGTTCGCGCGGACGGGCTACCGCTCCCGCGTCGAGCTGGCCACCGCCGTGCTGGCCGGGACGTTCCCCGGGCAGCCCGACGCGGTCAGCGCCGTTCCGGGGCGATGAGGCTGGACAGCGGCAGCTCGATGCCCTTGGCCCGGGGACGCCAGCGGTCGTTCTCCGCGTGCAGCACCTGGTCCACAGTCGTCCGCTCGTAGTACCGGCTGGGCAGCAGCATCGTCACCCCGTCCGCCACCAGCTCCGGCAGTCGTGACCGCACCGAGGTCAGACCCGCCAACACGGCGGCGCTGGCCAGCACGTCCACCGCCCGGTTCGGCGCGACCCGTAACCGGACCAGCCGGTGCCCGGCGCGGACTCCGGGACGCCGCGCCAGCAGCACCAGGAGGTCGTCGTTCGTACCGCTGGGGTCGGGCCGGTCCGGCACCACCGCCCACATCCGCCCACCGCGCGGCGCGAAGACCACCTCGTTCGGCAGGCCGTCGGCACCGTGCCGGGCACCGGTGCAGCGCAGCGTCAGCGGATTGGCCGGCAGCTCGACCGGATCGCGCGGCTGCCCGGCCTCGTCCACCCGGAAGCCCTGTTCGAGGCGAGCCAGGTCCAACCAGCCCGCCGGCAGCAGGAACGTCCCGTCGCTCGCCTGGTGGCGCAGGTCGGCTGGCAGGTCGACTCCGGCCCCGCCCAGGTGCACCGCTCCACCCGCCTCGACCCGCAGCGCCAGCAGATGCTGGTGCGGACCCGACCGGGCCAGCCCGTCGCCGGCAAGGTGGCCGACGAGATGGAGGTTCGCCGACGGCACCCCCTCGACCGCGACGCGCTGTGCCGGCCACGGCGACGACAGCCACAGACGTACCGGCGTCGCGTTGACCTCCGGTCGCTCCGGCAGCCAGCGGACGCCGTGCGGCCGCCGGCCCCGGGCGGACACCGTCAGCGACGGCCGTGGGCTCGGCGGCGGCAGCGGACCGGCGGTCGCCGGAGCCGTCGCGGCCGGCTCCGCCACGCCGCCGCGGGCGGGCGACAGCTTCGGGACCTGCCGACGCAGGGAGACCAGCCAGCCGTCGTCGTTGCGCCACCGGCTGTCGTCCGGGTCCGGGCCGGTGGAGGCCGCGCGCTGCCAGCGCGCGGGCAGCCGCTGGTCGTCGACGGCCCGCGGCAGTCCCTCCTGTACGGACACCACAGCGCCGGGCGCGAGCGACCACACCTGGACGCCCAGTTCCTCCTCCAAGACCCGCAGGTGCTCGTGCAGACCGTCCGCCCGCTCCGGGGGCACCGGGGTGAGCACCATCAGATCGCCGCCGTCCCAGCCGGCCATCTCCAACAGCCGGCGCAACTGGGCGGTGCCGGTGGCCAGGACGCCGCCGTCCCCGTGGCGCAGCCCCAGCCGGCCGTCCTCCAGGATCGTCAGGTCGACGAGCGTCATGCCCGGCTCGGCGTTCAACCCTCGGTACCGGTCGCGTGTCGCCGCCTCGCGCTGTCGCGACGTGCTCATCAACGCCACCGCGCCGGCCGAGGTCGTCGTGACGCCGCGCGCCGGCGTGAGCCGCCCGTCCAGGTCGGTGTCGAACACCGGCCCACCCGTGGCGTACGGGGGACGGGCCGGCCGCCATGGCACCGCCTGTCCGGACCGGTCCCGCGCGGCCAGGTCGCGGCAGCCCTTGAGCAACACCGCCTCGGCACCGACCGGAGGGGTCCACACTGTCGCGCCGGTCGCCTCGGCCAAGGCCCGCACCTGGGCGTCGAGCAGGCGCTGCTCCGCCTCGTCCGCCGGCCAGCGCAGCCACAGCCGCAGGTCACCACCGTGCAGGGGGATCGACGACAGCGCGGCGGCCACCTCGTCGGCCCCGTGCACCCCGCTGCGTCCCCGATAGGTGGACAGCACGAATCCGCCGCCACGGGTGGCGAGGGCAACCGTCGCCAGATCGGGGTGCGCCGCCCCCAGCCGGGCCGCCGCCGCCCGTCGTACGACGTAGCTCTCCCGGTCGGCGAACTCCAGACCGTTCGGCAGGGGCAGGGTGACGAGCCCGCCGCGTTGCAGGACGAGGCCACCCGCCAGGTCGTACCAGCCCGGCAACGACGTACGCATCGACGCCGGCTGCACCAGCACCCAGTCGACCACCTCGCCGCTGGCACGGTTCACCGGTACCGCCTCTGTCCGGCCCCCGGCCGCGGCCACCGGCTGGACCGTCGCCCCGGTCGGGGTCACCAGCACATCACTGCCCAGGGCGTCCGCGAGCCGGCCGAACAACGCCGCCTGCCGAGCGCCGTCGTCCATCAACACCCGCAGGTCTCGTTCCCCGGCGCCGGCCTCGCGGGCGAGATCGGCCAGGGCGTCGACGCCCAGCGCGGTCACCGGATCCTGCGGCGTGGCCAGCCCGCCCTCGTCGCAGCGGACCAGCGCCAGATCGGCGAGGCCGGGAACGGGCGACGGGCGATCGTCCGGGTCCCGCGTCACCGCGTCCGCCACCGGTTGCGGGGCCTGTCGCATCATGTCGCCAGCCCTTCAGCCATCGCGCGCACGGACCATCGGGCAGCCGGGGCCGCACCGATCACCACCGGGACGGTACGGTGCCCGACGGGCGTCAGCGAGCGGCGCTCCCGCCACAGAGCTTCCACGGACGTCGCCGGGCAGAACACCACACGCAGCGGTGCCGGGTCCAGTCGCGCCAGCTCGTCCAGGGACGTGAGGCGGCGGGCCCGCTCCGGCAGTGGCTCCGCGCCGAGCGCGTCACCGATGACCACGACGTCGACGGCCGGCGCGAGCTGGGTGAGCAGCCGTGCGCCCAGCCGCCGGCTCGCGTCCGGATCGCCGCCGAGGGTGAGGACGTCCGGGGCGGCCGCCAGGTCGACCCAGAGGCGGCGTCCGTCGCGTTCGCCGAGCACGACGGGGATGCTCGACGGCGGTGGGTTCCAGCCGTCCTCAAGCCACCCGTAGGCCGAGCCCCAGCGTGCCGGCCGTGCGCCGACCAGCCGGACGGTCGTGGTGGCCGTGCCGGTGTCCAGGTCGGCGACCAGGGGTGGGAACCAGCCGGGCATGGTCGCCGCGAGCGATCCGATGCCGGCCACCCGTTGCAGGTCACCGGCGGGCAGCACGATGGCACGTCGCAGTCCCTCGACCACCGGCGCGGGCGTCTGCGGGTCCGCGGCCTGACCGACGCCGATCGGCGGGGGTTCGTCGGGCGGGGTGGACGGTCCGACCGGGACGAGCGGAGCGTCGTCCGCCGGCTGCCGGGGCTCGGGCACTGGCGTCGGGCGGGCCGCGGCGATCGGGGGGGACACGCGCGTCGGCGACGTGGTGGGCGTGAGTGGTGTGACCGGTTGCGGTGCGACGGTCGGGGCCGGGCTGAGCGGTCGCGGCGCGACGAGCCGCGCCGTGGCGGTCGGTGACGGCGCCGACGTCGGCTCCGGCGGCCCGATCCGCTGCGGCCCGGGCCGCTCCGCCGCGACAGGCAGTGGCTCTGCGGGCAGTGGCTCTGCGGGCATCGGCTCGGTGAGCTGTGGCTCGGTGAGCTGTGGCTGGGTGGGCAGTGGCTCGGTGGGCACCGGCTCGGCCGTCCGTGGCTCGGGGGCTTCCGGCTTCTCCGCCGGTGGCTCGGCGTCGCCTGGCACGGTTGCACGTGGCTCGGCCGCGCGCGACTCCGCAGGAGACGGCTCGACGGTCTGCGGCGGGGCGGCCGATGGCTTCGCGGCCGGTGGCTCTGCGGTCGATGGCTCGGCAGTCGATGGCTTCGCGGTCGATGGCTTCGCGGCCGGTGGCTTCGCGGTCGATGGCTCTGCGGTCGATGGCTCGGTGGCCGGTGCGGCGGACAGTGGTGGCCGGCGGGGTTCGGTCGTGGAGGCCGGCGGTGTGGCGGATGTCGGAACCGCACCGGAGGTCGGGTCGGACATCCTCGGGACGAGCGGTGCACCGGGACCGTCGACGGGCGCGGGCGCGGGCCGGGTCGCGGCGGGTGGCCGTGCGTCCTGGTCGGGCGGCGGTGCGGTGGAGGCCACGGGCGCGGCCGAGGGGCGGGTGGTGACCGGCGGCGCGGCGGCTGACTCCATGGTGGACGCACGGGGCACGGAGACGACGCCGACGGCGGCGGGGGTGTCGGTGCTCGTGCGCGCGGTGCGGTCGCGGCGTCCACCGATGGCCCGGCGGGACGGGCCGGCCGACGTCGGTGCGCCGCGGGTGCGCAGGACCAGCAGCGGTACGGCCAGGGCCGCCAGCAGCAGGGCGGTCAGGGTGACCAGCAGGATGGGGGACATCCCGCCCTCGTCGGTACGCGGCCCGGCGTCGGCGGACGAGTCCGGGGCCGCGGGGGACGGCGGGGTGGACGCCGGCGCGACGGACGGCAGCGGTCCGGTCCGGACACCGGGGCCGCGCGCGTCGGCCGGCAGCAGCAGGATCCAGCCCGGTTCGAGGACCGTCGGGTCGTCCATCACGCGACCGTCCGGCTGCGCCCGCCCCCGGTTGAGCTCGAAGATCTCGCGGTAGCGCTTGCCGTCCCCGAGGGTCTGTGCGGCGATCGCGAAGAGGAACTCACGCCGGCCGTCGACCGGATCACCGACCACGTAGAACTTGTCGGCCGTGGCCGTGGGTGCCGGCGCCGCGTGTGCCTCCCGGGTCGGCCCCCAGGTCAGGAGCAGCCCGATCACCACCGCGGCCAGGACCGCGAACACTTTGCCGCGATCCGTGGCGCGGATCGTGAACAGCGGAGCCACGCACTTCGTTCCCATGGTGAACTCCTGAGTGTGGAGGCATTATGAGCGGAATTACACCGTATTCGTTGGGCGAGGGCAACGTCGCTGACCGATGCCGTGCCGCCGTCCTGGAAATCGGTGAACAGGTCGATCGGCTGCGTGTCCATCTTGGTCGGCTCGACCCCGAGCGGCTGCGCATGTCCCCCCTACGGTTCCAGGCACTGCTCGTCGGGTTCGACATCTACGCTCGGATGCTCGACGACGCGCTGAACGACCTCGTCGCCGAGCTGCGTCCGCCCGCCGAGCTGCGCCCGCCCGCCGCGCCCGGGCGTCGCGACCTCGAGATGGTCGCGGGGGAGAACCGATGACCGACACACCGTACGAGGTGGACCCCGGCTCCGCCATCGGTGAGCTGGCGGCGGATCTCGTCAACCGGTTGGCCATGCTCCGGCAGCTCGTGGAGCCCGCCACGGCGGCAGCCCCGGCGTCCGGCCTGGTCGCGTTGCCCCCGGCGCACGAGTGCGCGATAGCGGTGGACGGTCTGCTGGGGCGTACCGGCATCCTCAGCCTCATCGGCGGCGCCCTGGAGGCGGGCTGGTCCGTCGGCGGCGACGCCGGTTGGGACGCCGGCGACGTGGCGGGACGGGGTGCGTGAGATGTACTGCGAGGACGCCATCATGCGTGCGCAGGTCGGTCTTCTCACCATCGGTCGGGTCGACGACGCCGAACGCTCGGAGGTGGCGCGCCACCTGACGGAGTGTCCGTCGTGCCGGTCCGAGCGGGACGACATCGCCCGGGTCGTCGGCATGCTCGAAGTGCTGCGTTCCGCTCCGGACGACGCTGCGGACGACTCTCCGTACGACCTGCTCGCGTCTCCCGCCGTGGCGCGGCCGCGACCCCGCCCTCCGGCCCAACTCTTCGGTGCCCCCGGCACGCCACCTCCGTGGACCCCTGTGGCGGAGCGTCCGGCGCTTCCGCCCGGGAGTCCGTCGAGGCCGGCTCTCGGACCGGCCGGTCATGCCGCGCGCGTCGCGGTGACAACACCGTGGTTCGATCCGCACCAGCCTCCGAGGTCCCGCCCCGGCGCGTCCGAGCGCCTGGTGCCACGGCCGATCGAGTCCTCCCGCCCGACGCACCGCGTGCCCGCGCCGCAGGACCCCGTGCCCGTGTCGCAGTACCCCGTGCCCGTGTCGTATTGGTCGGCCCTGCCGTACGCGCCCGTCGCCGCGCTCCCGTCCCGCCCGGATGGTTACCTGCCGCCCCGCCCCGCCACCGGCCCCCTCTCCCGGGGCCCGCACTCGCACCGGCGGCCGCGCCGCAGGTCGGCCCGTTTCCCCGTCTCGCTGGTCCTGCTCACCGTGACCCTGACCGCCGGTGCGGTCCTGGCTCCCTGGCCCCCGGCCGACGGGCGGGCCCCGATCGTGGCGACCGCCGCCTCCGGCGACACGGCGCAGGTCGACCTGCGGGTCGTGCTGCGCGGTGGTGGGGACAGTGTTCGCGTCGAGCTGACCGTCGCCGGGCTCGCCCCGGGCGCCACCTACCAGGTGTACGCCGGCACGGTGCACGGTGACCTGGAACTGCTCGGCGAGCTGCCCGGTGACGCCGGCCCCGCCGACTGGTCGGGCGTGGCGAAGGTACCGGTCGACGATCTCGCCTACCTCAGCGTGTGGGAGGTGGGCGGTCAGGTCGTGGCTGCGGCGAACGTCGTCGAGGACCTGCGACGGGCGGTGTGACGTACGCCACATCGCGGGTTTGAACGGTGTTTGCACAGGTCCCGATCCCCAGTGGACACCAAAGGAGTCGGTAGGGTCCCCTCGTCCGTGAACCCGGCATTCGGCGGCATCGTTATGGTTTCCGTGGATCAGGCCACCGCGCAGGCGGCGTCCGGTGAGTTGTCACAGCCTCCGGCGGATGACGAGGCGTTACGGGTCGCGTATCGGACCCATGGTCCGATCCTGCTCAACTACCTGTCGCGCATGACGATGGGCAACCGTGCCCTGGCGGAGGACATCCTCCAGGAGACACTGGTCCGCGCCTGGAACCATCCGCAGGCGCGGACGGCCGACGGCCAGTGGAGCCGGGGCTGGCTGCTGACCGTGGCCCGGCGTATCGCCATCGACCACATGCGGTCGGTGCAGGGCAGGTCGACCGAGGTCCTCGACGAACGCGTGGCGGAACGTCAGGTGGCCGACGACGACTTCGAGCGGTTGCTCAACGCGCGGACCGTGCGGGAGGCGGTGGCATCGCTGCCGGAGCGGCTGCGCGGGACCCTGATCGAGATCTACTTCCGGGAGAGTTCGGTCGCCGAGGCGGCCCGTAACCTGTCCGTTCCCGAGGGGACGGTCAAGTCCCGGACCTTCTACGCGCTGCGGGCGCTGCACGAGGAACTGGTGAAACGTGACTTCGCGCTCTAGGGGGTTCCGGTGACGGTCCGATCGATCCGCCGGTGGGCGACGGCCGCGCTGGTGGCCGCGCTGCTCGCCGTGCTGGCACCGGGCTCCGCGGCGGCGGCCGACGAGTACGTCCTCTATGCCACGGTCACGGCGGGCGGCGCGAACAAGGCGACGACCCTGACCGACATTGCCCAGCGCTACCTGGGCGACGCCGAGCGCGCGCAGGAGTTGTTCAACCTCAACAGCGGCCGCCAGCAGCCGGACGGCGCCGCGCTGACCGACCCGAACCGGCTGACCGCCGGGTGGTACATCGTGCTGCCCTGGGACGCCGTCGGGCCCGGTGTCCAGTACGGCGTCCTGCCGACCCGTCCACCGGCGGCGTCTCCCGCTCCGACGTCGTCGTCCGCCCCCGGCGGTCCGGGAAGCCCACCGGTGGGCCCGGGCGCGGCCGGGCCGGCGCCGACGTCGCGTCCGGGAGGCAGGTGTGTGGCCGCCGCTGTCGCCAGCGACCCGTCCAACTGGGCCTCCACCAGGTTGGCGGCGAGCCGTGTCTGGCCCCGCACGAAGGGCGCCGGCCAGTTGGTGGCGGTCGTGGACTCCGGTGTGGACGGTCGCCTTCCCCAGTTGGCCGGCCGGGTTGCCCAGGGAGCGGACCTGGTCACCGGCGGCGGGCGCGGTGATGCCGACTGCCTGGGCACCGGCACCGCGATGGCAGGTCTGATCGCGGCGGCGGCCCCGGCCGGTGGCGGTTTCGCCGGCGTCGCGCCGGAGGCGGTCGTGCTACCGGTCCGGATCGCCACCGACGGCAAGCCGGTGGGTCCGGCCGACCAGGCCGCTGCCATCGAGGTCGCCGCCTCCGCCGGCGCCACCGTGATCGCCCTCGGCGACCATGTCCTGGTCACCGACGAGAAGGTACGACAGGCGATCGACCAGGCGCTCTCGCGGGACATCGTGGTCGTCGCGAGCGCTCCGGCCGGCGCCGAGAACGCCGGCGCGGCGGCCCTGCTGCCGGAGTACCTGCTCTCGGTCGGTGGGGTGAGCGCCGACGGCAAGGCGGCCGAGGAGTACGCCACCGACACCGTCGACGTCGTCGCCCCGGGCGTCAACATCTCCAGCATCGGCATCACCGGCACCAACGGGTTCGTCGGTAGCGGCACGCGGTACGCGGTGGCACTGGTCGCCGGTGAGGCGGCGCTGGTCCGGGCCGCCCATCCGCGCCTGTCGGCGGTCCAGGTCGCCCGCCGCGTCGTGGTGACCGCGGAGGAGATGGGCGGATCTCCGGCTGGAAGTCCGTACGGCCACGGCATGATCGACCCCGAGGCCGCGGTCGTCGAGGACCTGCCGGACGAGACCGAGTCGTTGCCGCCGGAGTCGACCGGCACGGCCGGCGGGGCCGGGGGTGCCAGCACGGTCACGCAGGTCGCCATCCTGCTGGTCATGCTGGCCGCGCTGGTGGCCGGCGCCCTGCTGGTCGTCCGGCTGCGTCGCTCGGCACGTCGTACCGCCGGCGAGAGCGACGATCCCTCGGGCAGCGCCGAGCCGGTCCGTGACACGGATCAGGTGCCGTCGACCCCGGGTGGTGGCCGATGAGTCGATCCACGACTGAACCTCCATCTGGCCACACTCGTTCTCCAGGTGCAGCGGAACGTGCGGAGCGGGCGACCAGGATCATGAGGACTTGATGCCCAGTGGGCGACAACGGATGTGACGAACCGGAGGTGCGCGACAAGGTCGCGCTCTACGTCGTCGGCCAGATCTCGGACAGCGAGCGGTGGGCGGTGGAGGAACACCTCGCCCGCTGCGCCGATTGCCTGGACGAGAGCCGGGTCCTCGGCGACGCCGTGCTGGCCCTGACGCTCCTCGGCGACGCGGATCGGCAGGAGCTGATCGCCGAGTTCGGCGTGCCGGGCGGCGTGACGACCTCCCACGTGGCCGCGCGCACGGCGACGGCGTCCGGGCCGCCGGCACGGATCGAGGCGGACCGGCGGCCGACACCCCGGGCGCCCGGCACGACCGGGCCCGGATCGCGCTCGCGGCGCCCCCTGCGTCGCAGGCCCGTCATGGTCGCGGGTGGGCTGGTCCTGGTGGTCCTCCTGGCGGTCGGCGGGGTGCTCGGCCAGGCCGCCCTGTTCGGGCCGCCGGCGTCCGCGCCGACGGCACTGGTGGCCGACTCCGGAGGCAGTGCCACCGGTGCCGTCCTGTCGGTGACGGTGTCGGCGGGCGGCGGTGACGCCGCCGTACGGGCCACCGTGTCCGGTCTGGAGCCGAATCGCAGCTACCGCTTCTACGTCACCGACGTGGACGGCAACAGCTATGACATGGCCGCGGTGACCGGTACGGAGCAGGCACAGGATTTCACCACCGCGTGTCCGGTGCCGATGGACCGGGTGGACAGGTTCAGCGTGACGGCCCCCGACGGCGCGCTCGTCGTGGCGGCCACGGTACGTCGGGACACCGACGCGCCGACCGCACCCGGTTAAAGGTTCAACAAACTCTCAGTTGATAGTTGCCCACCGGAAACAACCAACGCCTACCATCGGCTAATGCCCACCCCCGGCGGCGTGCGCCACGCCCGTCCACCGTCGCCGCCGGCATGACGCCCGACCAGTCCCGATGGCCGAGCCTGTCGGCGGCCCGCCCCTGATGTCACCGCCCGCAGTCCCCTCCACCGGCCCGCGTCGACAGCTCTCCGGCTCCCTGCGCTGGCTGACCGACGGACTCGCCGTCGTCGGACCGGACCCGGACGGGGCCATCGCCGTGGCGGCCGCCCAACTGCCCGCGGAGCCCGGCGTGCTGACCGTGGTGGGCGAGGTGGCCGGGCATCAGGACTGGCAGGCCGTCACCGAGACGCTTCCGACGCTGATCCGGCCGGGCACGGCCGTGCGTCTGGGGCTCTCCGGCGCCGGCACCACCCTCGGGCCGGGCACCACACCGGAGTCCGACGCCTCACCCGCCGCCGCTCTCTCCCGGCTGCTACAGACCGATGTGTACGCGCCGGACGGGCCGGTGCTGCTGGTGCCCGGCGGCACCCTGTACGCGCCGCACGGCTGGCGGCGGTTCGGCGAGCCAGGCCCACCAACCCGCACCGTCCTGCGCCATCCGCGCCCGAACTGGGAACGAGAGGTCGACACGGTCGCCCGGCACACCTCGGGTCCCCTCCGCGCACGCTCGATCCCGGCCGGTCTGTGGCTGCACCGGCAGACCCGGCAAGCGGCGCCGGCCTCGTACGACGACCCGGTGTACGCCATCCCGGCGGACGGCGACCGGCCCGTGGTGGTGGTCGGCCGACCCGGGCTCGCACCGCCGGACCCGCGCGCCGTCCGCACCGTCCTCGACGCGCTCGACCCCTCGCTGCTGTTGACGCCGTACGGCGTACCCCTGTCGCTGGTCGTGGATCTCGCGACCGAGCTCGCCGGGCGGTGGGGACGCCCGGTGGAGGTGGCGACCGGCCTGCCCACCGTGGACGAGCGGGGTCTGGTGTCGGCGGCGGTGGACCCGGACGGCCTCAGCTGGTGGGTCCCGCCGGCGTCGCGGCTGCGGTGTGCTCCGGGCCGGCCGCCGGTCCCGATCGCGAGTGGGCCGGTGGTCGCCGGGTTGCCCCCCGACGGCGACGCCTTCCGACTCGGCGACGGGTGGGTCGTGGAGCCCACGGCGTGGGGCCTGTGGGTGCGCTCGCCCTCCGGCGGGGACGACCGCGACGACGTCCGGCAGCGCCCGACCGACGGCACACGGCTCACCATCCTGGTCGGTCTCCCGGGTCAACCGCCGCCGCCCGGCGTCCGGACGCTGCTGTCCGGTCTCGTTGCCGGGCTCACTCCGCAGCAGTGGGCGCGGACGACGTTCGCGCCGGCCGAGGTCGACGAGCTGCTCGGGGGCGGCGGCGTACCCGAGCGCGCTCACCGGCCCCAGGTGCGCCCGACGAGCGCGGCGTCGCGGCCGAGCACGGGCCCGGTCGGCAGCATTGCCAGGAACTCGCGTGGCACGTCCACGGGGGACACACCGGAGTAGCCGAGCGCGTCGACGGTCTGGTCGTCGGGCAGCGGGAACTTCACCCCGAACTCCGACACCAGGTAGACACCCGTGGGCACCGCCGCGGGGGAGGGCCGATCGCGCAACAGCATCCCGCTGCCGGTGCTCATCACCACCTCGTCGGCCAGACCGGCCGCGTCCGCTTCCGTGGACGCGCTGACGGCCCGCTCCAGCGCGGTGTCGGGAACGGCGAGCGCCTCGGACCGTACGCTGCCACTGGTGATCGTGTGTCGCACGCAGGCGACCGCCCCCCGCAGGTCGTTGACCGTGGACGGCGGTTCGGCGGGGAATCCGGTGATGTACTCGCCGCCGTCGAGCACGGGCGTCCCGTGCAGCGCGTCCGCGTCGATCGGGATCGGCCGTGGCGTCGAGCCGGGGTACGACCGGCGGGTCGCGGGATCGCCGAGCAGCAGCGCGCCGATCGTACGGCTGATCGGCGCGAGCCCGTCGGCGCGCGCGAGATAGAGCTCGCGCGTGGCGAGCGCCGGGTTCGCCACCTCGAAGATCTGTCCGACCACCGAGGGGCCACCGGCGATCGGCGGCCCCGGCCGTCCCCGCCCGGCGACCGCCGGCACGACCAGGTCCCGCCCGGAGTCGAGCGGGTTGAGCCACGCGGCGGTGACCCGGACCGGGGGCGCGCCGCCGTATCCCAGTGCGAACCGCACCTGATCGCCGCCGAGGCGGTAGCGGCGGCCCTGCCACACCAGGTGCAGGGCGTTGTCCGGTGTGGACACCAACAGCGCGCCCGGATCGCGGCCCTCGACGTCGTCGAGCACCAGGGTGGTGCGTTCGGCCTTGGTGCGGTCCAGCGGGCGTCGGGCGCACACGGTCCACGCGCCCCGGTAGAGCTGCTTGCCGGTGGGCACCGCGTCGGGCGCGTCCGGGATGCCCACCGGCGCGCCGACGGGTACCCCGGTCAGCGAGTTGCGCGAGACCGACCGCACCGGTGCGGTGCTGTTCATGATCAGCACCGCGGACGTGTAGTTGAGCACCGGCCGCAGTTCACCGCCGAGCAGCAGGTACCGCGCTCCGGTCTCCTTGACCAGGATGATCGAGCCGGGCTGCCGCCACTTGTCGCTGCCACCGGGTCGCAGCAGCCCGTAGATGCCGAAGCCCGCGGCGATCAGGACGCTGAGCAGCAGTCCCACGGCGGCTCCGATGGTGAAGCGTCGGTGTGGTGGGTCGTCGCCCTCCGGGCGGCCCTTCATGAGCGCGCCGATCAACCGGCCCGCCTCGAAGAGGTAGGCCTGGACCTGGTCCCTGCGCGATCGCACGTCAGCCCGCCCAGGCCCGGATCGCGGAGTACACGCCGAGCACGGCGCCGAGCACCGGCAGGACGGCGAGCGCGACGACCAGCTCCAGGATGTCGGCGGCCCGCGCCCAGTAGGGGCGCAGCCTCCGCCCCGGCAGGGCCGTGCTCGCGGCGAGGAAGGCCAGTCCGGCCGCTGCGAGCACCGGCAGAGCCGCGACGCGCAGGTAGAACGGCTGCTCGCCGCTGAAGCCGAAGAGCACCAGGAGGATGAGGACCGTCGCCGGGACCACCACCGTCCAGCGTTGGACGGTGGTGGTCAGGTGCCGGGCGCGCAGGAGGAGCAGGGCGGCAGTGATCAGGGCCAGCGTGCGTGGCCAGGCACCGCCGGGCAGCACCAGGAACACGGCCAGCGCGAGCTGCGCCGCACCGACACCGAGCAACAGCGCGGACTGGTGGCCGACGACCGCGTTGCCGCGCTCCACCACCAGCTTGTACGGCACCGGGTCGATGTCGTCGGAGAGCTGCTCCGGCCGGCGCGGCATCATCGGCAGCGTCAGCCCGCCGAGGCGGAACGCCAGCAGCGGCAGCACCATCATCACCGCCAGCGTGGTGACCAGGGCTGTCCCGGCGGTCCGTTGGGTGTCGAACCCACCGGCGGCGGCGACCACCGCCGGCACACCGGTCAGCAGCAGCGCGGTGATCGCGCCGCTGAAGAGCACCGCGCCGTCCGCGACCGCGGCGAGACCGGCGCAGACCGCCGCCAGCGCGCAGAGGCAGACGGCGGCGACGGTGACCGTCCACGGGGCGTCCGGCGCGGCCCACCGTGCCGCGGCCCAGCCGGCCTCGGCGGCGTACGCGGCGGCACAGCCGGCCAGGAGGGTGCCGGCCACCGGATCGGCAGCGGCCCTGCTCACCAGGCCCGCCGCGCCGACGAGCACGATCGCCGCCACCGCAGCGGTGAGCGCCTGGTACGCCGACGGCCCGCCCAGTGCCAGCACCGGCAGCCCGGTCAGGACGGCGAGGACGCCGAACGACAACAGCAGTGCCCGCAGCCGGGCCGGCGTCCACGTGTCGCGGTGCTGCCCGACCTGGTCGGCGAGCCCGTCGATGAGGTCGTCGTAGCCGATCGGGGGCAGCGCTCCGGCACGTGGCAGCAGGTGGACCGTGTCGCCGTCGAGCAGGTCGAGGGCGGCCGGGGTGCGCTCCTCGTTCAGCGGCGGATCGCCGATCCGTTGCAGGGTCCAGCCGTCGTGGCTGGTGCCGTGGTCGCCCGCCTGCGGGTCGAGTTCGGCAAGCACGACGGGCAGCGCGTCGATCAGTGGTGTGTCGATCGGCATCGCCAGGTCTACAACGTGTCCTTTCAGGACAAAACGTAGCCTAACCGGCGCTACCGTGCGATGCTGGATCAGCTCATCCATCGTTCGGACCCGGTTCCCTCCTGCCGCCCGCTGCCACGCCGACCAGATCTCGCCAGATCAGGGCCGTCACGCTAGCGGCGACAGCGGGACTCCGCTCCCGCAGCCGCACGGCCGGTCGCAGGTAGGGGGAAAACCTCCACGAACGACAGGAGTGCACGTGGGCACCGTTCCCTTCGTCCGCCGTCCGCGCGTCGCCGGCCCGGTCGCGCCACCCGGGGAGATCGAGCTTCAGCCCCCTCCGCCGGTGCCGGAACCGGCAGCGGGCGGCATGGGACAGATCTGGCTCTACATCCCGATGGGCCTCGCCTCGATGGCGATGATGCTCGTCTTCGTGCGTCGTGACGCGGGCGTGCTCGCGTACATCGGCATGGGTCTGATGGCCGTGTCGGTGCTGGCCGGCGTCGTGGTGCCGTTCTTCCGGGCGGCCAGCGAGCACAAGGAACGCATGCACGGTGACCGCCGCGACTACCAGCGCTACCTCACCCAGATCCGGCGCAGCGCCCGCACCAGCCTGGTCGACCAGTACAGCGCCGCACGCTGGCAGCACCCCGATCCACGGGCGCTCTGGTCACACGCGTTGAGCCGCCGGCTGTGGGAGCGCCGCACCGCGCACGAGGACTTCGGCGAGGTCCGGGTCGGCATCGGAGCGCGCCGATCGACGACCACCCTGACCGCGCCGCAGAGCAAACCCGTCGAGGAGCTGGAACCGATGGCCGCGCACGCGCTGCGCCGCTTCATCCGCGCCTACTCCACCCTGCGCGACGCGCCGGTCGCCGTCTACCTCCGGGGATTCGCCCGCCTCCAGCTCACCGGCGACACGGCGGCCGTCCACGGCCTCACCCGTGCCGTGCTGGCCCAACTCGCCGTCGCGCACGCGCCCGGTGACCTGGTCGTCGCCTGCCTCGCCGCGCCCGGCCGGGAGCGGGACTGGGACTGGCTGAAGTGGCTGCCACACGCGCAGAACGACGAGGACCCCGACGGCGCCGGTGCCGGTCGCCTGGTGGTCGCCGACCTGGCGGGGCTCGACGCAGTGCTCGCCGGGCTCGGGGTCACCGACCGTCCGGCCTTCGAGCCGGACACCCCGATCACGGCCTCCGAACCGTTCGTCGTGGTCGTGCTCGACGGCCCGGTGATCCACGGCGAGCACCGGCTGGCTGTGGAGGGCTACCGCAACGCGGTCGTCGTGGACACCGCCGGGGCGTTCGACTGGCAGTCCCGCCCGCAGACCCTGTTCGCCGAGGTGACAGCCGACGACCTGCATCTCGTCACGTTCGACCACCTCGGCAAGCCGTCGCGCAACCGCCTGTGCCGCCCCGACACCATCGGCCTGCCGTCTGTCGACGCCCTCGCCCGCCGGATCTCCCGCCTGCGCATCGGCCAGGCCGTCGACGCCGAGGAACCACTGGCCACCGACTACGACCTGGCCGGTCTGCTCGGCATCGCCGACCTGCACACCTTCGACCCGGACGCGTACCGGGCCAACCGCCCGGCCGCGCAACGGCTGCGCGTGCCGATCGGCATCTCCACCACGGGGGCCCCGATCGAGTTGGACCTCAAGGAGTCCGCCGAGAACGGTATGGGCCCGCACGGCGTCCTCATCGGCGCCACCGGCTCGGGCAAGAGCGAACTGCTGCGTACGCTCGTGCTCGCCCTCGCCACCCGACACACGTCGGCCGAACTCAACCTCGTCCTTGTCGACTTCAAGGGCGGTGCCGCGTTCCTCGGCTTCGACCGACTTCCCCACACCGCCGCGGTGATCACCAACCTGGCCGACGAGCTCGAACTGGTCGACCGGATGCGCGACGCGCTCACCGGTGAGCTGGTCCGGCGGCAGGAGCACCTGCGGGCCACCGGGAACTACGCCTCCCGGCGGGACTACGAACGGGCGCGCGGCGAGGGCGCGCCGCTGGAACCGATGCCGGCCCTGCTGATCGTGGTCGACGAGTTCAGCGAACTGCTCACCGGCAAGCCGCAGTTCATCGAGGTCTTCGCGATGATCGGCCGGCTCGGGCGTTCACTCGGCGTGCACCTGCTGCTGGCCAGCCAACGGCTCGACGAGGGGCGCATCCACCAGATCGAGTCACACCTGTCGTACCGGATCGGTCTGCGGACCTTCTCCGCCATGGAGAGTCGCAGCGTGCTCGGCGTCCCGGACGCGTACGAGCTGCCCAACGTCCCGGGCAACGGGTTCCTGCGTTCGGACATCCAGACCCTGACCCGGTTCAAGGCCGCCTACTCGTCCGGCCCGTACCGGCGGAACGGGCGTACCCAACGGGGTGCGACGCGGACCGGTGTGGTCACCTTCGGCGTGGAGCACGTCGAGCCAATCGCGGCGCCGCCACAGAGCCTCGACGACTCCGACGGCGAGAAGCCGCCCATGCTCGCCGAGGTGCTGCTGCGACGCCTGCAGGGGCGCGGGCCCGCCGCGCACCAGGTGTGGCTGCCACCGCTGCGGGAGCCCGCCAGCCTGGACCGGCTGCTGCCACCGCTCACGGACGACCCGGAACGGGGGCTGTGCCCGATCGGCGGCTACCGACCCCTCACCGTCCCGATCGGGCTGCTCGACCTGCCCGCGCAGCAACGCCGCGAACTCCTCCTCGCCGACCTGTCCGGCGGACGCGGCAACATCGGTGTGGTGGGCGGGCCGCAGAGCGGCAAGAGCACCCTGCTGCGGACGCTGATCTGCGCGCTCGCGCTCACCCACGCTCCGCACGACGTGCAGGTCTACTGCCTCGACTTCGGCGGCGGCAGCCTCGCCTCACTCGGCGGCCTGCCGCACGTCGGCTCGGTGGCGAACCGGTTGGACCGCGACCGGGTCACCCGCACCGTGCTGGAGCTGTCCAACCTGCTGGTCCTGCGGGAGAACCTGTTCAGCCGATACAACGTCGACTCGATGGCGAGCTACCGCCGGATCCGCGCCACCGGTTCCCTGCGTGACCAGGACCCGTACGGCGACGTGTTCCTCGTCATCGACGGCTGGTTCTCCGTCCGACAGGACTTCGAGGAGTTGGAACCCCGCCTCACCGACATCGCCGCGCGCGGTCTGGGGTTCGGCGTCCACCTCGTCGTCGCCGCCCGCCGCTGGGCGGAGATGCGGCCCTGGCTGCGGGACGCTCTCGGCACCCGGTTCGAGCTACGGCTCGGCGACCCGATCGACTCGGAGATCAACAGCAAGTTCGCCGCCACCGTACCGTCCATTCCCGGGCGGGGCATCGTGCCGGAGCGCCTGCACTTCCTCGGCGCGCTGCCCCGCGTGGACGGAGACAGCGGCACCGAGGACCTGACCGACGCGGTCGCCGACCTGGTCGACGCGGTGGCCGCCGGATCACTCCCGCGCGCGCCGGAGGTCCGACTCCTGCCCAGCAGACTGCCGGACACCGCGCTGCCCGCACCCACCGCCGCCCGCCCGAGCGCGGACGTCCAGGTCGCCCTGGGGCTCGACGACGTCAAACTGGAACCGCTCTGGCACGACTTCGACGCCAGCCCGCACCTGCTGATCTTCGGTGACGCCGAGACCGGCAAGACCACACTGCTACGCCATCTGGCCCGCTCGATCGTCGCGCACCACCCCGCCGACGAGGCTCGGATCATCTTCGGCGACTTCGGCCGCGAGCTGTACGACGCGGTTCCGCAGGAGCACCAGATCGGCTACTCGGTCAGCGCGGGCTCGCTCGCCTCGGCCCTGCAGGAGGCGGTCGGGTTGCTCAAGGAGCGGGTACCCGGCCCGGACATCATCCCGAGCCGTCTGCCGTCCCGGGACTGGTGGGCGGGCGGACGGATCTTCATCCTGGTGGACGACTACGAGCTGGCCGAGGCCGAGAAGCCCCTGCAACACCTGCTGCCCCTGCTGCCGCACGGCGCGGACATCGGCCTGCACCTGATCGTGGCCCGGCGGACCGCCGGCGCGTCCCGGGCCATGATGGACCAGGTGGTCCGGCGGGCCTGGGAGCTGGGCACCTCGGCCATGCTGTTCTCCTGTCCACGCGAGGAGGGCAGCTTCCTCGGCACGGTGCGGCCGCGCGTGCTGCCGGTCGGCCGCGCCCAGTACATCGACCGCCGTCGCAACGTCCGTCTCGTGCAGGCGCCGGTCGTCGAGTGAGCCGCCGACGTCCGGGTCGCCCCGCCGGGCGCGGTCACCGCACCGGCGGGGCGACCTCGGGCGCGGGGGTGACCGGGTCCGGCTCGGACACCTCGGCCGTACGCGCCGGACGCCAGCGTCGGCGGTGACCGGCGGGGCCGAGGACGGCCAGCACCGCGCCCCCGGCGGCGACCAGCAGCACCAGCGCCACGCCGGTCGCCAGGAGCGGTCCCACCTCGGCGGTGCCCGTCACGTCCGGTGCCGTCGCCCGCCGCGCCTCGCCCGCGATCGAGCCCGCCGTACCCTCCTCGGGCAGCATCGTCGCCAGCGCGGCCATCGGGTTGACCACGCCCCAGCCGAACTGCGCGTCCGGTAGCGCCGCGGCGGGCAGATCCGCGGTCGCCTGGAGGCGGTGGCGGATCTGCGCCGCGCTGAGCCCGGGACGGTAGGCACGTACCAACGCGGCGGTCCCGGCGACGAACGGCGCCGCGTAGCTGGTCCCGCTGCCCTGCCAGTGGCCGGCCCCTCGTGGACCGATGCTGACGACGTCCGCACCGGGCGCGAGCAGCGCCACCCCCGCATTCGGCGACGCCGCGTCCGACCGCCGTCCGCTGCTGTCCATCGCCCCGACGGCGAGGACTCCGGGCAGCGCCGCCGGGTAGGTGCGTACGCCCGCCCCGGCGCCCCGGTTGCCGACCGCCGCCACCACCACGACGTTGCGCTGCTCGGCGTAGCGGACGGCCGCCTCCATCGCCGAATCACGCACCGTGGTGCCGGCCGAGACGTTGACCACGTCCGCACCCCGGTCCACGGCCGTGCGGATGCCTGTCGCGATGGCGTCCGGCGCACCGGCGGGCTGGTCGGTGATCCGGATCGGCAGGATCCGCACCTTCGGCGCGAGGCCGACGAAACCCGTGCCGGACGCCGGCGCGGCCGCGATGATGCCCGCCACGAACGTGCCGTGGCCGAGGCAGTCGGAATCGGCCCGTCGCCCGCCCGTCCGGGTCAGGTCGACACCCGGCAGTACGCGTCGGGCGAGCTGCGGGCTACGGGCGTCCACCCCGGAGTCGAGGACCGCGACGACGACTCCGGCGCCCTCGGTCAGCGTCCACGCCCGTTCGGGTGTCAGGTGCCGCTGCGGCCACGGGATGTCCGGAATCGACGTGGCCGGCGCCGGCAGGCACTGCCCGGTCCGCAGCGGCGGCAGGACCGGCGCCGCCCACACCGGGCCGACGCCGAGAAGAGTGGTCGCGAGTCCCGCCGTCACGGCGAGGGCGAGCCGACTGAGACGCATCCGTTGTCACCTTCTGTCGGGTCAGGAGACGTTCGCGGTCAGGGTCCGCTCGACGAAGCCCAGCGGCGGCCCGGCGAGGCGGTCCGCGGCGCCCACGTCGGTGACCATCCGGGGCGTGGCGGACCGCCGCCGGTCCAGCGCCCGTTGCAGCCGGCGCAGCGCCGCCCGGTCGTCGTCGTCGAGCCCGCGTCCGCTGGTGGTGTCGCTGGGAAGCAGCTCCCGCAGCAGCACGGCGGCGCCGGGCAGCGCGCCCCGGTCGCCACCCGGCTCGTCGTTGACCGCCAGGACCTTGAACCGCGTACCGGCCAGGAACACCGCCTCGTCCAGATCGCTCTGCTCGGCCAGCACCCCGATCTGCCGGGCGGTCCGGGACAGCACCACGAAGTCGACGTCCGCGCCGTCGGCACACACGTCCATGGACGCGCTGACGCTGCGGAACGCCGGTTCGACGAGCGTCGTGCCCTCCGGGTAGAGACGCCGGGCGGGTACGCCCACCCGCCCCTGACCGACCACGGCCCGGCGGTACGGCGGCAGACGCCGCAGCCCGGAGACCAGACAGGGCAGGAAGCCCGGGGTGTCGACGTCCTGCCCCGTCCGCAGCGCGGCGTTGACCGTGGCGGCCGAGGTGCGCAGGAACGCCCGGACCGCGACCAGGTCCGACTTCTCCGCGGGCGCGACCGCCTGACGCAGCGCGGGCCACGCGGCGAGCGCCGCGTTCACCAGGGTGATCGAGTCGTGGTAGGCGACCCCGAGGGCGGCGGTCAGCGCGGCCTGCTCCTCCCCGGTGCTGGGCCGGTCGACCACCGCTGCACCGGACGCCGCGAGCCAGCGTGGGACCTCCTCGACCGGAGGTGCCTCGGTGACGTCCGGGCCGGAGATCGTGCGCATGGCCGGGATCGGCCCGAGACCGGCGACGCTCAGCGGCGGCGCGGACGTGCCGTGCGTGAACCGCGCGGCGGGCGAAGCGGGCGGCGCGGCAACCGGTGGCTCTGGCGGTTCGACGGGGGCCGTCGGCGCGGCGACCAGCTGCGGTGGCGGGTCGACCGGTGGCGCTGGCGGATCAACCGGTGGTGGTGGCGGGGTGACCGGTGGCGGCACGACGACCGCTGGCACGACGACCGGTGGCGTTACGACGACCGCTGGCGCGGCTACCGGCGGCGGTGCCGTCCGCAGCGGCGCGGCCGGTGGCGGCGCGGCCGATACGGCGGTCGGTGCCGCCACGATCGGTGGTGAGGGGACCGGTGCCGGCGCGGTCGGTGTCGGCGCAGCCCGTTCGGTGTGGGTGGGTGTCCTCGTCTCCGTCGGCTCCGCTTGCGGGCCCACCGTCGGCAGGAGAAGGGGCAGCGTGACGACCTCGGCGGTCGCCCAGGCAGGGCGTGTGCGCAGCGCGGGTGCCGGCGGCTCGTGCAGCGGCGGGGGAGCGTCTGGTCCGTCCCACACCCGGCGTACCGCCTCCCGCATGCCCGGGGAGGTCTCGCCACCCAGCACGAGGCGTCCCTGGACCGGGTCGACGAACGCCAGGTCCGTCGAGGCGTACCCGCCGTCGCGGCGCAGCAGCACCCCCATGGGCACCACCTCGGCGAGCAGCCGCTCCACCGTCCGGTGCCGGTAGAGCCGGTCCCCGGTGCGACGCCAACCCTCCATGATCGCCGGCGGCCCGTCCCGCATCGGTTCGGCAGGAGTCGGCTCCGGCGGCCGGGCATCGCCGAGCAGGGCGGCCAACGCGTCCAGCCAAGCCGGCTCGGGCACCACGTCCGACGTGTCCAGCAGCGCCGCCTCCACCCGTACCGGAAAGTGTGCCGGCAGTCCGGCGAAGAGCGACGCCACGTCCGCGGCCTCGGCCACCGGCCGGCCGACGTGCCGCAGCACGAGCGTCGGCCCGCGCGGGTCGACCGGGATGCGGTATGCCGGGTCCCCGGCGGCGGCCGGCGCGGAGGTGGCCGAGCGCAGCAGCAGGCCGGCCGGGACCGGGTCGGCGACCAGCCGCCCGAGGTTCATCGGTCGGTCGGGCAGGCACGGCTCCCAGGCCGGGGTCGGGCATCGGTTGGCGGTGACCGGGCAGTCACCGCCACCGGCGAACGAGCGCCAACCCCAGGCCCCGGTGCCGCCCGCGGCGTACCAGGTGCCGCGCGGCACGACGACGACCGGCCCGTCGGGCGCGAGCAACTCCACCCCGGTGCGCGCCGCGAGGTCGGTCAACCACGGGGCGTACGCCCCGTCGGGGCGGCCGACGCGGTCCGCCGCCACCCACACACGCCGCACCCCGCCGACGTCCGCGGCCTCCTGCACGACGGTACGCAGCAACGCGGCGCAGTCCGGCTCGCGTAGCGCGCGCTCCGACGGCACGACCAGCACGTCGGGCGGCGCCCCGGCGCGCAGCAGCCGCCACAGATCGAGCGGCTGGTCCTCGACGTGCGAGAGGACGGCGGTCGCGCCGTGCCACTCGACGTGCAGGGGCACGTCCCGTCGGCGCTTTCTCCACCCGATCGCAGTCACGTCCTTGCAACGGGCTCGGCACCCCGCCCGGTTCACGCCGGGAACATCCGGGCAGAATCTTCGATGTCGATCGCCGTCGAAGTGAACGAGCGCGTTCCCGTCCACGTTGCTAGTACGTGGCTGCTACCGGGAGAGGGTGGAACACGGTGCGGGGCTTCGGGCTACAGAGGATCACCGGGACAGGCCGTGGCCTGATCGTCGGCGTCGCGGCGGTGATCGTGCTGGTGCTGGTGGTCGGCCTCGGATGGAGCTTCGCGTACGCGGGCAAGGACACCCTCACCGGCCGTGCGCTCACCGGGGACCAGCTCACCGCGCTGTCCAGGGCGGGTCACGCCTGCCCGGCCGTGAGCTCCGCCCGCCTCGCCGGTCAGCTCATGGCGGAGTCCGAACTGGATCCGGCGGCCGCGCGTACGGAGTCGGGCGGGCGCGGCATCGCCGGGCTCACCGACGAGCAGTGGCGTCGGTGGGCGCCGTGGCCCGGTGCGCAGCGCGAGGACACCGGCGCGGCCCTGCTCGCGTTGGCGCATCTGATGTGCAACCTCGTCGGCGAGCTCCGCACGAGCGGCGTCGACGGGGACGCGTGGCGGCTGGCGCTGGCGGCGTTCCGGTCCGGGCTCGCCGAGGTCCGCAAGGCGGGCCGGGTGCCCGGCAAGGCGAACGACTACGTCGACCGGTCGGGGAAGTACGCGGCCTACTACCAGACCCTGCCGCAGTTCGCGTCCGCCGGGTCGACCCAGTCCCTGGCCGCCGGGTCGGCTCCCGCGGCGGTGCCGTTGCCGGACGAGTTGGTCCCTGCCGTGGTCGCCGCGGGCAGCCGCTGCCCCGAGGTGAGCGCCCCGGCAATCGCCGGGCAGTTGATGGCGCTGTCCAGCTTCAACGCGGAGCAGCGCGGGCCGTCCGGTGAGTTGGGGATTGCGGGCTTCTCCGAGGACGTGTGGCAGGACAACGCCCCCAAGGGCGCCTCGGTGTGGGACCCGCAGGTGGCCGTGCCGGTGCTGGGCGACGTGCTGTGCCGCCTGGTCCGCGAGCTGTCCGGGCTTCCCGGCGACCCCTACTTGCTGGCTGTCGCTGCGTGGCACGCGGGTGTCGACACGGTACGCCGGGCCGGCGGCGTGCCGGACGCGATGACGCGGGCGCACCTGCAGACCGTCGCCGCGTACACCGACTACTACCGGCTCGACACCCGGCTGGCGAAGCCGTCCGCGCCTCTGCCGTCCCCGTCGCCGTCCTCGTCTCCGGCGTCCGCGTCGCCGTCGGCCCGGACGCCGGCTCCGACGAAGGCCGCACCGCCTGCCACCCGAGCCGCCACGAGCCCGGCCAAGCCAGCGGCCACCACGGCGCAGGCGCCCGCGACCACGGCGGCCCCGCCGCCGGCCGTGACGACGGCACCCACCCGCTTCGGCCCGCCGGGTGGCCCCGGCGGCGGCTATCCGTGCCGGCGTCGCTGCCGCTGGTGACCGCCACGTCGTGACGTCCCCTGGGCGGTGATCGCCTCCTTGTTGCAAGATAATGGCAATAGCCATAACTAGGCAGCAGCGAGAGGACCTTTCTCATGCCCGTGTACAACCTGCCTGACCTGCCCTACGACTACGGTGCACTTGAGCCCGCGATGTCCGGCGAGATCCTGGAGCTACATCACGACAAGCACCACGCCGCGTACGTCAAGGGCGCCAACGACGGGCTCGACCGGCTCGCCGAGGCCCGCGACAAGGGTGACTACGCGACGCTGGTGGGGTTGGAGAAGACGTTCGCGTTCAACCTGTCCGGGCACGTGTTGCACTCGATCTTCTGGAACAACCTGTCCCCGGACGGCGGTGACCGCCCGGACGGTGAGTTGGCGGCGGCGATCGACGAGCACTTCGGTTCCTTCGAGGGGTTCGCCGGCCAGTTGTCCGCGGCGACGAAGGGCGTGCAGGGCTCCGGGTGGGGTGTGCTGGCGTGGGAGCCGCTGAGTCAGCGGTTGATCGTGGAGCAGGTCTACGACCACCACGGCAACGTCGGGCAGGGTTCCACTCCGATCCTGGTGTTCGATGCTTGGGAGCACGCGTACTACCTGCAGTACCGCAACGTGCGTCCGGACTACGTGGACCGGCTGTGGAACCTGGTGAACTGGACCGACGTGATCTCGCGTTTCGACGCTGCCCGCGCCGCCACTCCGAAGATCTGACCCGGCGTGAGTGGGTACACCCCCGAGGCGGCCGAGATCGTGCAGCGCGCTGCCGGGGTCATCGCCGCGAAGCATCGCGGTGACCTCGCTGGCGCGGAGGCGTTGATGTCGGCGTTCGGCTCCGAGCAGGCCCGTACCCTCGGCTTCTATCTGCTGGCGGACCTGGCGCTCGGCCTGGTCAAAGCGCAGAGCGGCCAGTCGATGGACGACCTGGTCCGCGAGCTATCGCTGCTCTTGGCCGACACCGCGCAGTCGCCACCGGCCTGACCGTCCGCCGGGTCCCGTCCACCGACGGGACCCGGCGAACGCCGCGGCCCGCGCAGCGCCGTTCCGGGAGAACGCCTACGCCCCAGCTCTGGGCGCGGCCGCCGCGGACAGCGCCGGTCGGGCCATCCGGTCGAGGGCGTCCTCGCGGCTGTCGAAGATCGGGAAGACCCCGTCCAGGCGCATCGTGTGCAGGACGGTCCGGACGAACCGCGACGGCGCGGCGAGGCAGAGCGTGAGCCCCCGCTCGCGGGCGTCGAGGTGGGCGCGCACCAGCAGGCCGAGCCCGGTGGAGTCGATGGCGCGAACACGGCTCAGGTCGACCAGCACGGGTGCTCCCGCGTCGCCCGCCTCCCGTAGCGCGGCACGCAGCGCGTCGCCCGTGGCGAGGTCGATGTCTCCGCTGGCCGTGACGACCGTGGCGTCATCCAGGTGGTCGATGCCGAGGATCCCGCCGGGACCGTGGCCCTCGATCGGGGCCTGCCCGGGGCGCGAGGGCGGGAGCAGACTGCAGTGCGGGCAGCGGTGCGGGCCGGTGGCGAACGGGGAGCCGCTCCACCCGTGCTCGGCGACGAGCGTCCAGACGACCTCGGCGTCGGGGAGTACGCAGGCGGTGGCGGTGAGGCTGTCGCCGCAGGTGTCACAGATGAGTGTCATCAGGTTGTCGTCCGGGACGACGGTCATGCTGCTGGTCCTTCCTGTCCGGATGAGTCGGGCCGGCCGGGGCGGCCAACGGGGCTCACGGTCGCGGCGACGTCGGCCCGACGACCACCCGCTCGGGACGCAACGCCAGCAGTCGGTCGAACGCCGTCCCGCTCTCGGTCAGGCAGCTCAGGTCCAGTTGGGTGATGCAGACCTCCACCAGCGGCAGCGCGTACGACGGAGATCTGAGCGGTCCCGTCACTGTCGTACCCCTCTCCGGTGGCTCTGGTCGCCTGCCACCGTGCCTGTCCGGCGTGGCGGGCGTCGCGCGGATCTATGACAGTTGGGTGACAAATCCGCAGGCCGGCGGACGCGATTGGCCGTGTCGTCGTGGCCTGGGGATGATGCGGTTATGACGGCCGTACTGGTGATCGAGGACGACGACCGCATCCGCCTGGCGCTCTTGCTCGCCCTACAGGACGAGGGGTACGACGCGGTGGGCGCGGCCACCGCCGAGGAGGGGTTGCGCGCGCAGCGCCGTGACCCCGCCGACTACGTGCTCGTCGACCTGATGCTGCCCGGCCTCGACGGTTTCGAGTGCATCCGCCAGCTCCGCCGCGACGACGACGTGCCGATCGTGGTGGTCAGTGCCCGGGACGACACCCACGACATCGTCGCCGCCTTGGAGGCCGGTGCGGACGACTACCTCGTCAAACCGGTCGCGATCAAGGAACTGACCGCGCGGCTGCGGGCGCTGCGCCGCCGCGCTCGCGCCGTCGTCGGGGGACCGGCGGTGGAGCCGGTGCCCGTGCTGGCGTTCGGCGATTTGGAGATCAGTCCCGACGCGGGCGAGGTGCGTCGTGACGGCCGGCCGGTCGCGGTGACCCGTACGGAGTTCCGGCTGCTGTGCGAGCTTGCCGAGCACGCCGGTCGGGTGCTGTCACGTCAGCAGTTGCTGCAACGGGTCTGGGGCTACGACATCGGCGACGAGCGGCTTGTCGACGTGCACGTGGGCCGGTTGCGGCAGAAGATCGAGCCCGATCCGGCGACCCCTCGCCACCTGGTCACCCTGCGGGGTATGGGCTACAAGTTGCAGCGATGAGACGCCTCGGACTGCGTACCCGGGTCACCGCCGCCTTCGCGGTCGGCGCGCTGCTGCTCGCCGCCTCGATGGCCCTGGTCTCCTACGAGCTCACCCGCCGCTCCCTGATCGGCGAGCGGGAACGCACCGCCCTGCGCGCCGCCTACTTCGACGCGACCGTCGTACGCGCCGGGATCGACACCGACACCCCCGACGTCGTGGAGGTGCTCCGGTCACTGGACACCGGTGGTGGACGACGGCCGGTGCTGCACCTCAACGGCGAGTGGTACGCCCGCACGGCCGACCCCGGCCCCACCACCGCCATTCCCCGTGACCTGCGGCGCGTCGTGGCGTCCGGGCAGCCGGCGGTGCAGCGGGTACGGGTGGACGGTCAGTCCGTCCTCGTGGTCGGCGTGCCGCTGTCCGCGACGGCGGCGTACTTCGAGGTCAACTCCCTGCGCGAGTTGGAGCAGACGTTCCAGGTCCTGGCGCTCGCGCTGACCACCGTGGCGATCATGATCGCCGGGTCCGGGGCCGCGCTCGGTTGGCACGCGACCCGGCACGGGCTGCGCCCGCTGACGGCGGTGGCCGACGCGGCGGAGAAGATCGCCGCCGGTGACTTCACGGCCCGTCTGGACCCGGCCACCGACCCCGATCTGACCCGGTTGTCCTCCTCGTTCAACCAGATGGTCGACCGGCTCGCCCACCGCATCGAGCGGGACCGCCGCTTCGCCGCCGACGTCAGCCACGAACTGCGCTCGCCGCTGCAGACGCTCGCCGCCGCGGCGAGCGTGCTGGCTCGTCGTCGGGAGCACCAGGACGAGCGGACGGCGATGGCGGCGGGGTTGGTCGCCGACGAGATCGACCGCTTCCAGCGGCTCGTCAACGACCTGATCGACCTGGCCCGCAGCGATCAGCCCGCGCATCGCGCGCCGGTGGACGTGGTGGCCCTGGCCCGCGCCGCCTGTGCCGCCCTGGACCTGCCGGCGTCGATCGTGCGCCTCGCGCCGGGAGTTCCCCCGATGTGGCGGGTCGAGCGTCGGCGCGTCGCCCAGGTCCTGGCGAACCTGCTGGACAACGCCGTGACGTACGGGGGCGGCCCGACGTCCGTCCTGCTCGACCGCGACGGCAGCGCCGCCGTCGTCGAGGTCGAGGACGACGGCCCCGGCGTACCCGTCGAGGACCGGGAGGCGATCTTCGACCGCTTCGTGCGGGGACGTGCCGCCCACACCCGTGGCGCGGGCGACGGCACCGGCCTCGGTCTCGCCCTGGTCGCCCAGCACGCCACCGCGCACGGCGGGAACGTCACCGTCACCGACCACCCCGGCGGAGGCGCCCGCTTCCGCGTCACCCTGCCGGACAGCCTGGCATGAGTCGTCGGCACCTGCCCGGGTTGGCGCTCGTCGCGCTGCTGGCCGGCTGCGGCATCCCCGCCGACGACGCGCCCCGCCCGGTGCCACCGCCGCGCGGACCGTTCCCGACCACCGCCGACACCGCCTCCGCCGACTCCGCACCGGCCGGTCCCGCCACGGAGACCCTCTGCCTCGTCCGCGACAACCGGATCGTCCCGGTGCTGCGGAGCGTCGACCGTCCACCCACCATCGAGGAGCACCTGCGGCACCTGTTCGCCGGCCCCACCGCGCCCGAGCGCGACACCGACCTCACCAGCGCCCTGCCGGGGGCGGTCACCGCGGTCGGAGCGACGGTGAGCGCCTTCCAGGCCCGGGTCGTCGTCGACGAGCCTGGTGACGACGCCGGGCGCAGCGACGAGGTCCTCGCCTTCGGGCAGATCGTCTGCACCCTCACCAGTCGCCACGACGTCACCACGGTGACGTTCCTGCGCGACCGACGGCCGCTGGGAGTGCCCCGCGCCGACGGGCTGCTGTCCGCGCAGCCGCTCAGTCGTGCCGACTACGCCCCCCTCATCGCTCCACAGTGAGCCGTTCCGCTCACGAAGCCGTCCGAGATTGATCGCCGGATGTCGTTTCGACCGGACAGGTCCGTGGGTATCAGCCCGCCGGCTGATCGTCCAATCGACGGAGACCCTCGTGATCATGGCTCTGCTGCTCGACCTCGCCAACATCGTCGGCGGCTTTCTGCTCGCCATCGCCGTGCTGCGGCTGCTGCCGCGCGTCGGTGACGACCTGGGCCGCCTCGCCGGACGGGTCGCGCCGATCGCGTGGGTGGTCGGCCTCGTGGCGCTCGTGACCGGCGGCTACTACCTCATCGTCCACCTGGTGTCCGGCCCCCGGGTGTTCCACTTCGAGGTGGTCGGGATCGGCGTCGGCCTGGCCCTGTTGTGGGGCCGTCTGACCGGTCGTCGGTCGTCGGGCGTCGAGCAGTCGGACGGCGCGACCGGAGTCCGTCTGTTGCTCGCGATCTTCGGCCTGATCGCGATCGTCGTCGGCATCCAGGGGCTCTTCACCCCGGACGGCTGATCGTTTTCCCCGCACCCCCGCAACCCCCCCCTGAATGAGGAGACCTCCATGTCCGCCCAGGCATTTCTCTACATCATCGCCGTCATCCTGATCGTGCTCGCCGCCCTGCCCCTGCCCACCCGGGGCATCTCGTTCGCGCTCCTGGGCGCCGCCTGCGCGTTGCTCGCCTACGCCTGGCCGGTGATCACCAACTGACCCTGCGCTGTCGACAGCCGGTGGCCGGGAGCGCGAGGCGCTCCCGGCCACCTTTGGTCACAGCGGCCGGCCGAAGTGGCGCGTGAGCGCGGCGCGCAGCGTGTCGGCGTCCCCGTCGGACCAGGCGACGAAGCAGTCGGGGCGTACGAGCAGCGCGGTCGCGGTCGTGCCCTCCAGGTGACCGGTGACCACGTCCACCCGGTCCCGCCACGGCGCGGCGACCCCGGCCCAGGTGCCCGTGGAGTCCAGCAGCAACGGCCGGGCGGTACGGGTCAGCTCGGCGAGGCGTACGACACCCTGGTCGCCGCGTACGACCACGTCGGGGGCGGACCGGCCAACCATCTCCTCGGCCGGGTCGGCGGGGTAGCGGACGTCCGCTCCGGACATCAGCGCCGCGATGTGCCCGGTCACCTCCGGTATCCGCAGCAGCTCGGCGAAGAGCTCCCGCAGGCCGGTGATCTCGTCACCGGGGCTGATGAGCGCCGACTGTGCCCGGGTGGACATGACGACCCGTTCGGCGACCGGCCGGCGCTCTGTCTCGTACGTGTCGAGCAGGTCCTCCGGTGCCCAGCCGCGCACGGTGGCGGCGAGTTTCCACCCCAGGTTCACCGCATCCTGGAGGCCCAGGTTGAGGCCGGGGCCGCCGATCGCGGGGTGCACGTGCGCGGCGTCGCCGACCAGCAGCACCCGGCCGGCGCGGTAGCGGGCGGCGATCCGGGTGTTGCCGCCGCTCAGCCGGCGGAGCAGGCCCGGCCCGTCCGGGGGGCCGAGGGGAAGGTCGACACCGAGCACCCGGGTGACGCTGGCGCGCAGCTCCGCCAGGGTCATCGCGGTCTCGTCGCTCGTCGACGCGTCGGGCCACTCCGTGGTGCTGACCAGCGCCGGGCGGCCGGGGAACGGTGCCCAGGCGATCACGCCGCGGGGGGTACGGGTGTGCTGGAACGGCGGCACGACGCCGTAGCCGGGGGCGAGCAGGCCACCGGTCCCGGGATCGAGGGAGGACGCCGGGACGGTCACGGTGGCCGTGCGGGAGACCGACCGGTCGTTGGTGACGCCGGGGAACTCGATGCCGGCGATGCGGCGTACCACGCTGCGGCCGCCGTCCGCGCCGACGAGGAAGCGGGCGGTGAGCCGCGTACCGTCGGCGAGGTCGACCTCGACCGCGTCGGGCCGTTGGCGCAGGTCGACGACCTCGTGGCCGCGGCGCACGTCGACGCCGAGTTCGGCGGCGCGGGCGGCGAGGGTGGCTTCGAGCTGGGCCTGCGGTACGCCGAGCACGTAGTGCGGGTTGTCCGCGAGCACCGTGAGGTCCAGCGGGAACGCGCCGAAGGCGAAGGCGGGTTGCGGGGTCGGCGGGGTGTTCTCGCCGGTGAGGCGCGCATACAGGCCGCGTCGGTCGAGGAGCCGCACGACCTGGCCGACGAGGCCGTTGGCGCGGGGCTCGCCTCCGGGCGTCGGGTGGCGTTCGAGGACGACGGGGTGGACGCCGGCGAGGGCCAGCTCGCAGGCGAGCATGAGGCCGTTCGGGCCGGCGCCGACGATGAGGACGTCGATCACGGTCGTGATCCCTTCGGGGCGTGCGTCATCGCCACGGCGGGCGCGGCGGATGACCGGCCTGCCGCGGGGTGTGACGCGGCGGAGGATGTGGGTGAGTGGTGCCCTGGTCAGGGCCGGGTTGTCAGCGCGGTGGCGCGGGAAGGCCGGCGGCGACCTGGGCGAAGGCGTCGGTGATGAGGTTTTCGATCGGGGTGGGCGGGTCGGCGCTGTCGAGGTAGTGCTGCATGGCGACGGCGACGGCCGCGCTGGCGGCGGCCGCGACGAGCCTCGGGTACATGTCGGTGGCGAGGTCGGTTCCGGTGCGCTCGGCGACCGCGGCGGCCAACTCGGCCTCGGCGGTCGCGACGGCGCGCAGTCGCTCGCCCTGGAGGGCGGGCTCGGCGAGCATGGTGCGGACGCCGGCCACCCACTGGGCGTGTGCGGGGGAGGGCATCGCCTCGACCTCGGGGCCGCGCGTGAACTGCTCCAGCGCGGCCTGGGTGAGCGCCTGCCACAGGGGCTCGTCGGTGGGGCGTTCGCGCAGCGCGGCGGCGGTGCGCAGGCTGCGGTCGAGGTGGCGGGAGGCGATCGCCTCGGCCTTGCTGGAGAAGTAGTTGTTGAAGGTACGCGGGGAGACGCCGGCCGCCTCGGCGATGTCCTCGACGCGGACGTTGTCGTAGCCGCGCTCGGCGGTGAGGTGGATGGCGGCCCAGCCGAGCGCCGCCCGTGTCTCGGCCTTCTTGCGCTCCCGCAGCCCCGTCATGCCACCACGTTAGCACTTCTTGCGTGACCCGCAAAGATGCGTGCCCCGCAAAACTCTACCGTTGCCTCGTGTTCCGCGTCGCGTCGATCGGGCTCGATAAGGTGCGTCGGTCGCCGTCGACGGCGCTCACCTACACATCGACTACGTCTACTTCTGGAAGCGGCTGCCGGCGTACCAGCTCCTGTGGATGACCGGCTACGACATCGTCGGTGGCACCGCGTCCGACCACAACGGCGTCGTCGCCACGTTCACCATCCAGAGCTGACGCGTCGGCCCACCGGGGCCTACGGGATACCCTGCCCGGGGTGCCCCGACGGCCTGGATGAAGGAGCCGAAGCGATGACGGCAGAGCGGATGTTGCCGACGCAGGAGGACGTGCTCGGATACTTCGACACGCTGTCGAACTGGGGCCGCTGGGGCGACGACGACGAGCGCGGCACGCTCAACCACGTCACCGACGACGTCCGGCTGGCGGCAGCGCGGGCCGTGCGCCACGGCAGGAGCGTGTCCTGCGCGTGGGAGGTCGCCGTGCCGGGGGAGATGGAGCGGTCCACGACCGTCTGCCCGTACGCCGTCGACATGCCGGGCGCCGAGAACATGCCGGCCGCCTTCCACGCCGACCGGCGCTGGGGCTTCTCGACCGAGCGACTCGGCATCACGTACCACGGCAACACCATCACCCACCTCGATTCGCCGTGCCACCTCTTCTGGGACGGCACGCTGTACAACGGGCGGTCGCACTCGCTGGTCGACGAGGTGACGGGCTCGGCGTGGGCGGCCGTCACGGCGGCGCCGGACGGCATCGTCACCCGCGGTGTCCTGCTGGACGTCGCCCGGGCCCGCGGCGTGCCCTGGTGGGAACCCGGGCAGGGCGTGTTCCCCGCCGACCTCGAGGAGGCCGAGCGCCGCCAGGGCGTACGGGTGCGTGCCGGCGACGCGGTGCTCCTGCGGACCGGCCATGGCCGCTTCCGGCGCGAGGGTCGCGAGGCCAGCGGCTTCGCGCAGACCGGCTGGCACGCCTCCTGCCTGCCGTGGCTGCACGAGCGCGGCGTCGCGCTGATCGGCGCCGACTCCCCGCAGGACGTCCAGCCGTCGGGATACGACGACGTGTTGATGCCCGTGCACGCCGTCGGCCTCGTCGCGATGGGTCTGTGGATGCTCGACAACTGTGACCTGGAGGCGTGCGCGGCGACCGCCGCCGAGCTGGGTCAGTGGGACTTCCAGCTCGCCGTCGCCCCGGTCCGCTTCGTCGGCACGTCCGGCAGCCCGGTCAACCCGATCGCCACGTTCTGACCGGAACGCGGGACGACCGCCCCGGCCGGAGCCGGGACGGTCGTTGGCCGAACACCCCCGATGTGACGTGCGCCCCGCGCGTACTCAGTGGTTGTTGTTCAGCCAGATACAGGAGTTGTCGCTGCCCGTCCACCGCCAGCACAGGTGGTCGCGGGTCTGTGGCCCGTACTCGCCGTCGACGGAGATGCCGAGGTCGGCCTGGGTGCTGCGCAGCGCGTTGTAGGTGTTGCCGCCGAAGTCGTTGTCGACTCCGTTGGGGCCGAGGTACTTGCCGTAGATGCCCTGCAACGTCCGCTGCAGCTCACCGACGCCGGAGCTGTGGTCACCCCGGGTCAGCAGGCAGTTGAAGTTGATGGTGCTGGAGACGTACGCCGGGATCCAGGCCGTCGAGCCCCGGGCGCCGGACCAGGTCGAGGTGTAGACGCCCGCGCCGTTGCAGTGCGGCAGGGCGGCCTGTGCGGGTGCGGAGATCGCCACCGCGCCGCCTGCGGTCGTGACCGCGAGAAGTGCGGTCAGGCCGAGGCGTTGGAGACGTCGGAGCATGGAACCCCCCAGGTCGAGGTGGAAGTCGTCGCATGCGCATCGATGCGACGAGCGCCTTGCCTCACCATCGTTTCGTCCGCCGCCGGGACCGAACAGGAGCCGGACCGGAGATTGACCGGCACTTGCGGCCGGGTGTGCGTGGTGTCTCAGCGTGCTGACGCGAGCTTGGCGTCGAGCGCCTCGGTGTCGGCCTCCCCGAGCGAGACGAGGATGTCCCGCGCCTGCTCCCAGGCCACTCGGGCCGACGCGGCGTCGCCGGCGGCCAGGTGAGCGTCGCCGAGGCTGACCAACGCGTCCGCCTCCAACCGGCGGTGACCGATCTCGCGGCGCAGGCGGACCGCGTGCCCGAAGCAGGTGACCGCCTCGGTGCACGCGTCGAGCTGGAGGTGCGCCTGCCCGAGGCTGGCCCAGGTGATCGCCTGGCCGAGCACGTTCTCCACCGACGTGAACAGGGCCAACGCCTGCTCACAGCTCTCGATCGCGGCGTGGTGGTCGCCGAGTTGGCCCTGGGACCAGCCCACCGCGTTGAGCGCGAAGGCCTGGCCGGTGACGTGGCCGGCCTGCCGGTGCAGGCGCAGCGCCTCCCGGGCGTGGCCGAGGGCCAGCTCCGGCTCGCCCGTCTGGTCGCGGATCCACCCGAGGTTCAGTTCGACGCGGGCCTGGCCGGCGAGGTCACCCAACCGCCGGTACCGGTCGTACGCCGACTCCAGGTGGCGCTGCGCGTCGGCGTACTGGTGCAGCGCGATGTCGGCGAAGCCGAGCACCCCGTGGGCGTACGCCTCGGCCCGGTCGTCGGCCAGCCGGACCGCCGCCGACAACGCCGCCTGCAAACTGCTGGTCCAGTCCTCCCAGTAGCCGCCCTGGTTGAGGTAGGTGGTGATCGCCCAGGCGAGGTGGCACGTGTGGCGGTCGAAGCCGTGGTCGGCGGCCAGCCGCAGCGCCGAGAGCAGCACCGGGTGCTCGTCGGTGAACCACGCCATCGCCGCGTCCCGGTCGGCCAGTGGCACCGGCGCGACACCGGGCCCCGGCGGGTCGACCGGCAGCCGGTCCCGCTGCGAGTAGAGCAGTTCGTCGGCGGCGTACGCGACGGCGAGGTAGTGGTCGAGCAGCCGGGTGCGGGCCGCGTGGCGGTTCGCCGCGCTGTCCTCGGTCGCGGTCAACTCGGCGGCGTACGCGCGCAGCAGATCGTGGTACGTGAACCGGCCGGGGCGGTGTTCGCTGAGCAGGTGTGCCCGGGTCAGCTCGGTCAGGTGACGCTGGGCCTGCGCGGGCGTGATCCCGGCGAGGCTGGCCGCCGCGGCGACGGCGAAGTCCGGGCCGGGATGCACACTCAGCAACCGGAACAGCCGAGCGGAGTCCTCCTCCAGCGTCCGGTACGACCAGGACATGACCAGCCGCAGGTCGGTGACGGGTTCGCCGCCGTCGAAGGCGTCCAGGCGTCCGGCCTCCGGGCGCAGGTGCGCCGCCAGGTCCACCAAGCGGAATTCGCCGTGGATCGCCGCCCGGGCGGCCACGACGGACAGCGCCAGGGGCAGTCCGGCGGACGCGCCGACGATGGCGCCGACGGCGTCGGGCTCGGCTGTCACCCGCTCCGCGCCGAGGCGTCGGGTCAGCAGTTCGCGGGACTCGTCCCCCGACAGGACGTCCAGGGTGACCGGGTGGGCGCCGTTGACGCTGACCAGCCCCAGGAACTGGTGCCGACTGGTGACGAGGACGAAGCAGCCCGGCGCTCCCGGCAGCAGTGGGCGTACCTGGTCGGCGTCGCCGGCATTGTCCAGGACGACGAGCACCCGTCGGCCGGCCAGCAGGCTCCGGTACCGGGCGACCTGCTCGTCCAGCCCGGTCGGCGGACGGCCGACCGGTCCCGCGAGGGCGTTGACGAACCCGGCGAGCGCCGTGCTCGGGCCGAGCGGGATGCCTCCCGGGTCGAAGCCGCGCAGGTTGACGTAGAGCTGGCCGTCGGGAAAGTACGCGGCGACGCGGTGTGCCCAGTGCACCGCGAGCGATGTCTTGCCCACCCCGGCGGTGCCGGAGACGATCGCGAGTCCCATCGCGGTCGGCTGGTCCACCGCCCGGGCCAGGATCTCGTCGAGGCGGGCCAGCGCGCCGTCGCGACCGACGAAGCCGAACCCGTCCGCCGGCAACTGCGCCGGAACACCGTTCGGCGGGGGCGGGGTGGGCGCTCCGGCGAGGAAGCGGTCGCGCCGGGACCCCTGAAGGCCGAAGGCGTCGGCCAGCAACAGCATCGTCGCGGGGCGCGGCCGGGCGATCCGGCCGGCCTCCAGATCCCGCAGGTGCCGGACCGAAAGCCCCGTCTTGGCAGCCAGATCCTCCTGGGTCAGCGCGCTGCTGCGCCGAAGTTCCTGCACGGCCTCCCCGAACACGGGAATCACCGTATCGACGGCGCTCAGCATGGACAATCGGCCATCCGACGTACGTTCCGGAAGTGCCGTCGGACGGCCCGCAGCGCCTTCGCGTTGTCACCTTTCGCCGCCTTGGACAGAATGGTGGTGATCACTGCGGTCGGTCGTGGCCGGTCCGGTGACGAACGGACGGTGGGAGGAGCGACGGTGGCGCAGCCGAGAGCACTGGTGGTCCGCGGCGGATGGGAGGGACACCAGCCGGTCGAGGCGACCGAGCTGTTCATCCCCTTCCTCGAACGGAGCGGCTACGCGGTACGGGTCGAGGAGTCGACGGAGATCTACGCCGACGCCGACGAGCTGGCCGGGACCGACCTGATCGTGCAGTGCATGACGATGTCGGAGATCACCTCGACCCAGGTGGCGGGCCTCAGGGCGGCGGTCGTCGCGGGTACGGGCTTCACCGGCTGGCACGGCGGCATCGTGGACGCGTTCCGTGCCTCGTCGGACTACCTGCACCTGGTGGGCGGCCAGTTCGCCACCCACCCGGGCAAGGAGCCGTGCGAGCGGCACGGTGGGGAGGAGGACAACTTCCTGCCGCACACGGTGCGCATCACCGACCTGGGCAGGGAGCACCCGATCACCGCGGGGATCGAGGACTTCGACCTGGTCACCGAGCAGTACTGGGTGCTGCACGACGACCTGGTCGACGTACTGGCCGTCACCACCCACCCCACCCGGGAGTGGCATCCGTGGCACCGGCCGGTCACCTCGCCGGCGATCTGGACCCGCCGCTGGGGCGCCGGCCGGATCGTCGTCACGACCCCGGGCCACAACCTCGACGTGCTGGAGCACCCGGCCGTGCGTACCGTGATCGAAAGGGGAATGGTGTGGGCGACCCGCACGGCGTCGGCATCGTAGGTCTCGGGGTCATCTCCCGCGCCTACCTGGACACCCTCGCGCAGCACCCCGCGGTCCGCATCGCCGCGTTGGCCGACCTCGACGCGTCCCGGTCGGCCGCGGCGGCGGCCACGATCCCCGGCAGCGAGGCGGTGAGCGTCGAGGGGCTGCTCGCCCACCCGGACGTGCAGACCGTGCTCAACCTGACGATCCCGGCGGCGCACGCCGACATCTCGCACGCCGCGATCGACGCAGGCAAGAACGTGTACGGCGAGAAGCCGCTCGCCGTGACGTTCGCGGACGGCCGCTCGATCCTGGAACGGGCCGCGTCGGCGGGCGTCCACGTCGGGTGCGCGCCGGACACCGTGCTCGGCACGGGTACGCAGACGGCGCGTGCGGCGATCGACGGTGGGCTCGTCGGACGCCCGATGTCCGCGACGGCCGTCATGGTCACGGCGGGTCACGAGCGTTGGCATCCGCACCCCGACTTCTACTACACCTCGGGCGGCGGCCCCCTGTTCGACATGGGGCCGTACTACATCTCGGCGCTGATCCACCTGCTCGGGCCGGTACGCGCCGTGGTCGGCGCCGCCAGCCGCCTGCGCTCCGAGCGCGTCATCGGTTCGGGCCCGCGGGCCGGCGAGCGCATTCCCGTGGAGGTGGACACCCACGTCACCGGCGTCCTCGAACACGTCGACGGCGCTCTGTCCACCATCACCACGAGCTTCGACGGCACCACCACGACGGCGGTGCCCATCGAGGTGCACGGCGAGACCGGCACGCTCGCCGTACCTGATCCGAACTACTTCGACGGCGAGGTCCGCCACTTCGCGCTCGGCGGCACGGAGTGGCGGCCTCTGGAACCGCAGGCCGGGTACGCCGAGAGCGGCCGGGGCATCGGTCTGCTCGACTTCGTCCTGGCCGACGGTCAGCGTCCACCGCGCGCGGGCGGCGACGTCGCGTTGCACGTCCTCGAGACGATGACCGCGCTGCTGGAGTCGGCGGCGAAGGGTCAGCGGATCGAGCTGACGACGACGGCGCGGCGGCCCGACGCGGTGCCGCTCACTCCGGCCGACAAGTGGAAGGGGCGCTGACCGGTCGCGCGGCGGACGTCAGATGGTGATGACGACCTTCGCCCGGGCGTGCTCGCCCTCGACGTACCGGATGGCGTCGGGGACCTCGTGCAGCGGGTACGTCCGGTCGATGACCGGGGTGAGGTGGCCGGCCTCGACGTGGGCGCGGAGGGTGTCGAGGTGTCGACGGTCCGGCGTCGTGGTGAGCGTGACGATGCGCTGTCGGACCAGCGGCGCGAGCAGTCGGCCGCGGGCGATCAGCCACACCGGCCCGACGAGGCTGCCGCCGCCGTACACGCCGCCGCCGGAGAGGACCAGAGTCCCGGTCGGTGTCAGCGCCCGCCGCAGTGCGCTGAGTGAGCGGTTGCCGACCAGGTCGAGCACGACGTCGTGGCGGCGTGTGCCGTCGGCGAAGTCGTCCCGGCGGTAGTCGACGACGTCGTCGACGCCGAGGGAGCGGACCAGGTCGACGTTGCGGGTGCTGCACACGCCGGTCACGGTCGCGCCGAGCGCCCTGCCCAGTTGCACGGCGAGGGTGCCGACGCCGCCCGAGGCGCCGTTGACGAGCAGGCGCTGACCGGGCTCGACCCGCCCCGCGTCGCGCAGCCCCAGGAGCGCGGTGATGCCGGCCAGCGGCAGGGCCGCCGCCTGGTGCGGAGTCAGGTTCGCCGGCATGGCCGCGACCTGCGTCTCGGGCACGCACGCGTACTCGGCGAACGCGCCGTTGGCGTCGCCGAGGTCGCCGAAGACGGCGTCACCCACCCGGACGTCCCGCACGTCGGCCCCGACGGCCTCGACGCGACCGGCGATGTCCCGGCCGCGGATGCGCGCGCGAGGCCGCGAGGGGCCCATCGCCAACCGCGCCATCCGGGGATCGCCGCGCATGGCATGCCAGTCGTACGCGTTGAGCGAGGCCGCCTGCACCCGGACGAGCACGTCGTTCGGGGCGGGCACCGGCGTGGCGACGTCGGTGAGCGCGAGGGTCTCCGGGCCGCCGTATCGGTCCTGCACGATCGCCTTCATGGCCCCTCCTCGGGGTGTACGGTGTACACCAACGCTAAGTGTACGCCGTACACCTGTCAAGACGGTTATGGTTCAACGACCGCCGGACAGGACGAGGACGAGATGGCTGAGCAGGCTGAGACGCTGCGCCGGACGCCGCTGAGCAGGGACCGCATCCTGCGCGCGGCCGTCGCGCTCGCCGACGAGGCCGGCATCGAATCCCTCAGCATGCGCAACCTCGCCCAGGATCTCGGCGTCGTACCGATGGCTCTCTACAAGCACGTGGCCAACAAGGACGAACTGCTCGACGGCATGATCGACGTGATCGTCGACCAGATCGACCCGGTCGCGCCCGACACGCACTGGAAGGACGCCACCCGCCGGCGCGTCCTCTCGGCACGGGAGGTGCTGCGCCGTCACCCCTGGGCCCCCCTGGCGATCGAGTCCCGCAACATGGCCACGCCGGCCGTCCTCGCCTACCTCGACTCGGTGGTCGCTACCTTCCGAGCCGGCGGATTCTCCGCCAACCTCGCCCACCACGTGATGCACACGATGGGCAGCCGGGTCCTGGGCTTCAGTCAGGAGTTGTTCGACGACGCCCGCCGCGTCGGTCGGTCCGGAGCGGCCAGCCCCGAGCCTGCCGCCGCCCTGCCGCCGGAGTTCGCCGACCGGTTCCCGCACCTGGCGGAGATCGCCACGGCGGCCTCGCACGACGACCAGTCGGTCGTGGGGCAGGGCTGCGACGACCAGTTCGAGTTCGCGTTCGCGTTGGACCTGCTGCTGGACGGCATCGAACGGCTGCACGAGCAGGGCTGGACGTCGCCGCGACGATCCCGGTGACGCCGAGTCTTCACCCGGATGTCACCGCCCGAACCCACGGGTGATGCGTCGGCGTCTGTCGGCGGGGGTTGGCTGTCGGCCGTCGCACTTGTCCTGACCAGGAGCTGATCCGCGTGCCTTCCTCCCGTCGTACCTTCCTCGCCGGCGGCGCCGCCGCCGGTGTGGGCCTCGCCGTCGCCGGTGGCCTGCCGTCCCTGGCGCAGGCCAGCCCCGGCCGGCCGCACTCGCCGGGCTCGGGCGGTCACGTCCCCTTCCCGCCGCTCGTGGACGACCCCAAGGGGGTCCTGGCCCTGCCCGAGGGCTTCCGCTACACCGTGGTCACCCGGGCTGGCGTCACCAGACTCGACCGTGGACAGGGTGTGACCCCGTCGGACCACGACGGCATGGCCGTCTACGACGCCGGGCACGACCGCTACACCCTGATCCAGAACCACGAGATCGACCCGGGCGCCGAGTTCGGCGTGCCGCACGTGAAGGGCACCGTCTACGACGCGAGCGCCGTCGACGCCGGTGGTTGCACCGTGATCAGGACCGACCGTGCGGGGCGCAACCTCGGCGAGTTCGTCGCGCTCTCCGGCACCATCTCCAACTGCGCCGGCGGGCCGACCCCGTGGGGCACCTGGCTGACCTGCGAGGAGACCGAGGACCGCGCCGGCGACAGGTGGGAGGAGGGCGACCGCTCCGGCGTCTTCGCCAAGGACCACGGGTACGTCTTCGAGGTCTGGGCCGACGGCAGCGCGGACCCGAGGCCGATCAAGTGCCTCGGCCGCTACTCGCACGAGGCCCTGGCGATCGACAAGGACCGCACCCACGTCTACCTCTCCGAGGACGCCGACGAGCCCAACGGCCTCTTCTACCGCTGGTCCGCGCCGCGCGGCGTGAAGCTGGGCCCCGGCGTGCTGACCCGCCTCGCACCGAACGCCGGTGTCCTCGCCGCGATGCAGATCATCATGGACGACGGCTCGGTGCTGCCGGACGTCGCCTACCTGACCTCCGCCCAGCTCGGCCGCCCGTTCGCCGTCCGGTGGATCGAGGTGCCGGACCGCGACGCGCGGCACACCTCCGTCCGCGAGCAGTTCACCGACGGTCAGGTCACCCGTGGCCGCAAGTTCGAGGGCGTGTGGAGCACCGACGAGGGCGTGTACGTCGTCAACTCCTACGCGTGGGACGAGGGTGACCTGCCGGCGGACGCGGCGCCGCACGACGGCATGGTGTGGTTCTACAACTTCAAGGACCAGACCATCCAGCTCGTCACGTACTTCCCGCACCAGGGCGCCTCCGAGGAGGGGACGCCGGTCAGGTACACCGACATCACCTTCGACGGCCCGGACAACGTGACGGTCACCCCGTGGGGGAGCCTCGTGCTCGCCGAGGACGGCAAGGGCGCCTCCCACGTGCTCAGCACCATCCCGGGCGGGCCGACGTACGCGATCGCCCGCAACCAGCTCAACGACTCGGAGTTCTGCGGGCCGACCTTCAGCGCCGACGGGAAGGTGCTGTTCGTGAACATGCAGGACCCGGGTCTGACCCTGGCCATCACCGGCCCGTGGGAGAAGTACCTGGGCTGACGACGAACACGACCGACAGGTGGGGACCAGGCGGCAGGCCGGTCCCCACCTGCGGTTTTTTCAAACCTCCGCAGTGCCTGACTATTGTCACGAGTTCGCGTGCACCTCGCACCGGAGCCGGTGACTAAGCGCACTGGAGCCCACCCAGGCCCGTCGATGAGACTCGATGCAACGCCGGAAGACAGCAGCCGGCCGGATTCGAGAGGTGGCGGGACGGTGGACGAACGCTACGACAGCTACTGCGCCGCGGATCGCCTCTTCTACGACTCGCTCGGCAGCGCCGTCGCGCAGCCCGTCTTTCCGGCCGCGGAGCGCCCGATCCCGACCGGCTGGCGACGCGAGCCGCTCGACGACTGGCTGATCTACGCGCCGGACGGCGGCTCGCTCCCGCAGCAGGGCTGGAAGATCCACGTGTCGGCGGGGCTGGAGAACGCCGAGCGGGTGCTCGACGCGGTCTGGGACTACTGCGTCCCCCGGGGCCTGTCCTTCAAGTTCCTCCGCGGGCCCCGCACGCTGCTGCTGCGCAACTCCAAGTACGCCTCCCGGGCGGCCAGCGGCAAGTTCATCACCGTCTACCCGCACGACGACGCGGAACTGGAACTGGTCTGCAAGGAACTCGACGAGCTGCTGACCGGCGAGTCCGGGCCGTACATCCTGAGCGACCTGCGCTACGGCGCCGGCCCGGTCCACGTGCGCTACGGCGGCTTCGCGGCCCGCTACTGCCACTCGCCCGACGGCCAGGTCGTGCCGGCGATCGAGGACGACTCCGGCACGCTGGTGCCGGACCGCCGCGATCCCGTCTTCCACGTACCGGCGTGGGTCACCCTGCCCGACTTCCTCGGCCCGCACCTGGCGGCCCGCGGCGGCACCAGCACCGACCAGGTGCCCTACCGGATCGAACGGGTCATCCACTTCTCCAACGGCGGTGGACTGTACGTGGGCCGGGACCTGCGCACCGACACCGAGGTGGTGCTCAAGGAGGCCCGTCCGCACGCCGGCCTGGACGCCGACGGCACCGACGCCGTCGCCCGGCTGGCCCGGGAGGCCGACGCCCTGCGACAGCTCGCCGACCTGCCGCAGGTGCCACGGGTGCACGACGAGTTCGACCTGGGGGAGCACCGGTTCCTCGCGCTCGAGTTCATCGAGGGTCGACCGTTGAACAAGGTGCTCGTCGACAGGTACCCGCTGATCGACGCCGACGCGACGGACGACGACCGGGCGGCGTACGCCCGCTGGGCCCGGCACGTCCACGAGCAGGTCGAGACCCTCATCGCGGCGATCCACGAACGCGGTCTGGTCTACGGGGATCTGCACCTGTTCAACATCATGATCCGCCCGGACGACCGGGTCGCCCTCGTCGACTTCGAGGTGACCGCCCCGATCGACGGGCACCGCCGCCCCGGGCTGCGCAACCAGGGTTTCGCCGCGCCGCGGGACCGCACCGGGCCGGCTGTCGACAGGTACGCCCTGGCGTGCCTGCGGTTGGCGCTGTTCCTGCCACTGACCCAGCTGGTGCGGCTCGCCCCGGCGAAGGCGGCGCATCTGGCCGACGTCATCGCCGCCAACTTCCCGGTGCCGAGGTCCTTCCTCGACGCCGCGGTCGAGGAGATCACCGGCGGCCCGCAGGTCGCGGACCTGCACCACGCGCCCGTCACGCGGGAGAAGCTGGCGACGGCCATCCTGGCCAGTGCCACCCCGACGCGCGACGACCGGCTCTTCCCCGGCGACATCGAGCAGTTCCGCAGCGGCGGCCTCAACCTCGCGCACGGCGCGTCGGGAGTGCTGTACGCGCTGCACACGAGCGGCGCCGGACGCTGGCCCGAGCACGAGGACTGGCTGGTACGACGGGCGACCGCGCCCCCGTCCGGCACCCGCTGCGGCTTCTACGACGGGCTGCACGGCGTCGCCCACGTCCTCGACCGCCTCGGACGCCGCCAGGACGCGCTGGACGTGCTCGACATCTGCCTGCGTGAGCCCCTCGACGGGCTCGACCACAGCCTGGCGAGCGGGCTTTCCGGGATCGCGCTCAACCTGGCCGAGCTGGCCGCCCGCACCGGGGAGGTGTCGTTGCGCGACGCCGCGTGGCGGGCCGCCGAACGGGTGATCGGGCAGCTGGCCGACGACCCCGGCCCGGACGTCAGCGGGGGTCGGAACCCGTACGCCGGGCTGCTGCGCGGCCGGACCGGGCCGGCGCTGCTGCTGCTGCGGCTCTACGAACTCACCGGTGACGAGGACCTGTTGGAGCACGCCGCCACGGCGCTGCGCCAGGATCTGCGCCGGTGCGTGCTGCGCCCGGACGGTGCCCTGGAGGTCAACGAGGGCTGGCGGACCATGCCGTACCTGGCACACGGCAGCGTCGGTATCGGACTGGTCCTCGACGCGTACCTGCGCCACCGCGACGACGACCGGTTCGCCGAGGCCAGCGCCGGCATTCGCCGCGCGGCACGGTCACCGTTCTACGCGCAGTCCGGGCTCTTCGCCGGCCGGGCCGGCATCATCGCCTACCTCGCGGCCTCGGTCCACGACGGCGACCGCCGGGAACTCGCCGCGCAGGTGGACCGGCTGGCCTGGCACGCGCTGCCGTACCAGGAGGGGGCCGCGTTCCCCGGTGAGCAGTTGCTCCGGCTCTCCATGGACTTCGGCACCGGCACCGCCGGCGTGCTGTACGCGCTGACCTGCGCGCGGCAGGACGATCCGCCGGTGCTGCCCTTCCTCGCGCCCCTGCCGGGCGCGCAGAGACTCCCCCGCGACAGCGGGGGCGACCGGATCGACGAAGGCATGGAAGGGAGGTGAACGACATGGCGCTTCTGGACCTCCAGGGCCTGGAGATGGCTCCGGCCGACCGTACGGGTGGCGGTAGCCGGGCGAGCCTGCTGCTCTGCGGCGACAGCTCGCTCTCCGTCACGACCTGCAACTGATCCGTCGCATCAACGTGATCGCCCTGGGTGGGTAGACGTGCCCACCCAGGGCGACCGCGTAGCACCGGGAGGACCGATGTCGACGTTCGACGCGGGGGACCGGCTGCTGCGGCGGACGGTCCTTGCCGGCGGAGGCTGGACGGCCGGCCTCGCGGCGGTCGCGCTACTGGGCGCGGCCGCCGAACTGTTGCTTCCCGCGGCCCTGGGCCGCGCCGTCGACGCCGCCCTCACCGGCGGCTCGATCTGGTGGGCGGTGTCCGCCTGCGGCCTGGTCGTCGCCCTCGTCTGCGTCGACGCCCTGACGGATCTGACCAGCGGATTCGGTGCGGCACGCGCCACCGCCGGGCTACGCCGCCATCTGCTGCGCCACCTGTTCGCGCTGGACGTCCGTGCCACCCGTCGGTACCCGGTGGGTGATCTCGTCGGCCGCCTGGTCGGCCAGGCCGCCGACGCGGGACAGGCCGGCAACGCCGTGGTCCTGACCGTCGTGGCGGTGCTGCCGCCCCTCGGTAGCGTCGTCGCGCTCGCCATCCTGGAGCCGGTCCTGGGCATCACCCTGCTCGCCGGCCTCGTCCTGCTCGCCGTGCTCATGCGTGCCTTCGTGGCCGACGCCTCGACCGCGACCGCCGGGTACCAACGGGTGCTCGGCGTCATCGCCGGCCGGCTGCTGGAGTCGCTGACCGGGGCACGGACCATCGCCGCCGCCGCCACGCTGCGCCGCGAGGAGAACCGGGTGCTGGCGGCCCTGCCGGAGCTGGGTCGGCACGGTCGACGCACGTGGGACCTGTTGGCGAGGGCGAGCGCGCGCACCTCCGCCGTCGCGCCACTGCTGCACCTGAGCGTCGTAGCGGTCGGCGGGTACGCCCTGACGGCGGGCTGGCTCACGCCCGGCGAACTGGTCGCCGCCGTCCGGTACGCGGCCATGGGCGCCGGCCTCGGTGCGGTCCTCGCCACGCTCAACCACCTGGTACGCAGCCGTGCGGGGGCACACCGGGTGGCCGAGCCGCTGCGCGAGCCCGCCACCGCGACGGGCGACCGGCCCCTTCCCCCCGGCGGCGGTGCGCTGCGACTGCGCGGGGTGTGCGTGTACGGCGACGACGGCAGAGTCGTCCTGGACGGCATCGACCTGGACGTACCGGCGGGCGCGACAGTCGCCGTCGTCGGGGCGTCCGGCGCCGGTAAGTCGACACTGGCAGCCGTGGCCGGCCGACTGCACGACCCGGACCGCGGTGAGGTGCGCCTCGATGGCGTACCGCTGCGGGACCTCGGCGCGTCGGCGTTACGCCGAGCTGTCGGCTACGCGTTCGACCAGCCGGTGCTGATCGGCGCCACCGTCCACGACGCGATCGGCCTGGCGTTGCCGGCCGCGTCCGCGACACCACCTGCCGACGGGCCTCCGGCCACGCCGGCGGTCCTGCGGGCCGCGCGCGGTGCGGCGATCGACGACGTGATCGACCGCCTGCCCGAGGGGTACCGGACCCCGCTGACCGACACACCGCTCTCCGGTGGTGAGACGCAACGCCTCGGCCTGGCCCGGGCGTTCGCCGCCGAGCGGCTGCTCATCCTGGACGACGCCACGTCCAGCCTGGACACCGCTACCGAACACCGGATCACCGAGGCGGTCGTCGGGCGCGCCGGCGAGCGGACCCGACTGGTGGTCACCCACCGGACGGCGGCCGCCGCCCGCGCCGACCTCGTGGCCTGGCTGGACGGCGGTCGGCTGCGTGGCCTGGCACCGCACCGGCGACTCTGGGCCGACCCGGACTACCGGGCTGTCTTCGCGCCGGTTGGCGGTGGGTCGTGAAGCCGCTGACCGTACGCCAGGTGACCTGGCGGGCGCTGCGGGCCCGCCGGCGTGACCTCGCCGGGCTCGGCGGGTGGTCGCTCGTCGAGGCGTTTCCCGCGCTGCTCGCGGGTCTGCTGGTCGCCCGTGCCGTCGACGACGGCTTCCTGGCCGGGCGCCTGGTCGACGGCCTTGCGTGGTTGGGGGTCCTCGCCGTGGCCGTGCTGGTCGGCGCGGCGGCGACCGGGCGGACGTACCGGAGCCTCGGCGCGGTGGTCGAGCCGTTCCGCGACGAGGTGGCCGCCCAGGTGGTGCGGGGCGCGCTGCGCGATGCCACCCGTGCCGGGGGGCGCCCGGACAGCGCGGCGATGACCCGGCTGACCCACCAGATGGAGATCGTCCGGGACACCTTCGCCGGTCTGCTGATGGTGACGCGCGGCTTTCTCTTCTCCGCGGGCGCGGCCCTGCTCGGCCTCCTCGCCCTCGCGCCGGTGGCGGCGGCGCTGGCCGCCGCGCCGCTGGTCGCCGGCCTGGTCGTGTTCCTCGCCGCACTGCCGGCGATGGTCACCCACCAGCGGGCGTACGTCCGCGCGGGCGAGCGGTTGGGCCAGTCGGCAGCGACGGCGCTGGCCGGTCACCGCGACGTGCTCGCCTGTGGCGCTCAGGCACGCGTGGCATCCGAGGTGGAGCAGCGGGTGTCGGCGCAGGCCGCCGCCGAGCGCACCCTCGCCCGGATGGCCGTGATCCGCAGCCTCAGCCTCGGAATCGGCGGCTGGTCCCCGCTGGTGGTGCTGCTCGTGGCCGCCCCGTGGCTGGTCGACCGTGGCATGACGGCGGGCGCGATCCTGGGGGCGCTGATCTACGTGTCCACCGGACTGCAACCCGCCCTGCACACCCTCGTGCAGGGCCTCGGCGGCGGCGGGTTGCGCTACGCCGTCACCCTGGAGAACATCCTGCGCGTCTATCCCCACCTGCCGCCGTCCGCCGGGGAGACCCCTGGCCCGCGCCCGTCGACCGGGCCGGTCGGCGGCCTACCGGCCGCCGAGGTCCGGGGACTGACCTTCCGGTACGGCCCGAACGCCCGGCCCGTCCTGCGGAACTTCTCGCTGACCCTGGCCGACGGCGAACACCTGGCGGTCGTGGGGCCCAGTGGCGCCGGCAAGTCCACGTTGGCCGCCCTGCTGGCCGGTCTGGTGCCGCCGCAGGAGGGTACGGTCCAGCTGGCCGGTACTCCGGTCGCCGACGTCGCGCCGGCCGTCCTGGCCCGGCTGCGGGTGCTGCTGCCCCAGGAGGCGTACGTCTTCACCGGCACACTCGCCGACAACCTGCGCTACCTGCGGCCCGACGCCGACGACGACACCCTTGAGGTCGCCCTCGACGCGCTCGGTGCGCGTCCCCTGGCGACCAGGCTGGGCGGCCTGGACGCGCCGGTCGTACCGGCCCTGCTCTCCGCCGGTGAGCGGCAGCTCGTCGCGGCGGTCCGGGCCTGGCTCGCGCCCGCCCCGCTGGTGCTCCTCGACGAGGCGACCTGCCACCTCGACCCGGCACGGGAGGCGACGGTCGAGGCCGCCTTCGCCCGGCGACCCGGCAGTCTCGTCGTGATCGCCCACCGGATCAGTTCGGCCCTGCGGGCCGGCCGGGTGCTGGTCCTCGACGGCGACGTGCCCGTCGAGGGGACGCACGAGCAGTTGCTCGACCGCTCCGCGACCTACCGGGCGCTCGTCGGCTGTTGGGACGAGCCGATGACCCCGTCCCGGACGGTGGAGCGGCAGGGCTGAGACCCGTCGCTCAGATCCACCCCGCCTCGCCCGCCATCCGTACGGCCTCCACCCGGGTGCGCGCACCCACCTTGCGGGCGATCCGACCGAGGTGGTTGCGGACGGTGCCCCGGCTGAGCCCCAACGCCGCCGCGACCTCGGCGACCGGCGCCCCCGCCGCCGTCAACGTCAACACCTCCCGCTCGCGCTCGCTCAGCGGGTCGTCCGAGTGCAGGGCCGCGACGACGAGGTCCGCGTCCACGACGGGTTCTCGGCGCGCGAGTCGTCGGATGCCGTCGACGACCCGCTGGGGTGCGGCGTCGTTGCGCAGGACGCCGACCGTGCGGCCGGGGCTGAGCATGCCCCGCAGTCGCCGGGCCCGCTGCGGGTGGACAAGCATCAGGACGGGGCACAGGCCCAGTCGGCCGGGAGCCGCCGCCTCGACAAGGTCGAGGTCGGCCACCACCACGTCCGGGCGTTGGGCGTGGACGGCCGCCGGTACCGCGTCGCCGCGATCCACCTCCGCCACGACGCGGATGTCCTCCTCTGCGGCGAGGACGAAGGAGAGCGCCCCCAGCATCAGGGCCCCGTCCAGAGCGAGCAGGGTACGGATCACGACGAACCTTCCCGCGCGTGGACAACGATCACTCAACGTCAATATTCAAACACGCATCCTCCGGGGCCGCACGGCGACGGGGCGGGTCCGCACACCTCCGACGGACCCGCTCCGAGATGCCTACAACCAGCCGTTGCGCCGGGCGTGCCACACCGCCTCCAGCCGGTTGCGGGCTCCGATCTTGTGCAGGATCGCCGACAGGTGATTACGCACCGTCCCGTGGGCCAGGAAGAGGCGGCCGGCGATCTCCTTCAGTGGCAGCCCCTCGGCCGCCATCCGCAGCACGTCCATCTCCCGAGGCGTCAACGGCATCTCCGGGGGACTGAGCACCGCCACGGCGGCGGTCGGGTCGATGGCCCGCTCGCCGGCAGCGAGCAGGCGAATCGACCGCACCAACTCCACCAGTGAGTTGTCCTTGCCGACCAGACCGCGCGCACCGGCAGCCAGCGCCGCCTCGACCAGCGCCGGGTTCCACCGAGGGCTCATCGCCAACACGGCGGTGTGCGGCGCCTCGACGTTTATCCGGGCGACCATCTCCACCGGATCGGGCAGCTCCGGATCAAGCGCCAGCACCACCACCTGGGGTCTGCACCGGCGGACCGCCGTCAACAGCTCGCCGACGCCCTCGACGTCGGCGACCACCTTCATGTCCTCCTCGCGGGAGAGCGCGGCGCAGAGTGCCCCGCGCAGCAAACCCATATCCTCGGCGACAACAACGTGGATCACCGTGTTTCTCCGATCTCAGGTGCACGTCACGACGGTCACCGAACCCGGAGTGTCCACGGGGCGGCCAGGACTGTCGTGCGCGAAAAGTCGGACGGCCAGGGACCCCCGCGGCACCATTGTGCGAGCGGGCGCGGGTGCCATCGACCAGGCCAGCGGGATGAGACCGACCAGGCGGGCCAGCAGCCCGGAGTCGGCGGGAGACCTCAGCCCGGGCGGGCGATCGCAGACGGAGTTCGGGTGTCGACGAAGAGCGGAACGAGGTGACAGGGCGCGGCGGTGCCGGGGTCTGACTGCCGATGAGCGGGTCGGACCAGACCCGGCGTGGGCGTGGCGCCCCCGTCGGTGCCGGCGGCGTCCTGGTCGGCCGGGGTGACGGGCTGACCCGGAGGGTAGGCCGCTACGGCCGGTGGGGCCGGGCGCGCGGCGAGGTGGCCCGGTGGGGCCATGGGAGGTAGGTGCGCCGCCACGGGTGTCGGCGGCGATGCTGCCGGGGGTGGCGTCGCCGCGGCGCATACGGGCGGCGGCGCCGGACCCGGCAGTGACGCTGGCAGGGCGGCCGGGCCCGGCGCGAAGGCCGCGCCGGCCGGTTCGAGCGCCGGGGGAGCGGGCCGCGCCCTCGGCGCGGGCACGATCACCGCGCCGAGGGCGGGCGGCAGGACGGCGTCGACGACACCCAGGAGGGCCGTGACGACCGGCGCGATCGGCAGTGCGCGCACGACATCGACGGCGGGTCGCAGCACAGGGGTGAGCAGGCCCGCCACGGCGGGCGAACCGAGCGCTCCGCGTAGCTGTCGGTGAACGGGCGCGGCGGCGGTCGGCTGCCGTGCGGGATCTGCCGTCGCTCGGGGCGGGCGGGCGCGGTGGGCGGGACGATGAGTCGCTCGGGCCGCGGTCGAGGTGCGCAGCCGTTCGTGCCGCGCGGCGTCGGACCGTACGAGTGTGCCGGCCCGGGACGACGGCACGGACATCCGCGCCGCGTCGGTCGGGCGGCGGGACTCGGCCGGAGACGGCACATCGCGTGCGCCGACGACACCGGCGATCGCGCCGGTCAGCGGGGCACGCTGCCCGTGATGGTGGCGGTCCACGGCGCGTGGGCCGCGTCGGGGATCGTGGTCGGAGCGCTCGATGGTGGTGACCTGTCGGACCGGCTCCACCAGAGCGCCGAGCTGCCGATGAAGCTCGTCGCCGGAACTGCCGCGCGTGCCGTCGGCGCTGGCCGGCCCCTGGAACAGGAGGGCCAGGAGGAAGCCGCCCCCGACGGCCACCGCGATCAGCGCCAGACGCCGGGCGAGCCTGCGCAGACGGTTGACCACGACCGGCGTGGGTCGACCCGGCGCGGACGTCGGCGCGGTTCCGTTGACGGGACTTCGCACGCGGGCACGACCCCCTTCCCCTCTGGATTGCTGACCCATAGTAGCGATGCCATCACGTATGCGCATCCGCTGATGCGCACTGCGCGGACTGAGTGTCGGGCGGCCTGCTGTGGCTGCCCGCACCTTTTGCACCGATTGTGGGACTTATTCGCGTAAGCCCGGTTGATGTGAGTTCGGCTCGGCTACCTTCCCCGTGGGCGCGACAACCGACTTGTCGCTGTCTGCGCCGACTGTGGCGTACAGAGACACGGTGTACGGAGAAGGGCCAGATATGTCCAACCATCGACACCCGAACGTCAGCGATGCGGCGGCAGAGCAGCCACGTCCGCCGAGGAGGCGCAGGGCCCGCTGGCTCGTCGCCGGGGTGGCCGGCCTGACCGGGGTCGCCGGTCTGGCTGCCGTCGGCGTGCCCGGAGGCCTGACCGGAGCGCTCGGAGCGGGCGGAGCGCTGTTCGGGAAACAGGTCCTTGCCGGCAGCAGCCGGGCGGCGGACGACGACAGCGGCAAGCACGATCCGGGCGGTCGCGACAAGGAGCACGGGGGCGACAAGGAGCACGGGGATGACGACTGGAGCGGAGGCGGCCGGGACGCCTGGGACGTACCGTGCGGTGCCAACGAGCTGATCGCCGCGATCGTCCGCGCGAACGCCGAGCACGGGGCGACACTCCGACTCGCCAAGGGGTGCACCTACACGCTCACCGCGTCGGCCCCCCAGCCGCCCGTGCCCCACGGCCCCGTCGGCCTGCCGATCGTCACCCAGCCGATCACGATCGACGGAAACGGCGCCACCATCGTCCGCGCTGCCGCCGCCACCCCGTTCCGGATCCTTGAGGTGGGGACCGGCGGTGACCTGAAGCTCCGCGACGCCACCATCAAGGGCGGCGACGACACGAGTGGGATCGGCGGCGGAGGTGGCGGCATCCGCGTCGACGTCGGCGGCCGGGCCACCCTGGAGAACATCGACGTGGTCTTCAACCACACCAACGGCCCCGGTGGCGGGATCGCCAACTTCGGCGACACCCGGATCCTCGGCCGCAGCGATCACGGTGGCAAGGACAAGGGTGACAAGGGCCGGGACGGCAAGGACAAGGACGGCAAGGACCGGGAGCGCTACGGCGACGACGAGAGCCGGATCAGCGACAACGGCGCCCTGTTCGACGGTGGGGGCGTCTACAACAACGGCAACCTCACCGTGAAGAACACCAGCCTCAGCGACAACAGCACGATCGGAGTCGTCAACATCCTGCCGATCGGTGGCGCGGGCGGTGGGCTGTCGAACTCCAGCACCGCGGTGCTCGACGACGTCCGCGTGCACCACAACAGCGCCGGTTTCCGGGGCGGTGGCATCCGCACCGGCATCAACGCCACCACCACGGCCAGGAACGTCGAGGTCAGCGAGAACACGACCGGCAGCGAGGGCGGCGGCATCTTCACCGACGGCATCTTCCAGCTCCAGCACGGCAAGATCTTCCGGAACGACGCCGGCCAACGCGGCGGCGGCGTCTTCAACCAGATCGGCCGGTTCGTGGCCGAGGACAGCCAGATCAGTGAGAACGCCGCCAGCACGAGAAGCACCATCGAGAACGGCGGCGGCGTCTACAACGGCAGCGGTGTGGTCGTGCTGCGGCACACCCTCGTCAGCCGCAACAAGGCCTTCGGCACCAACTCACGCGGCGGCGGAATCTACAACAACGCCACCCTCACCCTCACCGAATCCACGGTGACGGAGAACGTCTCCGTGGTGGCGCCGGGTGGGGTCTTCAACGACGGTGGCCAGGTGTCCGTGGACGACAAGTCGGCCATCAGCGGCAACCGCCCCACCAACTGCACGCCCAGCGCCCCACCCGTACCCAACTGCTTCGGCTGACCACCGCGGCACCCGGTCCCGCCCACGGTCCGATCCGATCGGACCGTGGGCGGGATTCGCCGCGTGCGGTCAGAGCCGGGAGGTGAAGGTGGCCAGGAAGCGGTGCGGGGTGACCGCGCCGCTGTTGTCGAAGCAGATCACGTCGACGTCGGCGTTCGTGGTGTACGTCCACGCCTGGGTGAGGTGGCAGTAGTTGCTGCCGGCGCCCTGCGCCACCACCTGGGCGTGCGTCTCCTTGAGGCCGACCTGCGGGAAGGTCGCCAGATAGCGGCCGGCGGGCACCAGCGCCGCCACGGTGTTCGCGCCGACGCCGAGCACCGAGTTGTCGTTGGTGGGCCCGCCCACTGCGGTGCCCAGGTAACCGAAGTACGACGGCGGGCCCAGGGAACCGATCACCGGCCGGCGACGGTGGTACGAGAGGGCGAAGTCGGTGTTGACGAACGCCCCGGCCTGGTCGTAGCAGAAGACGTAGACCTGCACGTCGGTTCCGGCCGCGCTCCACGAGTAGACCTTGCAGCGGCGGGGTCCGGCGTTCGGCTCTACGGCGGTGACCTGCACGTTGCCGGCGAGCACGCCGGCCAGCCCGACGCCGGGCAGCCGCACCAGATACTGCCCGACGCCCACCGGCCCGGCCGTGTTCACCACCCCCGTCGAGTTGTACCACTGCGCCACCGCCCCGCTGGCCCACTGCACGAACGCGTGCGAATTGCCGGCCGGCAGCGCGCCCGAACTGGTCGTCCAGAGCACGGTGAACGGGGTGTCCTCGCGTGTGCCGCCGGGTCGGTGGCACTGCACGTCGACGATCTCGTCGACGCCGGACTGGAACCAGCGGACCACCTCGCAGTAGTGCCCGGTCCGGTTCACCGGGGTCACGTGCGGCACGCCGCGCGCACCCGCGCCCACCTGCGGGAAACGGACCTGGAACCGACCGGGCGCGAGCTTGACGCCGTCGGCCCAGGCGGCCGGGAATGCCGTCTTCCAGCTACCCCACTGCCGGCTGGTGTCCAGCACGGTCCAGACCGTGACGGTGGGGTCCTTGACGTACGCGAATCCCCAGCGGTCGGCGGTGGCCGCGGCGGCCGGCGCCGGTGGCGCGAGTGCGCTGGCTGCCAGGACGGCAGCCAGCGCGGCGGTCACGAACGAGCGGAGACGCATGTGTTCCTCCATTCGACAGGGACGTGTCGGAGAGGAGTGTGCGGTAGGTGATGTCTCGGTGACAATCGGCTACTACGCGCTGCGGTGTCGGGTGTCGGCCACCGGCCGCCCGTCCATGACGGACGGCCCCCACGCTCGAGCGTGGGGGCCGTCCTCGGTGTGGCGCCGGTGGGTCAGCCGCCGGCGAAGGTCACCTCGGTGCCGCACTTGGCGTTCTGGTTCAGGCAGGACTTCACCAGGGGGCCGAGGTGGGCCGGGTCCCAGGCGTTCATGAAGTCACCGTGCATGGAGGACGGCTTGCCGGAGGAGAGGCTGAGGCCGTCCCCGCCCAGCGACTGGTAGTTGACCATGAAGGACAGGTCCGGCACCGCCACCGGGTACTTGCCGGTGCAGACGCCGTTGACCGGGTCGCCCATGTGCGACTTGTGGTCGGGGGAGTCGATGTTCTTGCCGTCCCAGCAGTCCTTGAAGACGAGCTGGAAGATGAGGTTGCCGCCCGGGGCGCAGACCGGCCAGTTGCCGTCGGCGCTGCGGCCGGTCTCGGCGCTGCCAGCGCACCAGAACTGGTTGCTGCCGGCGTTCTTCGGCGTGTCGACCTGCTTCTTGGCGTCGCCCTCGACCATCCGCAGGCCCGGCGGGAACGGCTTGACGGTGGACGGGTCCTTGACCCGCGAGCCGTAGTAGACCCGGAAGCTCTTCATCGGTACGGGCTTGCCGTCCTTGCGCAGCTCCGGCGTCCAGTAGGCGCTCAGGTCACCGGGAGCGTTGCAGGTGGTCTTCGAGGACAGCAGCTGGTCGGTCGTGGTGAACGCGTCGACCTTCGGGCCGAAGAAGGTGTGCATGTGCGAGGCGCCCGGCAGGCCGGGGACGACGATCGGGTCGTCCGGAGCCGAGTTGGCGAGCTCGCAGTCGGTGTGGAACTCGGGGACGCGGGTGGTCCCCGGCGTCACCGGCTTCGGCTTGATTGCGTTGAAGGCCGCCAGTTCCTGGTTCCACCGGGCCTGGTCGACCGGCACCCAACCGGCCGCCGGCGGCGTGCCCGGCGTGGTGCCCGGGGTGGTCGGCGTGGTTGCCGGGGTCGTCGGCGTCGCCGGGCTGGCGCTCGGCGTGGGCGACGCGCTCGGGGTCGTGGCGGTCCCGGAGCCGAACGTGAACCAGTTCAGGTTCACGAAGTCCGACCGGGAGGTGCTCTTCATGACGGCGAAGACGGTCTGCGGACCGGACGGCACGCTGGTCGCCGTGGCGGTCACCGTCGTCCACTTCTGCCAACCGCCGGTGTGGGCGATCGGGAAGCTGGCCAGCAGGGTGCCGGTCTGCGTACCGAGGCGCAGCTCGACGGCGCCGCCGTCGGTGTTGTTCGCGGCGACCCGGGCCTTCAGGTCGGCTCCGGTGATCGACACGCCGTCGTAGCGCAGCCAGTCTGCGTTGCCGAGCCAGCCGACGTTCTTGCCGCCGTCGGCGTCGCCGGTGCTCTCGGTCTGCGCGCCGGACTGCGCCGCGAAGCCCTCCGCCTGGATGCGGCCCGGCACGGCGACCTCTTCGGCCTGGGCGCCGGCGATGTAGATGCCGCTGCCGGCCAGGGCGGCGGCGACCGCGGAGGCGAGCGTGATGCGGGCGAGGCGGCGGCGCTTTCGCGTCCGGTCCGGCGGTGCGACGTGCGCGGGGGGAGTCCGCATTACCAGTGATTCCTTCGAGTCGGCGATAACGCTCCTGTCGACTGAAGTATGTGCACGTCCAGGGCTTGCGGCAACGTACGGAAAAAGAATTAAGGAGGGTGGTGGGCAAGTCTCCTGGTGGCCGCCGTTCCGACGTCGGATAACAATTTTTGGCCCGCACAGCCTTAAGTTTGTATTAAATCCGTCGACGGGGGTCGCCTGGCGTCCCGATTCGGTGATGACGAATTCTCCGGTTACGAATCGTGTTCGCGTCGAATACTGGAGGCATGCCTTCGAGGACGGGCGTCCCCCGGCTCACGCGCCAGCCGGGTCGGCTGGTGGCCTTCAGCGACGCCGTCTTCGCCATCGCCGTCACGCTCCTCGTGCTGGAGATCCAACCGCCGAGGGACTTCGGGCACCTCCTGCGGGGCCTCGGGGCGTTGTGGCCGTCGTACCTGGCGTACGCGTTGAGTTTTCTACTTGTCGGGCAGGTCTGGGTCAACCACCACGTCATGTTCGACCGTGTCCGGCACGTCGACCGTCAGGTCCTGTTCCTCAACACGCTGCTTCTGATGGTCATCGCGTTCCTGCCGTTCTCCACGTCGCTGCTCGCCGACGCGCTCCGCGCGGAGCAGGGACTGCGCACGGCGGTCGTCGTCTACGGCACCACGCTGTGGGCGGCGGCGGCCCTGTTCAACGTCATCTGGGCCCGTCTCCGCCGGGCGCGGCTGCTGGACCCCGGCCTCGGCCCCCTCGGCGTCCGGGCCATCGGTCGCCGATTCGCGCTCGCGCTGGCCTGGATCGGCTCCGGCGTCCTCGTCGGCGCGTTCCTGCCGATCGCGGGCGTCGTCATCATCGCGGCCTTCCTGCCCGCCTACTACCTGCCCATCCGCGGCGAGGACGGCGAGGACGGCGAGAGCGCGCACCGCCCCGGCTGAACCGGACCCGAGGACCCGCGGACCGACTCGGCGTACACCGGCGACGAGGCCGCCAAAATAATGTGGGTGCGGCTGTCGATCGGGACCGGCTCTGTTCGTAGCCAGGGTGAGGGCCCGGCATCGAGACGGGCACACACCCGCCGGGAGGCATGATGACCACCACTGCGAACACCACCCGCACCACCGCGTCGGCCTTCGGCGCGCTGATCGGGGCCGGTGTCGTCGCCACGGTCGCCGCGAGCGCCGCCACCATGGTCGTCGCCGCCGCAGGTCGCACGGCAGGAATCAGCCTCGACGTGAGCGGTGCCCCGATCCCGGTCGCCGGGTTCGGCGTGCTGACGACCGCCTTCTCGCTGGTCGGCGTCGTCCTCGCCGCGCTGCTGTCCCGATTCGCGCGACGCCCCCGTCGTGCGTTCCTCCGTACGACGGTGGTGCTGACGGTCCTGTCCCTGGTGCCGGACGTGATCGCCGACGCCGACACGGCCACCAAGGCGCTGTTGATGCTCACCCACCTGGTCGCGGCCGCGATCGTGATCCCCGCTGTCGCGCGCCGTCTGGCCGCCTGAACCGTCACCGACCATCCCGCTGTCGAACTACCGAAAGGATCGTCATGAAGCAGTATCTGCTGTCCGTGCACCTCGTCGAGGGCGCTCCCGCCATGTCGGACGAGGAGACGGAGACCATGTTCGCCGAGACCGGCCGGATCAACGACGAGATGCAGGCCGCGGGCGTCTGGGTCTTCGCCGGGGGCCTCGTGTCGCCGGACAGTGCCACGGTCGTCCGGATCGAGAACGGCGCCACGACCATGAGCGACGGGCCCTTCGCGGAGACGAAGGAACACCTCGCCGGTTTCTGGATCATCAAGTGCACGGACCTGGACGAGGCGCTCGCCTGGGCCGAGACGTGCGCGGCGGCCTGCGGACCGGTCGAGGTGCGTCCCTTCGACGACCTGTCCCAGGCCTGACCACGAGCCGGTCGACCGACATGGACCTGGCGGGCATCTACCGCGCGGAGTACGGCCGCTGCGTCGCCACCCTGACCCGCGTCCTCGGCGACATCAACCTCGCCGAGGAGGCGGTCCAGGACGCCTTCACCACGGCGGTGCAGAAGTGGCAGACGCCGCCGCCGAACCCGGGCGCCTGGATCGTGACGACCGCGCGCAACCGGGCCATCGACCGGCTTCGGCGGGAATCGACCCGCGAGGCCCGGCACGCCCAGGCCCTCCTGCTCCAACAACAGGACGCGCCCCAGGAGGTGGGACCAGTGAAGGACGACCAGCTGCGACTCATCTTCACCTGCTGCCACCCGGCGCTCGCCCCGGAGGCGCGGACGGTCCTCACGCTGCGTCTGCTCGGTGGTCTCGAGGTGCCGGAGATCGCCCGGGCCTACCTGCTCCGGGAGACGACCATCGCCCAGCGGATCGTGCGCGCCAAGAAGAAGATCCGGGACGCCGCCATCCCGTACCGGGTACCCGCCGACCACGAGCTGCCGGATCGACTGCCGCCCGTGCTCACCGTGCTCTACCTGATGTTCAACGAGGGCTACGTGTCCACCTCGGGGCCGATGATCAGGACCGACCTGTGCGCCGAGGCGATCCGGCTCGCTCGCGAGCTGGCCGCGTTGATGCCCGACGAGCCGGAGGTCCTGGGCCTGCTCGCCCTTCTGCTGCTGACCGAGGCACGCCGCCCGGCCCGCCTCGGTCCGACCGGCGACCTGGTGCTCCTCGCCGACCAGGACCGCTCACTGTGGAACCGGGATCTCATCGCCGAGGGGCACGATCTGGTCCGGCGGTGTCTGCGGCGCAACCAGCCCGGCCCGTACCAGATCCAGGCCGCGATCGGCGCTGTGCACACCGACGGCGCGGCCACCGACTGGCGGCAGGTCCTGGCACTGTACGACCAGCTCCTGGCGCACGCGCCGACTCCCGTCGTGGCGCTCAACCGGGCGGTCGCGGTGGCCGAGGTGCACGGCCCCGAGGCCGCCCTCGCCGCGGTCGAGGCGATCGACCTTCCCGGCTACCACCGGCTGCCCGCCACCCGGGCCGAGCTGCTGGCCCGACTCGGACGCGACGCGCAGGCCCGCGCCGCCTACGACGAGGCCATTGCACTGACCAGCAACGACACCGAACGCGCCTTCCTGGGGGCGCGCCGGAGCGAACTCACCCACACGAGGAGACCATCGTGACCGCGACCTACACCTTCGACGTCTTCATGAGCCTCGACGGCTTCGGCAGCACCACCGGCGACTGGGGTGGCTACTGGGGCAAGCAGGGCCCGGAGTTGCTTCAGCGTCGCCTCGCCACATACGGCGAGGACCACCGCATGGTCTTCGGCGCCCGCACGTTCGAGCTGTTCGGGCAGATGCTTGCCGACAGCACCGAGGAGTCCGACGTCCGGGACGCCTGGGTCACCCGGATGACGAACCTCCCGGCCACTGTCGTGTCGAACACCCTTCAGGGACCGCTCGACTGGCCGGACGCGACCCTCGTCCGTGGTGACGCCGTCGACGTCGTCGCCGGGCTCAAGAAGGGGTCCGAGGTGCCCCTGCGGTCGCACGGCAGCCTGTCGATGAACCGGGCACTGATGGCCGCCGGCCTGGTCGACCTCGTCCAGGTGACCCTCTTCCCGGTGGTCACCGGTCAGACCGGGACGGAGCCGATCTTCCACGGGGCTGCGGACTTCGACCTGGAGCTGGTCGAGAGCCGCACGCTCGACGGTCGGACCCAGGAACTCCTCTACCGACCGACCCGGCACACCTGAGTCCTTTCCACCACACGGCGGTTGGCGCGGTGCACCACATCGGTGCTTGCCGTGGCTCATTCGGTAGCCTCTGACACGTTCTGACAACGTCTGACGGAGCCGTCTGGCATGGGGGACTGATGAGGGACCAGCGTGCCGCCGCGGAGTCGAGTCAGGACGGACGGGCCGCCGCTGAGAGGTTCGCCGAGCAGTTGAGAGCACTGCGCAGCACGGCGGGGAACCCGTCCTTCCGCAAGATGGCGGGGCGATCAGGACGTATCTCGCACACGACGCTGCACGAGGCCGCCGCCGGGACCCGTTTTCCCTCGTGGGAGACCACGCGGGAGTTCGTCCGAGCGTGCGAGGCGGACGAGGCCCTGTGGCGGCGCCGATGGGAGGACGCGCAGCGCCCGGGGACGGTCGCCCGGCCCGGCGGAGACGATGACGACGTGCCGGTCGTCGCCGCGTCCGCGCCGAAGGAGCAGGGCGTGTCGCAGGCCGTGGAGGCCCCGCAGGCCGGGGATGACGTCGTGGGTACGCGGCGGCGGCGTCTGCTGTGGCTCAACGCCGCAGTGGTGGTGCTGGTGGTGGCGGTGGCCGTCGTCCTGGGTGGGACCGTTCGTGGCCGGTCGGGCTCGGGCGGCTCCGGCACACCGACGGCGTCACCGACCCCGTCGCCGTCCACGACGACGTACTCGGACTCGCTGATCCCCGGGGACTCGAGCAGGTTCGTCGCCGACGTCACCATCCCCGACGGCACCCAGGTCAAGGTGAACGCCCAGTTCGACAAGGTGTGGGCGCTCGCCAACGTGGGAGAGGTCGAGTGGCACAACCGGTACCTGGCGCGGATGGAGCCCACCGCCGACGGTGACGGCTGCCGGACACCGGATCGGGTGCCGATCGGTGACACGCCGCCCGGCGAACAGGTGATGATCCGTGTTCGGGTCACCGCGCCGAGCGTCCCTGGCAGGTGCTGGGTCAGTTGGAAGATGGTCGACGAGGCTGGCCGGGAGTACTTCCCGACCCGACGGCCGGTGTACTTCATGGTCACCGTGACCGCCTGAGGTCAGGTCGCGATGTCAGACACGGGCGTCGAGCCAAGCTGACAACACCGCATTCATCGAGGTCGGTGACGGTCTGACGGATCTGACAGGCCGCCGGGGGTACCGAACACCAGGGCACTTCTCGCAGGGTGAGGTCGAACCGAGAACGACTCACCAGCTACGAGGAGGAGCCACCTTGCGCCGTCCCTGGTTAACCGTCGGACTCGCCGCGCTCTGCGTGGCCGTCGGCGTCCCGGCCCACGCGGCGGCATCCGGTGCCACAACGCAGCGGACCGCCACCGCGGCCGCGCGGCCGATCGTGGACATGGAGGCCACCGTCCTGGCCGCCCAGATCGACCCCCGTCGGGCCGACAACACCCTGACTCCGGGTGCGAAGAACTCCGTGCTCGCCGTGGAGCAGGCGTTGCAGGCGCAGGGCCTGCTGAACGCGCAGTGGGTCGACGGCTACTTCGGCACGGTGACCGTCTCGGCGTACGCGGCGTACCAACGCTCGCTGGGCTACACCGGCCTGGCCGCGAACGGCCTGCCCGGTGTGACGTCGCTGACGAAGCTCGGACAGAACCGCTACACGGTCGCCAACACGATCGGACCGGGCACGAAGGTCCCGCGCGACGGGTACGTCGTGAACGCCCGAACCCAGGCGATGCTGGCCGAGGCGCAGCGTCTGCTGGGCCAGACGCTGGTGCTCGAGCAGGGCTCGTACAACCCCGGGGGTGACCCGACCTCGGCCGGCACGCATGACGGCGGGGGTGTGGTGGACATCGCGGTCACCGGTATGACCGCGACCCGACGCACCGCCGTCGTCCGGGCGCTGCGACGGGTCGGCTTCGCCGCCTGGCTCCGTGACCCGAGTCAGGGCGACTGGCCGTGGCACATCCACGCCGCGGCGATCAGCGACACGGACCTGTCCAGCCAGGCGCAGCACCAGACCGGTGACTACCACCTCGGCATGAACGGCCTGGCCAACCGTGGCCCGGACGACGGCCCCCAGATCCCGATCCAGACCTGGGAGCAGTACCAGCGCGGGCAGTGACCCGCACCCACCCCCCGCACCGTTCCGGAAAGGACACCATGAACATCCGTAGAAGCCTCGCCTCGGTCGGCGTCGCGCTGGCCGCGGCCACCTCGATCCTCAGCGTCGCATCGCCCGCGTCGGCAGCGGCTCGGGACGGGGTCTGCGACAGCGGCGAGTTCTGCTACTACTACAACAGCGACAACGCGGGATCGCTCTCGGACTTCACCGGTTCGCTCGACGACTACGGCACCGAGCAGCCCTCGTGCTACGACTTCAAGGGCGCGGGCGCCGGCAAGGGCCTGTGCATCAAGAACGAGGCTGCCTCGGTCTGGAACCGCAGCACCAAGACCGTACGCGTCTACTACAACAGCGGCTACGCCGGTTCCTACCAGGACTTCGCGGCCGGTGCGAAGACCAACCTCAACGCCACGCTGAAGAACAACAACGCCTCGCACCAGTTCTCGCCGTCGACGCGCACGAACCTGTCGTACGCCCTGTACCAGGCCAGCGGCGGCACTGTCACGTGCGGCTTCGACGGTTACACCACCACGCCCGGCCGGCACGAGGGCATCGACATCGCCCGCAGCGTCGGTTCGGACGTGCACGCCCTGGTCTCCGGAACGGTCACCTACGTCGCGCGGGGCAGCACCGGCAGCGGCGGACTGTCCACGATCTCGGTCTACAACTCCTCGTCCAACAAGACGGTGATCTACCTGCACACCGCGCCGAGGTCCGGGGTGAGCGTGGGCGACGCCATCAGCAAGGGCGAGATCATCGCCGACGAGTCGTGGCACGGGGTGTCGTCCAGCTCGGGCGCGCACACCCACGTCGAGGTCCGGGCCGGTCGGCAGACCCACGCGGCCGTCAGCGTCGGCGACCCCACCCTGGACAACGCCGACCCGACCGCGTTCTGGAACTCCCAGGGCTACAACGAGAAGTAGGACGTCATGAATCTCCGCAAGGGCCTCGCCGCCGTCGGCGCCGTCCTCGCCATGTCCGCCTCCATCCTGAGCGTGGCCTCGCCGGCAGCGGCGGCCGAACGGGACGGAACCTGCGACAGCGGCGAGTTCTGCTACTACTACAACAGCAACCAGGCCGGCTCGGTCTCCGACTTCACCGACTCGCTGGACGACTACGGCACGACCCAGCCGACCTGCTACGACTTCAAGGGCGCGGGCTCCGGCAAGGGCCTGTGCGTGAAGAACAACGCGGCGTCGGTGTGGAACCGGACCGGCAAGACCGTGCGGGTCTACTTCAACAGCAACTTCGCCGGTACGACGCAGGATTTCGCGGCCGGGGCGACTGGCAACCTCAACGCCACGTTGAAGAACAACAACGCCTCGCACGAACTGCTGAGCGGGCCGACGGGCTGTAGCACCGACGGCACCAACAGCAAGCTGCCGAGCACCATCCTCGTCTACCGGGTCGGTCTCGGGCGCGTCGACCGGGTCGACTTCAAGACGTACGTCAAGAACGTCCTCCCGAACGAGTGGGTGTCGAGCTGGCCGGCTGCCTCGCTGGACGCCGGTGCGATGGCCGTGAAGAGCTACGGCTGGTACTGGGCGCTGCACTCGACCCGCAAGACCTCCGGCGGCCAGTGTTACGACGTCCGGGACGACACGGGCGATCAGGTCTACCGGCCGTCGTCGGCGCAGACCTCGACGTCGGCGGCGGTGGACCGGACCTGGTCGACCCGGTTGACCCGGAGCGGCAACATCCTGCGGGCGCACTACTGCGCGACCACCACCGCGTGCGGTGGCTGGGTGGACGGCGACTGGCTGTCCCAGTACGGCTCGCGTGATCTTGCCAACTCGGGCAGCAGCTACCAGACGATCCTGCGCCACTACTACCGCGACGTGGTCATCTCCTGACGTCACGCGTCGACCGTGCCGCCCGCCGCACACGGCGGGCGGCACGCTCGTGGTCGGCCCGGCGCGGCCGAAGCGGTCGCCGGGCCGAGGGGACGCGCCCGCGCCGCTCGTAGGGCGACGGGTGGCAGACTCGTCAGCGTGAACGACATGGCCGCACCGACGATGGACGGTGAGCTGGAGAGCGTCAGTCTGGTGGACCTCGCCGTCTCCCGGCTGACCCGGGACATCCTCAGCGGCAAGAGCGATCCGGGCGAACGCCTCGTCGAGGAGCAGCTCACCCGTCGGCTCGGGATCAGCCGAGCGCCCCTGCGGGAGGCGCTGCGGTTGCTGGCCCAGCAGGGGCTGGTCGAGCACGTGCCCCGACGAGGCGTCCGGGTCGCGACGCTCTCCGACCGCGACGTGCGGGAGCTGTACGAGCTACGGGACGTCCTCGAACGATTCGCGGTGCGGGCGGGGATCCCGGTGGCCAGGGAGAGCGACCTGGCGGGGTTACGGGCGACGCTTCAAGCGATGCGGGAGGCGACAGGGGCCGGCGACCGGATGGCGGTCGCCGAGTCGCACCGGGCGTTCCACGTCGCGCTGGTCGCGCTCGCCGGCAACCGTCAGCTCTCCGCCGTGTACGGCTCGATCCTGGTGAAGTTGCAGCTCTACATGGCGATCAACCTGCGGCGTGAGGCGGAGGCGGCGCAGCCGTCGGACGGGGTCCACCGGCACGAGCGGTTGTTCGAGGCGGTCGCCGGGGGAGACCCCGAGGAGGTTCTCGCCGTGCTGTCCGGGCACGGCGCGCGCTCCTATCTGGATTAGGGCCGGCAGCCGGGCGCGCAGGCCGTCATGTCCCCGTTACAGAACGCGCCGCTCGCTGTAACAGAACGGTCGACAATCGACAGTATGCCAAAGCCAGTCGGATCCATCTCGGACCTGCGGACGGCGTACCGCGAGGGCCGCCTGACCCCGACGGACCAGGCCGAACGCGTGCTCGACGGGCTGGCCTCCAGCGCCGACGGGCCGGTCTGGATCAGCACCGTGCCGGCCGGCGACCTGCGGGCCCGAGCCGAGTCGCTGACCCGCCACGGTGATCCCGCGTCACCCCTGTACGGGATCCCCTTCGCGGTCAAGGACAACATCGACGTGGCCGGCATGGTGACCACGGCGGGCTGCCCCGACTTCGGATACGTGGCCTCCGAGGACGCGCCGGTGGTGCGCCGACTGCTCGACGCCGGCGCGCTACTCGTCGGCAAGACCAACCTGGACCAGTTCGCCACCGGCCTGACGGGCGCCCGCTCGCCGTACGGCAGTTGCGAGAGCGTCTTCGGTGGCGGCCTCATCTCCGGCGGCTCCAGCTCCGGCTCGGCGGTCACGGTCGCCGCGGGCCAGGTCAGCTTCGCCCTGGGTACGGACACCGCCGGCTCCGGCCGGGTGCCGGCGGCGCTGAACGGGATCGTCGGCGTCAAGCCCACCCGTGGTCTGCTCAGCACGGCCGGTGTGGTGCCCGCCTGCCGCTCGCTCGACTGCGTGTCGGTCTTCGCTCCCGACGTGGCGGGCGCCGTCGACGTGCTGCACGCCGCCCGTGGCGTCACCTCGGCCGACCCGTGGGGACGTCCGTTGCCGGCGGAGCGGGTGGTTGCCCGCATGCCGGGGACGCTACGCCTCGGGGTGCCGTGGGCAGAAGACCTCGAGTTCTTCGGCGACGCCGGGCAGGAGGCCCGTTTCGCCGCCGGCGTGCAACTGCTGCGTACCCTCGTCGGATCTCTGCGGTCGGTGCCACTCGCCGCCTTCTTCGCGGCGGGTGACCTGCTCTACCAGGGGCCCTGGGTGGCGGAGCGGCTCGTCGGCCTGGGTGACTTCCTGCGGACGCGTCCGGAGTCGGTGCTGGCGGTGACCCGGGCCGTGCTGGAGACCGGCCTGCGGTACGACGCGGTCGACGCCTTCCGGGGCCGGCACCGCCTGCGTGAGCTGCGCGCCCAGGTCGACCACCTCTGGGAGGACGTCGACGTGCTCGTCGTGCCCACCGTCGGCACCACGTTCACGCTCGACGAGATCGCCGAGGACCCGATCGGGCGCAACGCCATGCTCGGCCGCTACACCCAGTTCGCCAACCTGCTCGACCTGGCCGCGGTGACCGTACCCAACGGCTTCACCCCCGCCGGCCGACCGGCGAGCCTGACCCTGCTCGGCCCGGCGTTCAGCGACACCACCCTGGCCCGGCTGGCCGCGACCCTCACCACGGGCGGCGACGCGACACCAGGACCGGCGGTCGGCGCGATGTCCGCCGCGCCCCCGGCCGAGGTGCTGATCGCCGTGGTCGGCCGGCACCTGACCGGCGAGTCCCGCAACGGCGAACTGCTCGGGCGCGGCGCGGTCCTCGCCGGCGTCGCCCGTACCGCGCCGCTCTACCGGCTCTACCGGATGGACACCGCCGACGGCGAAGGGCTGCCCGGACTGGTCCGGGTCGCGCCGGAGACCCCGACAGGCCACCCGATCGAGGTCGAGCTGTGGCGACTGCCCAGCGCCGCGCTCGGTGGGTTGCTGGCCGGCGTGCCGGCACCCCTGTCGCTCGGCTGGGTCCGACTGCACGACGGGCGGGACGTCCTCGGCTTCCTCTGCGAGGCGTACGCCGCGGGCCCTCCGGCCGAGGACATCAGCGCCAGCGGTGGATGGCGGGCCTACCGCCGCTCGGCCGCGGCTCGGCGCTGACCCGGGCCGTACCAGCGATCACGACAGGAGGCGAGAGGATGGCAAGCATCGGGCCGGTACCGGCCAACCCCTATCCGTGGCCGTACGACGGTGTCGCCGACACCGCGCGGACCGCGCTGCTCTGCATCGACTGGCAGACCGACTTCTGCGGGCCGGGCGGCTACGTCGACGCGATGGGCTACGACATCGGTCTCACCCAGGCCGGCCTGCCGGCCACCGCCCGGCTGCTGGAGCACGCCCGGTCGCTCGGGATGCTGGTCGTGCACACCCGGGAGGGGCACGACCCCGACCTGTCCGACCTGCCGGCCAACAAGCGCTGGCGTTCGGCCCGCATCGGCGCGGAGATCGGCGGGGCCGGTCCGGCCGGCCGGATCCTCGTCCGGGGCGAGCCGGGGTGGGAGATCGTGCCCGAGGTCGCCGCGCTGCCCGGCGAGGTGATCATCGACAAGCCGGGCAAGGGCGCCTTCTACGCCACCAACCTCGACCTCGTGCTCCGGACCCGGGGCATCACCCACCTGATCCTCACCGGCATCACCACCGACGTCTGCGTGCACACCACCATGCGCGAGGCGAACGACCGGGGATACGAGTGCCTGATCCTCTCCGACTGCACCGGCGCCACCGACAAGGCCAACCACGACGCGGCACTGCACATGGTCACCATGCAGGGCGGCGTCTTCGGCTGCGTCACCACATCCGACGACGTCATCGCCGCCACGGCGAAATGAGGTGAGCCCATGCCGACCATCGCCGACGCGCGGCCCGGCCCGTACTCCTTCGACATCCCGACCACGGCGCTGCTCGTCATCGACATGCAGCGCGACTTCCTGGAACCCGGTGGGTTCGGTGCGAGCCTCGGCAACGACGTGAGCCAGTTACGCCGTACCATCGCGCCGCTCGCGGCCCTGCTGGCCGACGCCCGCGCCGTCGGCCTGGCCGTCGTGCACACCCGCGAGGGGCACCTTCCCGACCTGTCCGACTGCCCGCCGGCCAAGCTCAACCGGGGCACGCCGAGCAAGCGGATCGGTGATCCCGGGCCGACGGGCCGGATCCTCGTCCGCGGCGAGTACGGCCACGACATCATCGACGAGCTGTCGCCGCTGCCCGGCGAGCCGGTCGTCGACAAGCCCGGCAAGGGCGCCTTCCATGCCACCGACCTGGACGTCCTGCTCGCCGAGCGGGGCATCCGCAGCCTCCTGGTCGCCGGGGTCACCACCGAGGTGTGCGTGCACACCACCGTCCGGGAGGCCAACGACCGCGGGTACGAGTGCCTCGTGCTCGCCGACTGTGTCGGGTCCTACTTCCCGGAGTTCCACCGGGTCGGGCTCGAGATGATCGCCGCCCAGGGCGGGATCTTCGGGTGGGTCGCGGACTCGACGCAGGTCCGTGCCGTGTTGCCCACCACGTCCGCGTTGCAACCCTCCTCCTGACCGGGAGCAGTCATGGTCTCCACGAAGCCCACCGTCGTGCCGCTCCCGTTCTGGGTACGCGGCGACACCAACGCGTTCTTCGGTTTCGGCGTCAACGTCCTGGTCAACGTGCTCACTCTGACCGGGCTCTGCATCGGCGTGGTCAAGCTGCCCGAGGGGGAGGTGTTCGGCACGATCCTGCCGGCGCTCGGCATCGCCCTGGTCGCCGGCAACATCTACTACACCTACCTGGCCCGCCGTCTGGCCCGTCGGGAGAACCGCGCCGACGTGACGGCCCTGCCGTACGGGCCGAGCGTGCCGCACATGTTCATCGTCATCTTCGTCATCATGCTCCCGATCTACCTGCGCACCCAGGACCCGGTGCGGGCCTGGGAGGCCGGGCTGGCATGGGCCTTCATCATCGGCGTGATCGTGCTGATCGGCGCGTTCGTGGGGCCCTACATCCGCCGGTACGCGCCCCGGGCGGCGCTGCTCGGTACCCTCGCCGGAATCTCGATCACCTTCATCTCGATGAACCCGGCCGGGCAGATGTGGCGGATGGCCTGGGTGGCCCTACCCGTCCTCGCCCTGCTGCTGATCGGCCTGCTCACCGACGTGAAGCTGCCGTTCAACTTTCCGATCGGGCTCGCGGCCCTGCTGGTGGGCACCGCCATCGGCTGGGCCGGCGGTGCGATGTCGGTGCCGGACGTGACGGCCGCCGCCCGGGACATCGCGGTCGCCGTACCCTCGTTCAAGCTGGACCTGCTGTTCACCGGGCTGTCCGACATGGCGCCGTTGCTGGCGACGGCCATCCCCCTCGGCGTCTACAACTTCACCGAGGGCATGACGAACGTGGAGAGCGCGGCGACGGCGGGGGACAACTACAACCTGCGCAGCGTGCTGCTGGCCGACGGCGCGGGCGCGGTGATCGGCGCGGCGCTCGGCTCGCCGTTCCCGCCCGCCGTCTACGTCGGCCACCCGGGCTGGAAGGCGGCGGGTGGCCGCAGCGGCTACTCGATGGCTACCGGCGTGGTGATCGCGGTGCTCTGCTTCCTCGGCATGTTCGGGCTGCTCGCGGCCATCTTCCCGACGGCGGCCATCGTGCCGATCCTGCTCTACATCGGCCTGCTGATCGGGGCGCAGGCGTTCCAGGCGACCCCACGGGCGCACGCGGCGGCCGTGGTCGCCGCGCTGGTGCCGAACATCGCGGCCTGGGCGACCGGGCAGATCGACAACGCGTTGGCGGCGGCCGGCACCAGCGCGGCCGCGGTCGGCGACGACGCGCTCAACGGGGCCGGCGTCGTGTACGACGGGCTGCTGGTGCTCGGCCGGGGCGCCATCCTCGCCGGCCTGGTGCTCGGCGCGGTGGTGGTCTTCGTCATCGACAAGCGGTTCGTCCGGGCGGCGATCTTCGCCGCCTCCGGCGCGGTGCTGTCGTTCATCGGGCTGATCCACGGCGAGCGGATCGAGTGGAACGCCAACGGGCAGGTGGCCCTGGGCTATCTCTTCGTCGCGGTGATCTGCGCGGTCTTCGCGCTCGGCCGTCCCACGCCACGCGAACCGGACCCGGGGGAGGCCGAGCTGGACGAGGCGCCCGGTGCCGCCGCGCCCACCACCGACCAGGAACCCGCCGAACAGCATCCCGCGGCGGTGCGTGGCTGAACCGCCCGACCGGACCGATGGAGAGGACGGCACCAGATGGAGATCGATCGCACGGACGTGGTCGCCGAGGTGGCGGCGGCCTTCGCGGGATACGAGCGGGCGCTCGTCGACGGTGACGCCGACGCGATCTGCGGGTACTTCTGGGACTCCGACCGGACGGTGCGGTTCGGCATCGCCGACCATCAGTACGGGCTCGACGAGCAGCGCAAGTGGCGGGCCGCGCAGCCACCGCTGCCGGCGGGCCGCCGGCTGGTCGACCCGAGGATCAGCACGTTCGGCGCGGACCTCGCGGTCGTGACGACCCGATTCGGGTACGCCGACAGCGCCGCGACCGGGCGGCAGACCCAGACCTGGGTACGCCTGCCCGCCGGTTGGCGCATCGTCACCGCCCACGTCTCCGAGCCCGCGCCGAACGTCGACTGAGCTGGCCGGCAGGCCGTACGACGAAGCGCCCCGTCCAGACTGGACGGGGCGCTTCGTGGTGTCAGCCGAACGGCGTGCCGGGCGTCCGGTGGTCCTCGTCGGCGCGCGACAGCGGCGCGGCCACCTCGATCCGGGGCGACCGGTCCGGCGGAAGGTGGGCGGGGTCGGCGATGACGACCACGTCCACCTCGCCGTCGACCATCTTCTGCTCGACGGTCTCCCACGATGCGCGGACGATCCCGTTCAGCCGGTACTCATGTCGGCGCAGGTGGGTCAGACACGTCGCGATGGCGTGTTCCGACGGCTCGATGTGGGCGGGTACCCAGATGACGGCTAGCTCCATGATCTCTCCTGATCAACGTCGTGGACGCGGATGGGCGATCAGGAGCTGCCGTGGTGGCGGGGGACCCCGCTCCACGGGTCGACCGGTGGCTCGATTGTCGAAGGGGAGGACGGCGCGTCCCCGGTGCAGCGGCCCGACGGCCGGCGGCCCGTCGGTGGCCGACGCCGCCAGGTCGGCACCACCGGCGCTCGTGCTGGTCGGTGCGGACACGAAGGCCAGGACCAGCGCCGGTGGTCCCGGTAGCGGGGGAGCGGGAGGGACCGGCGTCGGTGCAGGTGCGGCGGTCATCGCCGTCCGCTCGCGCGCCGGCAGACGACGGTCGACGCCGTCGGCACGGGACGCCTGCACCGTCTGGGGCGGGGCCGCCGGCGGCGTGGCGCGGGTGGCCGACGGGGCGACCGGTGTGGGCGCGGTGGGTGGCGAGGACGGCTGTCGCGTACGAGGCGGTCGAGTGGGCGCGGGTGCGGACGGTTCCGTCGTCGGCAGGCGAGGCACGGTGGCCGTCGGCAGGGGCAGCGGGGTGGCCGTCGGCAGCGGGACAGCCGTCGGCAGCGGCAGGGGCAGAGCCGTCGGCAGGGGCAGGTCGATGTGCAGCGGAGTCTCGAGCACGCCCCGCAGCAGCGAGCCGACGATGCCTGGTGCCCCGGGATCGTCCACCGAGCCGGTGGTGCTGGGCATCGGCACCGGCGCTGGGGAGACGAGATCGACGGAGACGAGTTGCGCTGCGGCGGGCTCCGCTGCGGCGGGCTCCGCGCCCAGGGCCGCCGCGAGCGCGGCCGCGCCGAGCGCCACCGCGCCGAGCGCCGCCGGCGGCGGGCAGTGCTTCGGGCGTGTCACGCGGATGCCCGCGACGATCGCGCCCGGCCCGGCTCGACACGCCGGTGCCGTTGTCCGAGCAGTCGCTCGTCGACCCGTGGCGTCCCACCCATGCGCGGGTTGTTGCCCCCTCGGGACTCCGGCTACACCTGCCACCGGCGGATCGACGCCGGTCAGGGTGCCCAGCCCGCCCTGTGAGCGATAACAAGGCTCGCGTTCGGCCCGTCCGCCGCGTCCGAGACGCACGGCCCGCCGGTCCGATCCCGTACCGGCATTGAGTGGCGACGATGAGCTGCGCTCCGCGAACCGGTGCCGTGCGGGGCGTCGTGTGGCCGGCTCGTTACGTCTTGACGAACAGCATGTTATCGCTCACTCTCGATGCAGAGGTCGGCGGCGTCGGTGGCTCACCGGGCGGGTCCCGCGGTCGCGCCTCGACGTACGGCGTCCCCACGGGCAGCGGACGCCGTCTCAGGACTCGTGTGGTTCCCGGTGCACGCCGGTCGATCCCGCGTGCGTCGGTGCGCGGTGGGCCAGGATGACCGTCCCGGATTCCGTGGCCCAGCCGACGTGCGCCGCCGGGAACAGGTCGTCCTGAGCGAAGTGGCACCTCACCACCGCCGATGCACCCACCGAAGAGGAACGACATGACATTGAGAAGGAATCTGCTGGCGACGGCGACCCTCGCGGTCACGCTGACCGCGGGTATCACGGTCGCGCTGGCACCCATGGCCAGCGCCGGAACGACGTTGAAGGCATCGGCGGCCGAGAAGGGCCGCTACTTCGGCGCCGCCGTCGCGACGGGCAAGCTCTCCGACGGCCAGTACACCAGCATCCTCAACGGCGAGTTCAACAGCGTCACCCCCGAGAACGAGATGAAGTGGGACGCTACCGAGCCCCAGCAGGGTCGGTTCAGCTACACCGGTGGGGACCGTCTCGTCAGCCATGCCCAGGCCAACGGCATGAGCGTGCGGGGGCACGCGCTGTTGTGGCACGCCCAGCAGCCGGGTTGGGCGCAGGGCATGTCCGGGACCGCGCTGCGTAACGCCGCCATCAACCACGTCACCCAGGTCGCCACCCACTTCCAGGGCAAGATCTACGCCTGGGACGTGGTGAACGAGGCGTTCGCCGACGGTGGCAGCGGTGGGCGGCGCGACTCCAACCTGCAGCGCACCGGCAACG
>NZ_JBEXIJ010000021.1:0-111032 GCF_040608495.1 Micromonospora sp. NPDC005174 | reverse complement strand
TGACGGGGCGTTCTTCCTGCTGCTGGACGAACCCGAGGTGTACGGGTTGCCACCGGACCCGGTGGTGACCACCCGCGACCTGCCGAAGATGTGGAGAAGCGCCGGCCTCGCCGCGCTGACGATGGTCGCCGTCTCGGCGGTCGCCTTCCTCGGCAGGCGGCCATGACCCGCGAGCAGCTCACTGTGGCGCCAGCCGACTTCAGCTCCTACTACGGCAGGCCGATCCTCAAGGCGCCGGTGTGGAAGCGTGACATCGGCGGATACCTGTTCACCGGTGGCCTCGCGGCCGGAGGCGCCCTGATCGGCGCGGGAGCGCAGCTGACCGGACGTCCCGCCCTACGCCGCGTGGGCCGCTGGACGGCTCTCGGCGGCACCCTCGCCAGCGCGTACCTGCTGGTGCACGACCTCGGCCGGCCGGACCGGTTCCACCACATGCTCCGGGTAGCCAAGCTGACCTCGCCCATGTCGATCGGCACCTGGATCCTCACCGCGTTCGGGCCGGCCGCCGGTGTGGCCGCGGTCGCCGAACTCGCGCCACGGCTACCGCAGCACGGTGTGCTGGGCCTCGCCCGTCGGCTGGCGCTCCCCGTCGGTGACGTCGCCGGTCTCGCCGCGGCGGCCACGGCTCCGGCGCTGGCCACGTACACCGGGGTCCTGCTCGCCGACACCGCCGTACCGGCCTGGCACGACGCGTACCCCTTCATGCCGTTCGTCTTCGGCGGCAGCGCGCTCGCCGCGGCCGCCGGGGTGGGTCTCATCGCGGCGCCGGCCACCGAGACCGCCCCGCTGCGACGGCTCGCCGTCGCCGGCGCGGCCGTCAAGCTCATCGGCGGTCACCGGATGGAGCGGCTGCCGGTCACCGGCGAGCCCTACCGGAGCGGCCACAGCGGAGGCCTGGTCCGGGCGGGCAACGTGCTGCTCAGCGTCGGCGCGGTCGCCGCGCTGCTCTCTCGACGCAGCCGGGTCCTGTCGGTGCTCTCCGGCGCGGCCCTGGTGGCCTCGTCGGTGGCCACCCGGTTCGGGATCTTCGAGGCGGGCTCGGTGTCGGCGCGCGATCCGAGGTACACGGTCGTACCCCAGCGCGAACGCCTTGCCGGCAACGGCCCGGCGGCGGACGACGGACGAGGCTGACCGGCCCGGGCCGGGGCTGTCTCAGCCGGTGAAGAGCTTCGCGGCCGTCATGACGGTCTCGACGATGCCGTAGCCGAGCAGCACCGCGACGAGCAGCCAGGACAGCCAGAGCCGCCCGGTCTGGCTGCCGACGTGCGCGGGTACCGGTGGGCTGCTCTGCGGGCCGAGGGCCACCGGCTCGGTGACGCTGGCCTTCGCCACGGGCGAGGTCGACCCCCGGTCGGGCTCGTGGAACCGATCAGGTACGGCGCGGACCAGCAGGTTCGCGACGAAGCCGATGGCGAGCACACCGACCATGGTGAACAGCGCGGGCCGGTACGCCGACGCGGTGAGCGTCCCGGGCTTGCCCTGCGTGTCGAGGATCCGGTTGACGATCAGCGGCCCGGCGACGCCCGCCGCCGACCAGGCGGTCAACAGTCGCCCGTGGATGGCGCCGACCTGGAAGGTGCCGAAGAGGTCCCGCAGGTACGCGGGCATGGTGGCGAACCCACCGCCGTAGAAGGAGATGATCAGGGCGGCGATCAGCACGAAGAGCGCCGTCGCGGCGTGCCCGGCCACGGCGAGCAGGGCGTAGAGGACCATGCCGACGCCGAGGTAGATCAGGTAGATCGGCTTGCGGCCGATCAGGTCCGACGTCGTCGACCAGACGAACCGGCCGGCCATGTTGAACAGCGACAGCACCCCCACGAAGCCGGCAGCCGCCGACACCGACACGGCGGTGGACCCGTTGTCCCGGAAGAAGTCCTGGATCATCGGGCTGGCCTGTTCCAGGATGCCGATGCCCGCCGTGACGTTGCAGAACAGCACGATCCACAGCAGCCAGAACGAGCGGGTCCGTACGGCGTTGGACGCGGACACGCTCGCCCTCGTCACCAGCGGCCGGCTCGCGACGCGAGCGGGGTCGAACCCGGCCGGCCGCCAGTCCGGCGGAGGAACCCGGACGTTGAACGGACCGAACATCATGATCACGAAGTAGCCGAGGCCGAACGTGACGAACAGCCCCACCAGGGCGGACCCCGAGGCCACCGCCGCCGGGTTGGACGGGTTGTAGTCGGCGTCGTAGAGCGACAGCAGTTGGCGCGCGAGCGGGCCGGCGATCAGAGCGCCACCGCCGAACCCCATGATCGCCAGGCCGGTGGCGAGACCCGGCCGGTCGGGGAACCATTTGATCAGGGTGGAGACGGGCGAGATGTAGCCGATGCCGAGCCCGATGCCGCCGATGACGCCGTACCCGAGGTAGAGCAGCCAGAGTTGTTGTGTGGCGATGCCGAGCGCCCCGACCAGGAAGCCCGTGGTCCAGAAGCAGGCGGAGACGAACATCGCCCGACGGGGGCCGTTGCGCTCCACCCATCGGCCGCCCACCGCCGCCGACGACCCCAGCATGACGATGGCGATGCTGAAGATCGCCCCGATCGCCGTCTGGCTCGTGCCGAAGTGCGCGATGAGGGAGTTCTTGTAGACGCTGGTCGCGTAGACCTGGCCGATGCACACGTGGACGGCCAACGCCGCGGTCGGGATGAGCCAGCGGCTGTATCCCGGGGGAGCGACGGTGTGTCGAGGGTCGAATACCGACAGCATGGGCTCCGCACCTCCTGCGGCTGAGCGGGCAGGCGGCGGGCGCGTCCGGCGTTCGCCGTTGATCGGCTGTCGTTCACGTTACGTGGTCGTCGGGGGCCGGCTCGTGATTACCGGAAAACGCGCTGGTCCGGGCGTTGGCGCTCGCCGGCACGTGGCCCGTGCTGACGATCTGCCCATCTCAGGCAGCAGTCAGGCGCGCCCGATCCGTGGGTCCTGCCGGTCGGTGAGTCGCAGCCCGACACCACGGACCACCTCGATCGCGGCACCGGTGCCGAGGTCCCGTAGCTTGCGCCGCAGCCGCTTCACCAGGGACTGCACGTCCGCCCTGCGCCCGCGTCCCTCGTCGTGCCAGACCGAGCGGTGCAGCTCGGCGTAGCTCCACACCCGCAGCGGCTCGGTGGTCAGGCAGATCAGCAGATCGTGCTCCAGCCGGGTGAGGGCGACCTCGCGCGTCCCGTACCGGGCGGTGGAGCGGGCCGAGTCGACGATCAGGACGGGACCGGGATCGGCAATGGGCTCCGGGCCCGGCGTCCGTCCGCCCGGCGACCCGGTCCGCTGCGCTGGCACCCCGATCAGCCGGCGCAGCTCGTCGAGGTCGGCCACCAGCAACAACGGCGCGATCCCGTCGAGCCGTTCGGCGAGCCGGATGCGCTCACTGGGCGACGGCGTCACCGCGATGAGCAGCGGGAACTCCTCGTCGGCCGGGTCGACCCCGTCCCACGCCGCGTCGTCGGTCTCGGCCACCGCACCGCCTGCGAATCGAGGGGCTTCCCTGCCCAGTCATCGTCACGGTCCTGACAATGTTTGGCAAGCGCGCCACCGGCAGGGCAACCGGTAGCGACAAGTTGCTCACAGCAAGTTCTTGATCGTCCTTTCCTCTCGATCATAGTGTCCAGTCGGGCAACCGGCGTGACCCGCGCGGTGCATGGGGGAGGCATGAGGGGTCCGTTCGCTCGGTTCCGTCGAGCTGGATCTCGCGCACTTCTCACCATGGCCCACGTACACCCCTGGGTCGTTCTGAGGAAGGCGGCACCGATGTCCAGACGTCCACAATGGAGACGAACGGCCAGATCCCTGGTGAGTGCCAGCGCCGCGCTGGTCCTCGCCGCCACATGCCTGGCCAGCCTCGGCTCCGGGGCGCAGGCCGCGCCCGGCTCGACGAGCACCGCCACCGGCGACAAGATCCGGCCGGAGCTCGCCAAGCAGTTCCAGGCCAAGAGCGCAGGGGACTTCTGGATTCGGTTCAAGGACCGGGCGGACCTGAGCAAGGCCAGCGCCACCAAGGACTGGACGAAGCGCGGCGCGGCCGTGGCCCAGGCGTTGCGGGACAGCGCCGCCGGGAGCCAGGGCAAGATCCGCGCCGAGCTCGACAAGTCGGGTACGAAGTACCAGAGCTTCTGGGCCACCAACGCCATCAAGGTGAACAGCGGTTCGCTCGAGATGGCCCAGCAGTTCGCCGCCCACAGCGAGGTCGAGGGCCTCTACGCCCCGGTCGCCTACGAGCTGCCGAAGCTGACCAAGGGCACCGACGAGAAGACCGTCAACGCCGTCGAGTGGGGCGTTGCCAACATCAACGCCGACGACGTCTGGTCCCAGTACGGCATCACCGGCGAGGGCGTCACCATCGCGAGCATCGACAGTGGCGTCCAGTACGACCACCCCGCACTGGTGAACTCCTACCGCGGCAACAACGGCGACGGGACGTTCGACCACGACTACAACTGGTTCGACGCCGCCGGCACGTGCGACGGCGCGCCCTGTGACGACGACGGCCACGGTACGCACACCATGGGCACCATGGCCGGCTCCGCCGGCGCGAACCAGATCGGTGTCGCGCCCGGGGTCAAGTGGATCGCGGCGAACGGCTGCTGCCCCACCGACGAGGCGCTGATCGAGTCCGGCCAGTGGATGCTCGAACCGACCGACTCGAACGGTCAGAACCCGGACGCCAGCAAGCGGCCGAACATCATCAACAACTCCTGGGGCACCCGGCTGCCGTCCAACGAGCCCTTCATGGAGGACGTCACGCTGGCCTGGGCCGCCTCGGGCATCTTCGGGGTGTTCTCCAACGGCAACAGCGGGCCGGCGTGCCAGACCAGCGGCTCCCCGGGAAGCCTGGCCAGCAACTACTCGGCGGGCGCGTACGACGTCAACAACACCATCGCCAGCTTCTCGGCGCGCGGCGTCGGGCAGAACGGCGAGATCAAGCCCAACATCTCCGCGCCCGGCGTGAACGTCCGGTCGAGCGTTCCCGGCAACGGGTACGGCACCGCAAGCGGCACGTCGATGGCCGCCCCGCACCTCGTGGGCGCGATCGCCCTGCTCTACTCGGCGGCACCGTCGCTGGTGGGCGACGTCGACGCGACCCGCGCGCTGCTCAACGGCACCGCGATCGACAAGGCCGACGACCAGTGCGGCGGCACGGCCGCGGACAACAACGTCTGGGGTGAGGGCCGGCTGGACGCCCTCGCGCTGCTCAACGCCGCCCCGACCGGCGACGTCGGCACCCTGGCCGGCACGGTCACCGACGCGGCCACCGGCGCCCCGATCGCCGGCGCGACCCTGACGCTCACCGGCCCGACCTCGCGCGAGATCACCACCGGCGCCGACGGCACGTACTCGACCCTGGTGCCGATCGGCGACTACCAGGTCGTCGTGTCCGCGTTCGGGTACGGCAGCACGACCAGGACGGCGACGGTCACCAACCGGACGACCACGACCCTCGACGTCGCCCTGACGGCGGTGCCGCGCGTCAACGTCACCGGCTCGGTCACCGACGGCTCGGGTCATGGTTGGCCGCTGTACGCCAAGGTGACCGTGAGCGGTCCGGCGGGCGTGTACGACTACACGACGCCGTCGAACGGCCGCTACAGCATCACGTTGCCGGCGGGGCAGACGTACACCCTGACGTACGAGGTGCAGTACCCGGGCTACCAGAAGGTCACCAAGGAGGTCGTGGTCGGCACCCGCAACGTGACCGCGAACGTCGCGGTGCCGGTGGACACCACCAGGTGCACGACGGCCCCCGGCTACACGTTCGGCTCCGACGGCGAGTACGAGACCTTCGACGCGACGACCACTCCGGCCGGCTGGTCGGTGGTGGACAACGTGGGCAGCGGCCAGGTCTGGAAGTTCACCGACGACGGTGAACGGGGCAACCTGACCGGTGGCACCGGCAACTTCGCGATGATCGACAGTGACGCGTACGGCGCGGGCCGGAGCCAGGACACCTCCCTGGTCAGCCCGGTGGTCGACCTGACCGCCGTCAGCGCTCCGGTCATCCGATTCAACCAGGACTTCAACCAGCTCAACGACGACACCGCCGATGTCGACCTGAGCATCGACGGGGGCGCGACCTGGACGAACGTGCTCCGGCAGGAGACCGACGTCCGGGGTCCGAAGCTCACCGAGATCCCGATCCCGCAGGCGGCCGGCAAGTCGCAGGTCCAGGTGCGGTTCCACTACTACGACGCGACCTTCGAGTGGTGGTGGGAGGTCGACAACGTCCTGATCGGCAGCCAGGTCACCTGCGTGCCGCTCGACGGTGGCCTGGTCGTGGGCAACGTCCGCGACAAGAACGACAACAGCTACATCAACGGCGCCACCGTCACCAGCAACGACCGGCCGGCCGAGAAGGCGGTCACCGTGGCGACGCCGGACGACCCGGGCCTGCCCGACGGCTTCTACTGGATCTACTCGACGCTGACCGGTACCCACAAGTTCACCGCGACGGCCGGCAGCTACGTCAGCCAGAGCAAGCAGGTCGACGTCGAGCCGGACTGGGCGACGACCGCGAACTTCGTCCTCGCGGCCGGTCGTCTCTCGGTGACGCCCACCGAGTTGAGCGCCACGCTCCAGATGCCCAGCGGCAAGACCACCAGGACGTTCACCGTGACCAACACCGGCGGCGCGCCGGTCGAGGTCGGCTTCGGTGAGCGGGACAACGGCTTCGAGTTGCTGCGGGCCGACGGCTCGCGGGTGACCCGGCAGCAGGTTCTCGGGTCGACCGGCGCGCCCGAGCAGCGGGTGACCGCTCCGACGTCGGTCGCGGCCAAGGCTTCCGGCAAGGCGGCGACGGCGACCCCCGCCGCGGCCGGACCGCAGGCTGCGCCCTGGACGGACATCACCGACTACCCGGGCAACATCATGGACAACCGGGTGGTCACTCTGGACGGCAAGGTGTACTCGGTCGGTGGTGGCGACGGAACCGCCTCCACCGCGAAGAACTACGCGTACGACCCGGTCGCGCAGACCTGGACGGCCGCCGCCGACCTGCCCGGCGCCCGCAACGCGCTGACCGTCGGCGTGGTCGGCGGGAAGATCATCGCAACGGGCGGCTGGGGCGCCGAGGGCCCGGACGCCGCCACCTGGTCGTACGACCCGGGGGCCAACGCCTGGACCGAACTGGCCGACAACCCCGCCCCGCGGGCCGCCGCCGGGCAGGCGGTCGTCGACGGCAAGCTCTACGCCGTGGGCGGCTGCACGACCTCGGCGTGCCTGCCGATGTCGAACTCCGTGGTCCGGTACGACCCTGGCGCCGACACCTGGGAGACGCTCGCCAACTACCCGAAGTCGGTGGCCTTCGCCTCCTGCGGCGGGATCGACGGCGTCCTCTACTGCACCGGTGGCAACGACGGCACGGCGGCGCAGAAGGCCAGCTACTCCTACGACCCGGGCGCCAACACCTGGACCGCCATCGCGGACGCGCCGACCGACAACTGGGCCAGCTCGTACGCGGTGGCCAGCGGCAAGCTCCTGGTCGTGGGCGGGTCGCAGGGCGGTGCCATCACCAACGCCGGCTTCGCCTTCGACCCGGCCACCAGCTCGTGGTCGAACCTGCCGAACGCCAACACCGCCCGCTACCGGGGCGGCGCGGCGTGCGGCTTCTACAAGATCGGCGGCTCGTCGGGCAGCTTCAACGCGGCGCCGGACAGCGAGGCCCTGCCGGGCTTCGAGGGATGCGCCGAGGCGGCGGCCGACGTCAGCTGGATGACGATCGACAAGACGACGGCCACCCTGGCGCCGGGTGAGAAGGTCACGGTCACCGTCGGGTTGACGGCGAACGTGGACCAGCCGGGCATCTACTCGGCCGCGGTCACGATCAGGGAGAACACGCCCTACTCGGTGCCGCCGGTGCCGGTGACCATGACCGTGACGCCCCCGAAGACCTGGGGCAAGTTGATGGGTACGGTGACCGGGACCAGCTGTGCGGGTGCCACCGCACCGATCGCCGGCGCGGTGGTCCAGGTCGACTCGTGGGCGATGTCGTGGACGTTCACGACCGACGCCGCCGGCACGTACGCCTACTGGGTGGACCGCCGGAACAACCCGCTCACGATGATCGTCGCCAAGGACGGCTGGAAGCCCCAGACCCGTTCGACGAAGATCGACACCACCACGCCCGCGGTGGAGAACTTCACGCTGAAGCCCATCCGGTGCTGACGCCTGAGCGGTAACGCACCGAACCGGCCCGCCTGGTCCTCGACCGGGCGGGCCGGCCCGTTCGTGACGTGGGTGCGTTCAGATCGGGGTGAGTCGGAAGCCGACTCCACGGACCGCGTGGATCGTGGCCGTGGCGTCGAGCCGGGCGAGCTTGCGGCGTACCCGGCGGACGACCGAGTGGATGTCGGACCCGCGGCCGAGGTGCCGGTTGCCCCAGACCTCGAGGTGCAGCCGCTCGTACGTCCAGACCTGCCCGGGAGCGTCGACGAGACAGAGCAGCACGTCGTGTTCCAGCCGGGTCAGGTCGATCTCCTGGTCACGCCAGCGCAGCACCCGCCGGTCGGAGTCGACGCTCAGGTCGGGTGGCGGCTGCGAGAGTGGCGGCACCTCCGTGTGCACGGCCGGAACGGGCGGGGGTACGACCGGGGGCAACTCGCCCACCCCGAGGAACTCCCGTGCCTGCTCGACGTTCGAGACGATCAGGAAGGCGTCGCTCCCGCCGAGCAGCCGCGCCAACTGCCGGCGCTCGGCCGGCGAGGACGCGATGCCGATGACCAGCGAAGCGGCCGAAACCCCGTGCATTGCCCAACCCCTTCCGGTTCCCCACGAACACTCCGGATGGTTTTCGCACTGCCGAGACGAAGATCGATCGGCGTCCTGACCCTAGTGGCGGCTCGTCTCGGCCGGGTAAAACATAGTTGCATGTAAGCATGTGAATTGAAGTTCACGTCCGGACAGCTTGGCGACACGACCTGTGGGCGGGCGGTCGCGGGGGAGGATCGCCCCGTTTTTCCGGTACGCGCGGCGGTTGTGACAGAACCAAGACAATCCACGGACAGCGTCCGGATCTGGCGGGCCGAGCATGGTCGCCATGTCCCACGGATCGTCGTACCCCGTCGGTCGCTCGTCCTCCCCGACGCGAGCGCTGCCGCCCGTTCCCGCGTCGACGCTGGCCCACGACCGGCCCGCCGTGCCGCCGGCTGTCCGACTGCTCGCGGCGGCCGTCTGTTGTCTCCTCGCGTTGGGTCTGGTCGGCGTGGTGTTCGTGTGGACCCAGCCCGGTCAGTGGATCGACGGGCTGCTCCTGCCGCGCGCCGAGCGCGGCGGGGGATACGAGCAGTCCAGCGACCTGTTCGGTCCGGCCACTGTCGTCCTGCGGCACTTCGGCCGGCCGTCGTTGCTCGCCGTCCTGCTCGCCGCGGTGCTGGTGGTGGGTCTGCTCGGCCGCCGGCTGCTGCCCGGCGTCGTGGGTGTCGGCATGGTGCTCGGCGCGGTGCTGGCGGCCGGCGCGGCGAAGTCGGCGCTGCCCCGCCCGGAGTTCGCGGTCGCCGGTTCGACCACGCACAACAGCTTCCCCAGTGGTCACGTCGCTGTCGCGACGGCCCTGGCGCTGGCGTTCCTGCTGGTGGTGCCCGCTGCGGTCCGGCGGTGGCTGGTGCTGCCGGGCGCGGCGGGCGTCTCGGTGATCGGCGCGGCCACGATGATCGCGGGATGGCACCGCTTCAGCGACGTGCTCGGTGGGGTTCTGCTGAGCGTGGCGCTGTTCTGCCTGGCGGCGGCCGTGCTGGCGGCACGGCCCGGCGGGGCCGCGCGTCGCTTGCCTGCCGTGCCGGCGTCCGGCCGGGCCTGGCGCGTTGTCGCCGAGGGGGCGGTCGGGCTGCTCGTGCTGGTCTGGGTGGTTCGGGTGCTGGTGCCGGGTCTGGCAACCGCGCTGCGGTGGGGGCCGTTCGTGGCCATCCTCGCGGCGGCCGGGCTGACGATGCTGGCGGTGGGTGTGGCGGCGTTCCTGATCCGGTCGGTGGAGTTCGGCGGGCCGGCGCAGTCGTCAGATGACCGGACGTCCGGGCGCTGACCGGTCGAGAGCGGGCGCGGGACATCGACAAAAAGCGAGCAATTCTCATGATGGGATACTTGACGGCATGCCCCAGGTCCTGCTGATCGAAGATCACCAGACGGTCCGCGACGGACTGCAGTTGGCGCTCACCCGGCAGGGCCACACGGTGGACGCCGTGGCGACCGGTGAGCAGGGGCTGGAGCGGATGCGGGCGAGCGCCCCCGACGTGGTCGTCCTCGATCTCATGCTGCCGGGTATGGACGGCTTCGAGGTGTGCCGTCGCATCCGACAGCGTGGTGACCTGCCCATCATCATGCTCACCGCCCGCAACGACGACATGGACGTGGTGGCGGGTCTGGAGGCGGGCGCCGACGACTACGTGGTCAAACCGGTACAGGCCCGGGTGCTCGAGGCGCGCATCCGCGCGGTGCTGCGACGTACCGGCGGCGACTCGCGACGCCCCGGCCCGGAGCGGCCCGGGCTGCACCAGCACGGCGCCCTGACCATCGACCGTGCCGCCCTGGTGGTCAGCAAGGGCGGGGTGCCCGTCAGCCTGGCCCCGACGGAGCTGCGTCTGCTGCTCGAACTCGCGTACACGCCGGGTCAGGTGCTCAGCCGCCAGCAACTGCTGGAGGCCGTCTGGGAGCACGGATATCTCGGTGACTCGCGCCTGGTGGACGCCTGCGTCCAGCGGCTACGCGCCAAGATCGAGGACGAGCCGTCGACGCCGGTCTTCATCCAGACCGTACGCGGTTTCGGATACCGGTTCGGACCGCTGTGACCCCCTGGAACCGGGCCCGCGCCATGGCGTTGGGCCTCCGCACCCGCCTGCTCCTGGCGTTCGCCCTGCTGGGCGTGACCACCACGGCCGTGGTCGCCAGCGGCAGCTACTTCCAGGCCCGGACCGTCATCCTCCAGCAGGCGCAGGACGCGGCGGTGGCCTCGCTGACCGACCAGCTCACGAAGGTGTATCCGATCCTCGGCCTGCCGCCCAGCCCGGAGGAGCTGAACGTGTTGGCCCAACGGCTCTCCGACCGGGACAGCTACGCCCTGGTCCACTACCGGGACCGGTGGGCGTCGGGGGTCGACGGCAGGGAACCGCTCACCCCCGAGCTGCGCAAGGAGGTGGCGGGCGGTCAGATCGCCTGGCAGCGCGTCGACCGTGGCGGACATCCCGTGCTGCTCATCGGCACGCAGCTGCGGATCGAGCGGTCTGACGGCACGTCCGTGGAGTCCGGGGTGGAGGTCTACTCGGTGCGCAGCCTCGCCTCCGAGCAGCGGAGCATCGACCGGCTCGCCACGCTGGCGTGGGTGACCGGCGGGCTCTCCCTGATCCTCGCCGTCCTGCTCGCCCTGCTGGCCGCCCGGGGCGTGCTGCGGCCGGTGCGCGAACTGGGTCGCGCGGCACGCCGGCTCGGTGAGGGTGACCTGTCCACCCGGCTGACCGTCCGGGGCGTCGACGAGCTCGCCGACGTCACCCGCACCTTCAACGACACCGCCGCGACCATCGAACGCCAGGTCGGTGAGCTGCGGCGGATGGAGGCCGACGCGCGGCGCTTCGTGGCCGACGTGTCCCACGAACTCCGGACGCCGCTGGCCGCCATGACGGCCGTCACCGACGTCCTGGACGAGGAGGCGGACCGGCTGCCCGGGGACGCCGGCCAGGCCGCCCGGCTGGTCAGCCAGGAGACGCAGAGCCTCACCCAACTGGTCAACGACCTCATCGAGGTCAGCAGGTTCGACTCCGGCACCGCCCGGCTCGCCCTCGACGACGTCGACGTCGCCGCGGCTGTCACCGCGACGCTGCGGCTGCGGGGCTGGACCGATCGGGTACGGACCGAGCTGCCGCCCGGTGTCGTCGCCCGGCTCGATCCCCGCCGGCTGGACGTCATCGTCGCCAACCTGGTCGGCAACGCCTTCCGGCACGGCGCCGAGCCGGTGTCCGTACGTCTGCGCGCCGAACCGGAGTGGTTCACGATCGAGGTCGCCGACGAGGGGCCGGGGCTGGACCCGGAGGTGCTTCCACACGTGTTCGACCGCTTCTACAAGGCCGACACCGCCCGGACCCGCTCCGAGGGCAGCGGCCTGGGTCTCGCCATCGCGTGGGAGAACGCGCGCCTGCACCGGCACGGCGGGCAGTCGGGGAGCCTCGTGGCGAGCAACGCGTCGCGAGGTGGAGCCGTGTTCACACTCCGCCTGCCCCGGACGGCGGCCGAGACCACCGCCGCCGGAGGCGTACGGTGATCGGTCGTCGCGTGGCGCGGGCGCTCGTCGCGGGCGGCCTCCTGCTCACCCTGTTCACGGCCGGCTGCGGGGTCCGGCCCAGCGGCGTCATCACCGGCCGCTCCGCGGTGAGCGGCCCGTCCGGCGGTGGGGGCGTCTACCTGATCTCGGACGGCGAGCTGGCGCTGGTGCTGCGACCGGCCAAGGGCGCGCCGCCGTTACCGGCCGAGACACTCGCGCTGCTCGCGGCCGGCCCCACCGACACCGAGCGGAGCGCGGGGTTCACCAGCGAGGTGCCGACCGACCTCGCTCCGACAACGGTGACGTCGAGCGTCGACGAGCCCGGCATCACGGTGAAGACGCCGACTCCCGTGCTGCCGCTGTCCACCCTCGCGGCCAACCAGATCATCTGCACCGTGGCGTTCGCCGATTCGGCGGTCAGTCCCGCCCCGGTCACCCTCGTCGGCCCGGACGGCACCCGGCCGCCCTGGTCCTGCCCGCTCGAGTGACCGGGGCGACTGTCGCTCACACCAGGTCGACCGCCCGTCCCGGCCGGGGCAGGCCTCGGGAGAGAGCCTGAGCCCGGTAGGCGAGCGCGCCGGAGACCAGGATGTCGAGCAGGGCGGGAAACTCGATGCCGGCCCGCTGCCAGATCTGCGGGAACTGCGACGCGGCGGTGAAACCGGGGAAGGTGTTGACCTCGTTCACGATGGGCTCCGCACCCTCGTGGGCGAGAAAGAAGTCGACCCGCAGCAGTCCCCGGCAGTCGAGGGCGTCGAAGGCACGGATCGCCCGGTCCTGGAGCACCTCGGTGGTGGCCGGGTCGAGTCGGGCCGGGATCTGGAAGACGGCGCCACCGTCGTACTTCGCGTCGTAGTCGAAGAAGCCCGCGCCGCTGACCCGGATCTCCAGGGGCGGCCCGGCCTGCACCCGGCCGTCGGGGTGCTGCAGGACGGCGACGTCGATCTCCCGGCCGTGCGCCCCCTGCTCGACGAGCACCTTCGGATCGACCTTCCGTGCCTGCGCGAGCGCGTCCGGCAGAGCCGACCATTCCGTCACCCGGACCACGCCCAGGCTGGAACCGGCCCGCGCCGGCTTGACGAAGACCGGCAGGCCCAGTCGTCGCTGGTCGGCCGGCGACAGGGTCTCCCCGGGCCGCAGCGTCACACCCGGGCTGACCCGCAGGCCCTCCGCGGCCAGGAGCCGCTTGGTGACGCCTTTGTCCATGCCCGCCGCGCTGGCGAAGACGCCGTTGCCGACGTACGGCACGCCCAGCCACTCCAGCAGTGACGAGACCGTGCCGTCCTCGCCGTACGGGCCGTGCAGGGCCGGGAACACCACGTCCTGGGCGCGTAGCACCCGCAGCGCCTGCGGCAGGCTGGTGGGACGACCGTCGACGTGCCATCCGCCGTCGACGCCGATGAGCACCTCGGTGACCTGGTACCGCTCGCGGTCCAGCCCGGCCAGGGTGCTCTCCCCCGAGCGCCGTGACACCTCGTGCTCGCCGCTTCGTCCGCCGTACAGCACTGCCAGTCGCGTAGTCATGCGACGTCCGCCCTTTCGTGGAGATGGTCGCGGCCCACCCGCGCCCCGATTCCGGTCAAGATCTCGTGTGGGTTGGTGCCGGCCCAGCGCGCCCACTCGGTGACTCTCGGCGCGTCGTCGTCGCGTCCCGCGCCGATGACGACGACCGGATCGCCGATGCCGACCGCCAGGTCACCGGCGTCGACGACGCACTGGTCCATGGCGATGCGCCCGACGACCGGGCAGCGTCGACCGCCGAGCCACACCTCGGCCCGGCCCTCGGTGGCCCGGGGCAGCCCGTCGGCGTACCCGAGTGGCAGCAGCGCCAGCGTCGTCGGTGCGGCTGTCACGTGCTCCGGCCCGTACGAGACGCCCGTGCCGGCCGCCACCCGCTTCACGTTGACCACCGTGGTGCGCAGCGTCAGTGCCGCGCGCAGCCCGAACTCGCCCGGACCGACCGCGCCGAACGGGTCGACGCCGTAGAGGGCCAGCCCGATCCGGCAGAGGTCGAAGTGGGTCCGGGGCGCCGACAGCGCCGCCGCCGAGTTGGCCAGGTGCACGAGGTCGGGGTCGAGGCCCGCGGTCCGGGCGACGTGCAGCGCCTCGGTGAAGGTCCGCACCTGACGGGCCAGCGTGGGAGTGCCCGGTACGTCCGCGTCGACCAGGTGGGACCACACGCCGCGTACCCGGAGCGCGCCCTGCACCTCGTACTTACGGGCCCAGGCCACCAGGTCGGGCCAGTCGTCGCGGCCGGCGCCGTTGCGGCTCAGGCCGGTGTCGGCCTTGAGCTGCGCCGTCGCGGGCAGGCCGAGGCGCAGGGCCGCGTCGACGAGCGCGTGCAGGTGGGTGGTCGTCGAGACGCCCACGTCGACGCCCGCGACGATCAGCTCGGCGAAGTCGTCGTCCGGTCGGTGCAGCCAGCTCAACGTCGGCGCGGTGATCCCCGCCGCGCGCAGCTCCAACGCCTCGGCCGCCGAGGTCACGCCCAACCAGGTGGCCCCGGCGCGCAGCGCGGCCCGCGCGACGGGCACTGCGCCGTGGCCGAACGCGTTCGCCTTCACCACCGCCATCAGGTCGGTGCCGGTGACCGCGGCGACCGTGCGGACGTTCTCGGCGATCGCCCCGAGGTCGACCACCGCTCCGCCCAACGCGCTCATCGGTCGGCCGCCGGGCGACGGGGGCCGGGGAGCGCGAACAACCAGCGGGCGTGCGCCGCCAGCAGCAGCCGGTGTACGGCCAGGCTCAGACCGGTGACGAGCGCGGTCAGCGCGATCGGGTAGCCCAGCACGACGAGGCCCTGAGCGCCCGCGCCCAGCCCGGAGACCCGGGCGGCCAGGAGGCGGTGCAGCAGCGCCACCAGCGGCATGTCGATGACGTAGACGGGCAGCGTGGTGCGCCCGAGCGCGGCCAGCCGGTCGCCGAGGGCGGGCCACCGGACCAGTCGGGCGGCGGCGGTGACACCGAAGGCCACCGCCACGACGGAGACCGCCGGCCAGACGCCGAACCACCGCTGTGCGCCCGCGGCCGCCATCGCGGCGAGCGCCACGGCGTACGACCCGCCGGTCAGCGCCAGCCGACGCCCGGTGGCCGTGGCGGCCCAGCGCTGGATGTGGGGCCGCAGATACAGGCCGGCGAGGAAGAAGATCAGGTTCTGGTAGAGGCCGGCGCGGTTGCCCGCCGTGGCCAGCAGGCCGGCGGCGGCGACTGCGGACAACGCCGCGGCGGGTACGCCCACCAGCAGCTTCGGCAGCCGACGCGTCGCCTTGGCGAGCGTGAAGTAGAGCGCCAGGGCGTACAGGTACCAGAGGTTGGAGGGCGTGATGGTGAGCTGCGCCAACAGGCCGAGGGCGGACGTGGCCCGGTCGGTCGGGAAGTCCGGCGTCAGGGCGAGGACCGCCGTGTGGACCAGGAGCCAGAGGGCGTACAGGTAGAGGAACCCGGCGATGCGACTCCGGGCGACGGTCCGCCACGGCCGGTGCACGGCGTTCGCCGCGAAGAGGCCGGAGATGGTGAAGAAGAGCGGCATCCGCAGCGGCAGGAACTGCTCGCCCAGCGTGCCCCACAGGCCCGGCACGGGTACGCCGACGTGCCAGTCGATGCGCAGGTAGTCCTTCAGGACGACGTGCCAGGCGACGACGAGGAGGATGCAGACACCCTTCGCGGCGTCGGCCCACTGCACACGCTGCGGTCCGCCGGTGTCGGCCTGCCGCCGGTGACGCAACCGGACGCGCGCGTCGGGGTCGTACCCGCCCGGTCGTGGCTCGGTGAGAGACAGCTCTTGGATCACTCAGCAGAAGGTGCCAGCGGGATATCCGCTCCCGATCCTCGAATTGTCATGAACCGGTAATGGACTCCGCCCGCTCGTCGTACGGGGACCACCACCATCGTGCCGACGACGCGTTGGGAACCCGGGAAGCGCTACTAGGCTCGATCGCGGAGGTGCCGAACATGAAGCTCGGTCTGCACTACTGGAACTTTTCGACTCCGGCCGATCCGGCGGCCATCGCGCCGACCCTCGCCGAGGCGGCGACCATCGCCGAACAGGCCGGAGTGGCCTCGTTCACGGTCATGGACCACTTCTTCCAGATGGAGGCGCTGGCGCCGGCCGAGGAGCCGATGCTGGAGGCGTACACCACGCTGGGTTACGTCGCGGCGCAGACTCGCCGGATGACGCTCGGTGTGCTGGTCACCGGTGTGATGTACCGCTATCCGGGGCTGCTGGCCAAGACCGTGACGACCCTCGACGTGCTCTCCGGCGGTCGGGCCCGGCTCGGCATCGGGGCGTCCTGGTACGAGCGGGAGCAGCGGGGACTCGGCGTGCCCGTGGTGCCGGTCGCCGAGCGGTTCGAGCGACTGGAGGAGACGCTGCGGATCTGCAAGCAGATGTGGAGTGACGACGACGGGCCGTTCGACGGGCGGCACTACCAGCTCACGGAGACGATCAACTCGCCCCAGCCGCTGCGCCGTCCGCACCCGCCCATCATGATCGGCGGCAGCGGCGAGAAGAAGACACTGCTGCTGGTCGCCCGGTACGCCGACGCCTGCAACCTGTTCGGCACGGGCGCCGAGGGGATCGCGCACAAGCTGGACGTGCTGCGCGGGCACTGCGCCGCCGAGGGCCGCGACTACGACAGCATCGCCAAGACCGTGTTGGCCTCCAAGCCGCCGCTGGAGGATCTCGACGCGTTCCTCGCCGAGGTGTCCGACTATGCCGCGCTCGGCGTCAGCGAGGTGCAGGTCACGCCGGACCGGCACCCCGTGGAGTTCGCCCGGCGGCTCGGCGACGAGGTGCTGCCGCGGCTGGCCGACATCGGCTGACGTGGGCGCGGCCGACCACGCTGAACGCGCAAGGCCGATTCGACGACGAGGGCCGCCCACCCGCGGAAGCGGGGGACGGCCCTCGTCCATGTCGGGTCAGCCCACCGAGGCGGGGAACCTCTCCCACACCCGGTGCGCGGCCATCAACCGCTGCACCCCGGTCAGCGCCTCGGCACCCGAGTCGGCGGCCACGATGCCGGGTGTGCCCGCCACCCCGGCCTGCTCCAGCACGGTGACGCCGGCGCCCCACGCGCCGATCGCCTTGGCGTGCCGCCAGCACTCCTCGACCAGGAGCAGCACGCGGGGGTCGACGGTCGCCGCGTCCGGTCGTCCGGCCTTGGCGTCGCGGGCGGGCAGCGCGTCGGGCGCGGGCACCGGTGCCCCGGCCAGCAGGAGCGCGTCGAACTCGACCGAGCGGCCGGTGGCGAAGGTCCGCTGGACGGGCAGGTCGCCCACCATGCCTCCGTGCGGGGCGATCAGCAGTGGCACCATCCCGGCCTCGAACACCGCCCGGCGGACCCCGTCGACGTCGTCCAGGTCACCGTCGGGGTCGACGACGATCCCGACCGTCCGGCCGTCGGCCGGCCACTCCCCGCCGACCTGGGACAGCGCCGGGCTCGGGGCGACGTCCGCCAGCGGCACCGTCGGCTGCGGCGCGGGCAGGCCCAGGCCGGTGGCCACCTGCTCGCAGAGCACCGGGTCGATGTTGGCGAGGGACTGGAGCTGCCGTTCCTTGATCGCCTGGTGGTAGCACTTGCCCAGCTCGAAGGTGTACGCCCGGATGATGTGCTCCCGCTCCACGGGCGACATGCTCAGCCAGAACAGCCGTACCTGGCTGTAGTGGTCGTCGAAGGACGCGGGGTTCGCGCGGACCTTGGGCGCCTGCGCCACCGTCACCGGTACGTCGACGAAGGCGTGCTCGGCGTCGCCGGCCGGGAAGGGGTTGCCGCCGTCGAGCGAGTTCGGCCGGTACGGCGCCACTCCGGCGTGCACGGCCTGCTGGTGGAAGCCGTCACGCAGCATGTCGTTGACCGCCGCGTGGGGACGGTTGATCGGGATCTGCGTGAAGTTCGGGCCGCCCAGGCGGGTGAGCTGCGTGTCGACGTACGAGAAGAGCCGGCCCTGCAACAGCGGGTCGTTCGTGACGTCGATGCCCGGGGGGAGGTGGCCGAGGTGGAAGGCGACCTGCTCGGTCTCGGCGAAGAAGTTCGTCGGCGTCCGGTTGAGGACCAGCCGGCCGATCGGTTGCACCTCCGCCAGTTCCTCCGGGACGATCTTCGTGGCGTCCAGTAGGTCGATGCCGGCGAAGGTCTCCTCGGGAGTGTCGGGGAAGACCTGGATGCCGAGTTCCCACTCGGGGAACGCGCCGGCCTCGATCGCGTCGTAGAGGTCGCGGCGGTGGAAGTCGGGGTCCATCCCGCCGAGCAGCTGCGCCTCCTCCCAGGTCAGGGAGTGCACGCCGAGCTTCGGCTTCCAGTGGAACTTGACCAGCGTCGTCTCGCCGGCCTCGTTGACCAGGCGGAAGGTGTGCACACCGAAGCCCTCCATGGTCCGGTACGAGCGCGGGATGCCCCGGTCGGACATGTTCCAGATGGTGTGGTGCTGCGCCTCGGTGTGCAGCGAGACGAAGTCCCAGAAGGTGTCGTGCGCGCTCTGGGCCTGCGGGATCTCCCGATCGGGGTGCGGCTTGGCGGCGTGGATGATGTCGGGGAACTTGATGGCGTCCTGGATGAAGAAGACCGGCATGTTGTTGCCGACCAGGTCGAAGGTGCCCTCGTCGGTGTAGAACTTGGTCGCGAATCCCCGGGTGTCCCGGACGGTGTCGGCCGAGCCGCGCGATCCCAGGACCGTGGAGAACCGGACGAAGACCTCCGTCTCCCGGCCCTTCTTGAGGAAGCCGGCCCTGGTGACCGCCTCGGCGGTGCCGTAGGCCGTGAAGACGCCGTGCGCGCCCGCGCCCCGCGCGTGTACGACGCGCTCGGGGATGCGCTCGTGGTCGAAGTGCGTGATCTTCTCGCGCAGGTGGTGGTCCTGAAGGAGGACCGGTCCCCGGGGTCCGGCCTTGAGCGAGTGGTCGGTGTCGCGTAGCCGCGCCCCGTTCGCCGTCGTCAGGTACGCGCCCTGCTGGCCGTTCGCGGTCGTCGGCGCGCCGGTCTCGACGCCGGTCGGCGTCCGGGTCTGCGGCGCGCCCTGCTCCGTCTTGGGCGGTAGCGGGTCGTGGGGCGAGGTCGGTTCCTCGATGCTCGGCGGTGCGCTGCCGGGTGCGCCCGGCACGTCCGGCGTGAGGGCGTCGGCGATCTTCTCGGAGGCGGTCTTGACGACGTTCTTGACCGCCTCGGCGGGCTTGCTGGAATCCACTGGGCGAACCTCTCCCTGGAGCGTTTGAGCAGGCCCATGCACCCCTACCCCTGGCCAGAGGGTCGAAACGCGCAAATAATCCGATCCTTCGTCGGGACTGGTGATTTCACCGATGCGCCGATGGACCCGGGCGACCAAGACTGATGAGCGTCGATATCGCTCGACTCTAGGGAGTGCCCGACGTGTCGTCACCAACCACCACCCGTCCCCGTTCCCTGCCCGCCCGAGCCGCCCGGCTCGCGCTGGCCGCCACCCTGCTCGCCACCGGCGTCCTCGTCGGACCGACGGGCGCCGCGCAGGCGGCCGGCCCGTACGAGCGCGGCCCCGCCCCGACCACGGCGATCCTGGAGGCCAGCCGCGGCCCCTTCGCCACCGCCTCGCAGAGCGTGTCCTCGCTGAGCGTCACCGGCTTCGGCGGCGGGGTCATCTACTACCCGACCAGCACCAGCGAGGGCACGTTCGGTGCCGTCGCCATCTCGCCCGGCTACACCGCCGCCTGGTCCAGCATCAGCTGGCTGGGTCCACGGATCGCCTCGCACGGCTTCGTGGTGATCGGCATCGAGACCAACACCCGGCTGGACCAGCCGGACAGCCGTGGCCGGCAGTTGCTCGCCGCGCTGGACTACCTCACTGAGCGCAGCTCGGTGCGGAGCCGGATCGACAGTAGCCGGCTCGCGGTGGCCGGCCACTCCATGGGTGGCGGAGGAACCCTGGAGGCGGCCTCGTCGCGGCCGTCGTTGCAGGCCGCGGTGCCCCTCGCGCCCTGGAACACGGACAAGAGCTGGTCCGAGCTGCGCGTCCCGACACTGATCATCGGCGGCGAGAGCGACACCGTCGCCCCGGTCGCCACGCACTCGGTGCCCTTCTACAACAGCATCCCGTCGTCGGCCGAGAAGGCGTACCTCGAGTTGAACGGCGCGAGCCACTTCTTCCCGCAGACGGTGAACACGCCGACCGCCCGGCAGATGGTGGCCTGGCTGAAGCGGTTCGTCGACGACGACACCCGCTACGAGCAGTTCCTCTGCCCGGGGCCGAGTGGTTCGCAGATCGAGGAGTACCGCAACACCTGCCCCAGCTCCTGACTGGGCGCGTGAACCGGGACGGCCGCCGTCGGGCGGCCGTCCCGCTCGCGTTGCCGCATCGAAGGGTCTTGACGCGATAACCGAGAAACGTACACTGCGAGTGTAAATAACACCCGCCACGGCAGAGGGATGGGTGCATGGAGCGCGGCCTCGAACTGCACGACATCGGCGTCCGTTTCGGCGGCCTCACCGCCCTCGACGACGTCTCGCTCCGGGTGCCACCCAACCGGGTGGTGGGCGTCATCGGGCCCAACGGCGCGGGCAAGACCACACTGTTCAACGTGATCTGCGGTTTCGTTCCGCCGCACACGGGTTCGCTGACCCTCGACGGCCGGCCGCTGCGACCCCGACCACACCGGCTGACCAGGCTCGGCATCGCCCGGACCCTGCAGGGGACCGGGCTCTTCGCCGGCCTCAGCGTCGTGGAGAACGTGATGACCGGCGCGTCGCACACCGCCCGTGCGGGGTTCGGGGCCGCACTGCTCGGGTTGCCCCGCAGCGACCGCGACGAGCACCGACTCCGTCGGCACGCCCTGGACATCCTCGACGGTCTGGGCATCGCCGAGCACGCCGGGGCGGCGCCGGGCACGCTGCCCTTCGCCGTACGCCAGCGGGTCGCCCTGGCCCGCGCGCTCGCCGCGCGACCCCGGCTGCTGCTGCTCGACGAACCCGCCGGTGGCCTCGGCGCCGACGACATCGCCGACCTCGCGGAGCTGGTGCGGCAGCTCCCTCGCCGCGACACCGACCCGTGCGCCGTGCTGCTCGTCGAGCACCACATGGACCTGGTGATGGCCGTCTGCGACGAGATCGTGGTCCTCGACTTCGGTCGGGTGATCGCCACCGGGACGCCGGCCGAGATCCGCGACGACGCGGCGGTCACCGAGGCGTATCTGGGCGCCCTCGTCGAGGAGGCCGCACCGTGAGCGCGCCGGACCTGCTCGTGGTCCGGGGGCTGGTGGCCGGTTACGGCGCCGCGCCGGTGTTGCGGGCCGTCGACCTCACCGTGCCGGCCGGCACCATCGCCGCCGTGGTCGGCGCCAACGGCGCCGGCAAGACGACGCTGCTGCGGGCGCTCTCCGGCATGATCCGTCCGAGCGCCGGCCAGGTCGTCCTCGCGGGCGAGGACCTGCGGGGTACGCCGGTGGAGCAGCTCGTGCGGCGCGGCATGGCCCACGTCCCGGAGGGCCGGGGTGTGATCAGCGAGCTGACGGTCGACGAGAACCTGCGGCTCGGCGGGCTGTGGCGGCGTGACCGGGCGGACGCGCGCCGCGCCCTCGACGAGGTCTACGAGCTGTTCGAGCCCCTGGCGCGGCGTCGCCGGCACCTCGGTCACCAGCTCTCCGGAGGGGAGCGGCAGATGCTCGCGCTCGGCCGGGCCCTGGTCGGCCGGCCACGTCTGCTGCTGTTGGACGAACCGTCGCTCGGCCTGGCGCCCCGGGTGGTCGCCCGGATCATGGCGCTGCTGCGGCAGCTCCGCGACCGGACCGGCCTGACGGTGCTGCTGGTCGAGCAGAACGTGCGCAGTGCCCTCGCCGTCGCCGACCAGGGCGTCGTGATGTCCCTCGGTCAGGTGGTGATCGCCGCTCCGGCGGAGACGCTGCGTGACGACGTCGACCTGCGCCACGCGTACCTCGGTTTCTGACCACCACCGGTGTCCCCTCTGAAGGGAGGACAGTTGGACCGCTTCGTCTTCCTCACCGTCGACGGCCTGTCCCGGGGCGCGGTGTACGCCGCGTTCGCGCTCGCGTTGGTGCTCATCTGGCGGGCGGCGCGAGTCGTGAACTTCGCCCAGGGGGCCATGGCCGTCGCCGCCGCCTACGTCGCGTACTCGGTGACCGCCGCGACCGGCTTCTTCTGGCTCGGTTTCGTCGTCGCGATCGTCGCCGGCCTGCTGCTCGGCGCGCTGGTGGACCGGGTCGTGATGCGGCACGTCGACCACGCCTCGCCGCTCAATCCGGTCATCGTCGCGCTCGGCCTGGTGCTGCTGATCCAGGCCGTGCTCGGCATGGTGTACGGCAACGAGTTCCGCCCCGCCGACGTCCCGTTCAGTCGGTCCGCCCTGAGCGTGGGCGGGGTCGCCGTGCTGTCGCCGTACGACCTGTTCGTCTTCGCCACGATCGCGGTGGTGGTCAGCGGGCTGGCCTGGATGTTCGCCCGTACCGCGATCGGGTTGCGGATGCGCGCTGCGGCGTTCGCGCCGGAGGTGTCCCGTCTGCTCGGGGTGAACGTCGGTGGCATGTTGACGCTCGGCTGGGCGCTCGCCTCCGGGGTGGGCGCGCTCGCCGCGATGCTGGTCATCCCGACCGAGCTGGGCCTGCACCCGCACGCCATGGACCTGGTGTTCGTCTCGGCGTTCACCGCAGCGGTGGTCGGCGGCCTGGACAGTCCACCGGGCGCGGTCGTCGGCGGCCTCGTGGTGGGGCTGCTGCTGTCCTACGTGAGCGGGTACGCCGGCAGTGACCTCACCCCGCTGGCGGTGCTCGTGCTGCTGCTGGCGGTACTGCTGGTACGGCCCGGCGGCCTGTTCGCCCCGGTCACGGCGAGGCGGGTGTGAGCGCGACCCGGGCGGCCGTGCCGCCGAAACACCGGCCGGCCGACACCGGCGACCGACCGGTCGAGTCCCGACGCGGCTCCACGCTGCTGCGACACCTCGCGGTCGCGCTCGCCGTGGGGTTGCTACTGGTCGCGGTCAGCTATGCCGTCGAGCCGTTCCGCAACTTCCAGCTCGCCACGATCGCGGCGTACCTGTGCGCCACCGCCGGGTTGACCGTCCTCACCGGACTCAACGGCCAGCTCTCGCTGGGGCACGGGGCACTGATGGCGACCGGGGCGTACACGGTGGCGCTGTGCCAGAACGCGTTCGCCGACCGGGGGTTGACCGGCGGTTGGCTGTTGCCGGTGTCGCTGCTCGCGGCGGTACTGGGCACGGTCGCGGTCGGCGCGGTGGTCGGTGTGGCGGCGGCCCGCCTGCGCGGCCCCTACCTGGCCGGGGTGACGCTCGCCGTGGCCGTCGTCGTGCCGGCGCTGGCCGTCACCTTCGACGGTGTCCTGGGCGGCGAGCAGGGGCTGTCGGTGCCGGTGGAGCCGCCGCCGCTGGCGCTCGGCCCCTACTTCCCCTACGAGCGGTGGCAGCTCTGGATCTCGGCGGCCGCCACGTTGCTGGCGCTGCTCCTGCTGGCGAACCTTGTCCGCAGCCGGTACGGGCGGACCTTCCGGGCCGTCCGCGACGACGAGGTGGCGGCCCGACTCGCCGGCATCCACGTGGCCCGTACGCAGGTTCTCGCATTCGTGGTCAGCGCCGCCACCGCCGGGCTCGGCGGTGGTCTGCTCGCGGTGCTGTCGCAGAGTGTCTCGCCCGGGGCGTTCTCACTGACGCTGTCCCTGTTCCTGCTGATGGCCGTGGTGATCGGCGGTCTCGGTAGTCTCGCCGGCGCGCTCTGGGGGGCCGTGCTGCTGGTCGCCCTGCCCGATCTCACCCATTCCGTCACCGAGCTGCTCACCCTGTCGCCGGGGGTGGCGCAGCGACTGGAGGGCAACCTCCCGCTGGCGATCTTCGGAGTCACGCTGATCGTCGTGATGATCGCCGCGCCCGGCGGTGTGCAGGGCCTGTTGGCCCGCCTCGGCCGGGCGCTGCTGGCCCGCTGGCCGGCTCGGCGTTCCTGAACTGTTCCCGGTCCGGCCTCTCGCCGGGCGCCTCACCACCACACCGTTCCGCAGAACCAGACCGAGAAAGGTCGGTGTTTCCCATGCACCCTACGGCGCGACGCGGTCTCGCGATCGCCACCACCATCGCCCTGCTCGCCGCCGTCGCCGCCTGTGGCGGCGACGACGGCCCCACCTCCGGCGGAAGGTCCGTGCCGGGAGTCACCGACACCGAAATCGTCGTCGGCACCCACATGCCCCTCACCGGGCCGGCGTCGGCCGGCTACTCGAAGATCGCGCCGGCGACGAAGGCGTACTTCGACTACGTCAACGCCAACGGCGGCGTGCACGGTCGGAAGATCACCTACAAGATCATGGACGACGGCTACAACCCGGCCAACACCCAGCAGGTCGTCCGCCAGCTCGTGTTGCAGGACAAGGTGTTCGCCGTCCTCAACGGCCTCGGTACGCCGACGCACAGCGGAGTGCTCGACTTCCTCAAGAGCAACCGGGTGCCGGACCTCTTCGTCGCCTCCGGCAGTCGGAGCTGGGACCAGCCCGAGACGTATCCCGGCACGTTCGGCTTCAACCCGGACTACACCGTCGAGGGCAAGATCCTCGCCAACTACGCTAAGGCGAACCTGGCCGGCCAGAAGGTCTGCTTCCTCGGTCAGGACGACGACTTCGGCCGCGACAGCCTGGCTGGCGTGGAGAAGGTGCTCGGGGCCGGCGCGGTGACGGTCAAGCAGACGTACGTCACCAGCAACACCAACGTCGCGCCGCAGATCGGCGCGTTCAAGGCGGCCGGCTGCCAGGTCGTCGTGCTGGCGACGGTGCCCGGCTTCACCGCGCTCTCCATCGGCACCGCCGCACGGCTGGGCTTCAAGCCCCAGTGGCTCGTGTCCAACGTCGGCGCCGACCAGCCGACCCTGGCCAAGCAGCTCGGCGCCGCCGCGCCGCTGTTGGAGGGCATGGTCGGTACCAACTACCTGCCGATGCAGAACGACACCGCGAACCCGTGGATCCAGCTCTTCACGAAGATCAACAAAACCCACAACGGTGACGCGCCGTTCGACGGGAACACCGTCTACGGCATGTCGGTCGGCTACCTCTTCGTGCAGGTGCTGCTCGCCGCCGGTAAGGACGTCACCCGCGAGAAGGTGATCGACGCGGTCCAGAAGGGCGGCTTCCAAGGTCCCGGCCTCGCGCCGCTGCGTTTCTCCGCCGACGACCACTCCGGCTACGGCGGGCAGCGGTTGAGCCGGGTCAGCGGGGGAGTCCAGAGCTACTTCGGGCCGACGTACGAGACCGACGAGAGGGACGGGCCGGTCAAGGAGTACACCGCCGCGCCGGTAGCGCCGCCGGCGAACGGGGTGCCGACCGCCTCCTGACGCGCGCCACGTTGTCGTACGACCCGGGGGTGACCACGCCCGGGTCGTACGACCGCGCGCGTCCGTGCGCGCCGTCCTGTGGCGTTGACCGACGCCGATGAATACTCTTACTATTTGCACCGTGAATGCAATCCGGCCGGCCCGGATGATGCCGCCCACGCGTACTCGGTACCACCCTGTCACCGTCTGTCTAGACTCCTCGCAGAGTTGGGTGGCACCGTGACGATGAAGGGGCGGGGGCGGATGAACAGGGTCGAGGCGCCGGGGCGGGTCGACGGGCGGACCGCCCGCGCCGAGCGCACGAGGGTGGCCATCGTCGAGGCGCACCTGGCGCTCATCGCCGAGGGTGACCTGCGGCCGACCGGGGAACGCATCGCCGAACGGGCCGGCATCTCCCTGCGGACGCTCTGGACCAACTTCAAGGACATGGAGACGCTCTTCGAGGCCAGTGGTGCGGAGGTGCTGCGGCAGCAGGACGCCGCATACCGGCCGATCTCGACCACGTTGCCGCTGGCCAAGCGCGTCGACGCGTACTGCCGGCAGCGGGCCCGGCTGCTCCAGCTCATCGCGCCGTCGGCGCGGGCGGCGCAGATGCGCGAGCCGGTCTCCGACCAGCTGCACCGCAACCGCCTCAAGCACATCGACCGGGTCCGTGACGAGGTCGAGCAGCTTTTCGCCACCGAGCTGGCGCGTGCCGGGTCCGGGCGCGGGCAGTTGGTCAACGCGGTGGTGGCGGCGAGCATGTGGCCGGCCTGGTCGATGCTGCGCTACGGCCTCGGTCTGGGCGTGGACGCGGCCCGCGGGGTGATGAGCCGTACGGTGGGCGCGCTGTTGGCCGAGGTGGCGGCCGACTGATCCCGGCCTGTCCTCTTTCCATCCGCTTATCGATGAGTGACACTGTGACGCATGGTTACTGCATCACAAGTGCAATTAACTGTGCTGCGCGGCCGGGATGACCAGTGCGGGGCCGTCCGGAGTCTGCTGGACGGCGTGACCGACGGCGGCGGAGCCCTGCTGCTGCACGGTGAGCCGGGCTCGGGCCGGACCGCCCTGGTCTCCTACGCCCACCGGTACGCCGCGAAGGACTGCACGATCCTGGCCGGGGCCGGACTGCCCGAGGAGGCGATGCTGCCGTACGCCGGCCTGCAACGCCTGCTCGATCCGGTGCGCGACCGCGCGGCCGCCCTCCCCGAGCCCCGACGGCACCTGCTGTTCCGGGCGTTGGACGGGGAGGGCTGCCCGCCCGAGCGCCGGCTGGCCCTGTCGGTGGCCGTCCTCGGGCTGCTCGCCGCGGCCGCCCGGGAGCGCCCGCTGCTCGTCACGATGGACGACGTCGACCGGGGTGACCCGCAGACCATGCAGGTGCTCGCGGTCGTGGCCCGCCGACTGCGGTGCCTGCCGGTCGCCGTCCTGCTCACCGCGGACGCCACCGCCACCGTCGACGGTCTCGTGACGTACCGGCTGTCGCCGCTGGACGAGCGGGACAGCGTCGCCGTCCTCACCGATCGACTGCCCGAGCGGCCGGCCGTGCCGGTCGGCGCCATGCTCGCCGCCGTCGGCGGCGGCAACCCGCAGGCCCTCGTGGACCTCGCCGGCGTCCTCACCCCTGGGCAGTGGCGTGGCGAGGAGCCGCTGCCGGCCGCGCCCCCGGCGGACGGCGCGCTGGGACGCGCCTACCGGACCCGCCTCGACCGGCTGCCGGCGGACACCCGCCGGATGCTGCTGCTCGCCGCGCTCGACGAGTCGGACGACGCGGCGACCCTGATCCGTGCGGCCGGCGCCGCCGGGATGGCCATCGAGGCGCTCGCCCCGGCCGAGGCGGCCGGGCTGGTCCGCGTCGAGCCGGGAGCCGTCACGTTCACGCAGCCACTGGCCCGCGCGATGGTCGCGGCCGGCGCGCCGCTCGCGCAGCGGCGAGCCGCGCACCGGTTGCTCGCGGGCGTGCTCGATCCGCACGGTCAGCGGTTACGCCGGGCGATGCACCTCGCCGACGCGACCGCGGGTGCCGATCCGGCCCTCGCAGAGGAGTTGGAACGGGCGGCGGCCGGCGGGCGCACCGGCTGGGCCGTGGCATCGGCGGCGCTGTGCCGGGCCGCCGCGCTCAGCGACCGTCCCCTCGACGCGGCCGCCCGCCTGCTCGCCGCGGCCCGTTACGCGTGGGCCGCCGGGCAACCCGGCCAGGCCCGCCTGCTGCTCGACCGGCTCCGGGCGACCTGCGCGGACCCGGTCGTCGACGGCCACGCCGGGCTGCTGCGCGGCGAGGTCGACCTGCGCTGCGACGACGCCACCGGCGCGGCAGCCACCCTGGTGACCGCCGCGCGAACGGTGGCCGGAGTCGACCGCGCCCGCGCCCTGGAGGGTCTGGCGCGCGCCGGTGAGGCGGTGTGCTTCGCCGGCGACCAGTACCGGTACGCGGAGGTCGGCCGGCGCGCCGCGGAGCTTCGGCAGCGCAACGATCCGCCGGTGGTGGAGCTGACCGGCTGCCTGGTCACCGGGGTGGCGGCCACGCTGCGCGGCGACCACGAACGGGCCGGGCCCGCGCTGCGCCGGGCCGTCGTGCTGGGTGGCCGGCTGACCGGGCCGGAACTGACCACCACCGCGCTCACCTGTGCGGCGGCGGCCGGGCTGGTGGTCGCCGTGGACGGCGCGGCGCACCGGTTGGCCGAGCGCGCCGTCGGGTTGGCGCGGGAGCGCGGCGAGCTGTCGATGCTCTCCCGGGCGTTGGAGCTGCGGGCGGTCGCCGAGTACTGGCTGGGACGGCACGAGGCGGCGGCGGAGACGTCCCGCGACGGGCTGCGGGTCGCGCGCGCCACCGGGCAGTTCAACTGCGCGAACGTCCACCTGGGCATGCTCGCCGTGCTCGCGGCCGTGCGCGCCGACCGCGAGAACTGCCTTCGGCGAATCCGGGAGATCGGTACGACGCCGACGCCGGGCAGCCGACCGCACGCGCTCGCCGGCTGGGCGCTGGCCGTCCTGGACCTCGTCGACGGCCGGCACGCCGAGGCGGCGAACCGACTCGCGTCGCTGGCCCGCCTCGGCACCGGCCGAGGCCAGGTGCTCGTCCAGGTGATGGCCACCCCGTACCTGGTGGAGGCCGCCGCCCACCTGCCGCACCGCCCGGCGGCGACCGCCGCGCTCGCGGCCTTCGACAGGTGGGCGAGCAGCACCGCGAGCCCGCTGCGCCGGGCTCTGTCGGCCCGGTGTCACGCGCTGCTGGCGCCCCGGGGCGGCGTCGAGGCGGAGCGGGAGTTCCGGACGGCGCTGCGGCTGCACCCGACGGAGGCCGGGGCGTTCGAGCGGGCCCGCACCGAGCTGCTCTTCGGTCAGGAGCTGCGGCGCAGCCGGCGACCGCGGGACGCCCGGGAGCATCTGCATCGTGCCCGGGAGGCCTTCACCCTGCTCGGGGTCGGTCGTTGGGCCGAGCTGGCCACGGCCGAGCTGCGCGCGGCCGGGGAGTCGGTCGGGCCGCCTGATCTCCCCGCGGCGCGGCTGTTGACCGGTCAGCAACTGCGGATCGCCCGACTGGTCGCCGAGGGCGCCACCAACCGGGAGATCGCCGCCCGGATGTTCCTGTCCACCCGCACGGTCGACCATCACCTGCGCAACGTCTTCCACCGGCTGGGCATCCGCTCCCGTACCGAGCTGGTCCGCGCGTTCGCCACCGAACCGCACGCCGGTCTGGCCTCCGACCGCTGAGCGCCGCCGTCCGCTCTGGACGGCGTAAACTATCACCGCTAGTTTGTGGGTCAGGCACCCTCCAGCGCTAAGGACACCCGCATGCGAGTCTTCACCTCCGTCGACGAACTGGCCGCCGCGGTCGGCGAGACCCTCGGCCCCGGTCCCTGGCAGCGGATCGACCAGGATCGCGTGAACCTGTTCGCCGACGCGACCGACGACCACCAGTGGATCCACGTCGACCCGGAACGCGCGGCGGCAGGTCCCTTCGGTGCCCCGATCGCGCACGGCTTCCTCACCCTGTCGCTGGTGCCGGCGCTGGCCGGCCAGCTTTACCGCGTCGAGGGGATCGCGATGGGGGTCAACTACGGGCTCAACCGGGTGCGCTTCCCCGCGCCGCTGCGGGTCGGCGCCGCCGTCCGGGCCAGCGCGGTCATCGCCGAGGTGTCGCCCGTCAGCGGCGGGGTGCAGATGGTCACGGCGGTGACGGTGCACAGTGACGGCGGCGACAAGCCCGTCTGCGTCGCCGAGACGGTGAGCCGCCTCTACCGCGCGGCGACCCGCTGAGCGGACCACACGCTGGGCTGGCGTCGGTCATCCGCATCGGCTGCCCGCCGTGTCGATGTGCTGTTGAGCGTGATGCCTCAGAGGCATCAAGATGACTCTGAGGCATCACGCTGACGACCACATCCGCCCCCAACGGTCGTGGCTGGCGTCTGGTGGGCCATCTCCTTTCGCAGACGATGAGCCGAGGACCCTTGCTCCGCGCATCGAAGCGTGCCGGGCCAGGCAAATGGGCGGTACCTTCGACATGGCGGTGCTCCCGGTAGAGGCCGGTGGTGCCGCCATTCCCGTCCGCTACCGGGAGCACCGCCATGACGGCCCACGTCGACCCACGCTTCGGCGCTACCCTTCGGCAACTTCGTGAGCAGGCCGGCCTGTCCCTGCGGGCGCTCGCTCAGCTCACCCACCGCGGCAAGAGCCATCTCCACGAACTGGAGAACGGCAGCAAAGCGGCCACCTTTGAGACCGCCCGCCACCTCGACCAGACGCTCAACGCAGGCGGCAGACTCGCCCGCCTGGTCGCCGCTCCCGTCGACCACGAAGCCGAAGCGGACGACCTGCTTCAACGGGCGTCGGCCAGCGACGTCAGCGCCGAAACTCTCGCCCGCATCGAGCAGGGTGTTGACGAACTCGCCATCCGGTACCCGACCACCGCCCCGGCCGACCTGCTGCCGCTGGTGCGCCGGCATCTGGGCCACGTCACCCGCCTGCACCTTACGCCCACGCGTCTCGTCGCGGCATCGGCTCATCAGCAGATCCGGACGTCGCTGGGTTGACCCACATGACTGGCCCGAAGGTCAGCCCGTCCGACTCGAGTCGCGTTCGAAGCCATCCGTAACTGCGGGGGCGGCGAGAAGAACTCTCGCCGCCCCCGCTTTCGGTGTCCGGGGCGCGTGTGTCAGGCGACCGCGCAGGCGGTGCCGTTGAGCGTGAAGGCGGTCGGCTTGCCGGCGTTACCGGTGTGGGTGGCCTGGAAGCCGATGTCCACCGACGTGTTCGCGGCGATCGTGCCGTTGTAGGAGACGTTGCTGGCGGTTACCGCGCCGCTGGTCGGGGAGTAGCTGGCGTTCCAGCCGCCGGTGATGGTCTGGCCGCTCGGCAGCGTGAACGCCAGCGCCCACCCGTTTATCGCGCCGCTACTCGTGTTGGTCACCGAGACGGACGCGGTGAGACCGTTGTTCCAGGCGTTGACCGTGTACGTGACCCGGCAACCCGCGGACGGCGGCGGCGTGGTGGGCGGGGGAGTGGTCGGCGGCGGGGTGGTGGGCGGCGGGGTCGTCGGCGGGGGCGTGGTGGGCGGCGGAGTGGTGGTCGGCGGCGTGTCCCCGCCGATGCTGCCGGGCACCGCGCGCAGGGCGTCGTACCAGGCGACGGCCATCTTGCGGTAACCCGTGGCGTTGGGATGGACTCCGTCGGCCAGGTCGCTGAGCGTCAGCGCGCGGTACATGTCGACCAGGTGGACGCGCTTGCCGGCCGCGGCTCTGGTCTGCACGATCCCCGGGATCGCCGCGTTGTAGCCCCGGACCACGTTGTCCGCGCCGGACTTCGGGATGATCGTCGCCACGAACACGTCCGCGTTCGGGGCGGTGTTGGTGATGCGGTCGACCAGGGTGGCCAGTCGGCCCGGCGCACCGGAGGTGTCGCCGTACATGTCGTTCGTGCCGATGTGCAGCAGCACGGTGCGCGGGTTGGTGGCGCGCAGCCAGTTCACGATGTTGGCGTCGATCTGCGCGATGGTCCAACCGGAGTGGCCCTCGTGGTCGTGGTCGCCGAGGCTGGACGGGCCGTTGAACATGGAGCCGACGAAGTCGATCCGGTAGCCGCCGGACGCGAACCGCTGCCAGAGTTCGATCCGGTAGCCACCCGCGACGTTGAAGCCGTCGGTGATCGAGTCGCCGAGGGGCATGACGCGTACCCCGCCGTTGGACTCGGCGCTCGCGGGCGCGGTCGCCACCGGCACGGCGGCTGTCATGGCCGCGACGGCGGCCAGCGCCGTCCACCACAGCCGGGCCCGTCGGGGCCTCCGGGTGGTCGCGGGCCTGGCGGGTGTCGGGGGGACGGGTTTACCAAGGGTCACAGTGCTCATGGGGCTTCCTCGGGTGATGGTGCGACGACCAGGAACCCGGACGTCGGGATGTGCCCTTCACCCCGCCCGGACGCACCATAGCTTGTTATCGCTAACACCGGCAATGCATCGATCGCCGACCATGGGTGGGCTCAGCTCGCGAGCGTCGCGGCGAGCCAGCGCAGTTGCCGCCGGACGTGCAGCGCCTCTCCGCTCTCGTGACCGTTGAACGGGTACACGTGCATCTCCCGCCGCGGGGCTTCGGGCCGGCCGGTCGCGGCGCCGTACTGGTTGTAGGCGGCGAAGCCGGTGCTCGGCGGGCAGACGGTGTCGCGCAGGCCGATGCCGAAGTGTGCCGGCGCGGTGGCCCGCCGGGCGAAGGTCACCCCGTCGACGTAGGACAGCGTGCGTCGGACCGCGGCCTCGGCCTCCCGGTTCACCGCCAGGTACCGGGCGATCTCGCCGTACGGCGAGGCGTCGCTGAGCGCGATGGCGTGCTGGACGTCGCAGAGGAACGGCGCGGTGATCAGCACCGCCGCGAGATCGTCGACCAGGCCGGCGACAGCCAGGGCCACGCCCCCGCCCTGGCTGTTGCCGAGCAGGGCGACCCGTCCCGCGTCGACTCCGGGCAGGGCGCGTACCGCCGCGACGGCCCGGACGGCGTCCGTGATCAGCCGTCGGTAGTGGTAGTCGTGCGGGTCGAGGATGCCCCAGGTCGCCGGCCAGGGTCCGCCGGGCGCGCCGTGCGGGTCGGCGGTGTCCCCGGCGGCGTACAGCCCGGACTGGCCCCGGTTGTCCATCAACAGGTGCGCGTATCCGGCCACCGGCCAGACCAGCCGCTCGTGGGGGAGGCCACGGCCACGCCCGTAGCCGGCGTACTCCACCACGGTGGGCAGCGGTTCGGGTACGCCCGCAGGGCGGGTGAACCAGGCCCGTACCTCGTCGCCGTCGAAGCCCGCGAACGTGACGTCCCAGGTGTCGAGGACGCGCAGGTCGGTGGGTTCGGGGCGGACGTCGACGAGCACCGGACGGGCGGCTGCCTCGACGAGGGTGTCACCCCAGAACCGGTCGAAGTCCTCCGGTTCGACGATGGTGGGCGCGTATCGCTCGAGCTCGTCGAGGCGGACAGCGGAGTCGGGCACGGTTCCTCGCAGGGTCAGCGTGGCGGGGCGGGGGGTGCGGTGCTCTCCCGGACGACCAACTCGGTCACCAGGTCGATCCGGCTGGTCGCCGGCTCGGTGCCGGCGGACAGGTCGAGCAGCATCTGGGTGGCGATGCCGGCCATGTCGCGCAGCGGCTGGTTGATCGTCGTGAGGGCCGGATCGGTCCAGGTGGCCAGCGGCAGGTTGTCGTACCCGATCACCGAGAGGTCCTCGGGAACGCGCAGGCCGCACCGCCGGGCGGCCCGGAGCACCCCCATCGCCTGGATGTCCGATCCGGCGAAGATCGCCGTCGGCCGGTCCGGTCGTTGCAGCAGCTGCAACCCGTGGGCGTGCCCGGTGCCGGCGGAGAAACTCCCGTAGCGGATCAGCTCGCGGTCGAGGGTCAACCCGGCTTCGTCGTGCGCGGACTGGAAACCGGCGGCCCGGGCCCGGCTGCACAGCATGTCGGGTGGCCCGGAGATGACCGCGATGCGCTGGTGCCCCAGCTCGATCAGGTGTCGAGCGGCGAGCAGGCCGCCGTTGAAGTTGTTCGAACCGACCGTGGGCACGGAGGCCGAGGTCGCGCTGTCCGTGTCGATCACGACGAACGGCACGCTCTGACGCCGCAGGAGCTGCTGCTGTGCGTCGGTGAGGTGGCAGAGGACGAACAGCACGCCCAGCGGACGTTGCCCGAGCAGGGTGTCGAGCCACCGTGGCGGCGGACGGTGTGCGCCGCCGAGCTGCGACACGGCGAGGCCGACGCCGGCGAGGCTCGTCACCGCCTCCACGCCGCGCAGGACCTCCATCGCCCACCCGGTGTCGAACTCGTGGAAGACGAGGTCGATCCGACGCGCGCCGGACGACGATCGCCGGTTGCGGCGCTGGTACTGGTGGCGGTCGAGACTCGCCTCGACCCGGGCTCTGGTGCCGGGGGAGACGTCCTCGCGTCCGTTGAGGACCTTGGAGACCGTCGCGACCGAAACGCCGACGTCGTGGGCGATCGTCGCGATGGTGGTGGTGGAGCCGGGTGGGCCGAGCGGGTGGGGCTCTGTCATCGCAGCCTCATACAGCATCCGAAATTTTCGGGAGACCCTAGCACGATCGGTTGACGATGGTCGTCGATGCAGGTAAGCGGGCTGGGAGGCGTCTCAGGACCCATCGAAACTCTTGACACGCTCTGGCGGCGGACTTAGGTTGCCGAAAAGGTTGCTCTGGTTTCCGGAAAGTTTCGGATTGTGGAACCGCGCGCCACGAACCGGTCCCACGACGGCGCCGATAGTGGCCGGAGCTAAGGGGTCTCGGCATGACAAGTCAGCTGCCCGCCGACGGTGAACCGGCGTCCGGGGACGCCACACCGTGGCGCAACACCCGGCTGTCGCCGGCCGAGCGGGCCGAGGCGCTGCTCGCGCGGATGTCCGTCGAGGAGAAGATTGCCCAGCTCTTCGGGGTCTGGGTCGGCGCCGAGGCATCGGGCGAGGGCGTCGCGCCGCATCAGTCCGACATGATCGACGGCAACCCGCCGTGGGACACGATCATCCGGTACGGGCTGGGTCAACTCACCCGCCCGTTCGGCACCGCGCCGGTCGATCCGGTGCTCGGCGCCCGCTCGCTGGCCGCGTCCCAGGAGCAGATCGTGGCCGTCAGCCGGTTCGGCATCCCGGCCCAGGTGCACGAGGAGTGTCTGACCGGGTTCGCCGCCTGGAAGGCCACCGTCTACCCGACCCCGCTGGCCTGGGGCGCCTCGTTCGACCCCGAACTGGTGGAGGAGATGGCCGGGCGGATCGGGGCGTCGATGCGCGCCGCGGGCGTACACCAGGGCCTCGCGCCCGTCCTCGACGTCACCCGCGACTACCGGTGGGGCCGCACCGAGGAGACCATCGGGGAGGATCCGTACCTGGTGGGAACGACCGGCGCGGCGTACGTACGGGGCCTGGAGAACACCGGTCTGGTGGCCACCCTCAAGCACTTCGCCGGATACTCGGCCTCCCGGGGCGGACGGAACCTCGCCCCGGTGTCGATGGGCCGCCGCGAGCTGGCCGATCACATCCTGCCGCCGTTCGAGATGGCCCTGCGTCTCGGCGGCGCCCGGTCGGTGATGAACTCCTACGCCGAGATCGACGGCATGCCCGCCGCCGCCGACGAGCACCTGCTGACCGGACTGCTGCGCGACGAGTGGGGCTTCACCGGCATCGTGGTCGCCGACTACTTCGCCGTGCGGTTCCTGGAGACCCTGCACGGCGTCGCCGAGGGTGCCGTCGACGCCGCCCACCTCGCGTTGCGCGCCGGCATCGACGTGGAACTGCCCACCGTGGACGCCTTCGGCGAGGCGCTGGTGGAGGCGGTCCACGCCGGCGCGGTCGACGAGGCGCTTATCGACCGGGCGGCCCGACGGGTGCTGGTCCAGAAGGTCGAACTCGGGCTGCTCGACGAGGACTGGCGGGCCCTGCCCGACGACGCCGCGGGCCTGCGCCTCGACGACGAGGTCAGCCGGGACGTTGCCGTACGCCTGGCCCGGGAGTCCATCGTGCTGCTGCGCAACACGGGCGCGCTGCCGCTGCCCGTCGCGACCCGGGTCGCCCTGGTGGGTCCGCTCGCCGACGACCCGATGGCCATGCTCGGCTGCTACACCTTCCCCAACCACGTCGGCGTCCACCACCCCGAGCACGGCCTGGGAGTGGAGATCCCGACGCTGCGCGACGAGCTGGCCCGGCGTGTTCCACTGCTCACCCACGAGCCGGGCTGCGCCGTCACCGGCGAGGACGCCTCAGGCATCCCGGCCGCGGTGGCCGCGGCGGCCGGCGCGGACGTGTGCGTGCTCGCCGTCGGGGACCGCGCGGGAATGTTCGGCCGGGGCACCTCCGGCGAGGGCTGCGACGCCGCGGACCTGCGGCTGCCCGGAGTGCAGGCCGACCTCGTCCGGGCTGTCCTCGCCACCGGTACCCCGGTCGTGCTGGTGCTGATGACCGGCCGACCGTACGCGCTCGGGCCGGAGTTCGACACGGCGGCGGCCGTCGTGCAGGCGTTCTTCCCCGGTCAACTCGGCGGGCAGGCGCTCGCGGAGGTGCTCACCGGCGCGGTCAACCCGTCCGGGCGACTGCCGGTCAGCGTGCCCCGCCACGCCGGCGGGTTGCCGGGCACGTACCTGTCGCCGCCGCTCGGGCGACGCAACAAGGTGTCCTCGATCGACCCGACCCCGGCGTACCCGTTCGGCCACGGCCTGAGCTACACCACGTTCGAGTGGTCCGACGCCACCGTCGTGACGCCGGTGGACGCGGATCGGGACGAGGCGACCCCCTGGCCGGTGGACGGCGAGGTCCGGGTGCGGATCACCGTCCACAACAGCGGTGACCGGGCCGGCACCGAGGTGGTGCAGCTCTACCTGCACGACCCCGTCGCGCAGACCACCCGCCCGGTGAACCGGCTGGTCGGCTTCGCCCGGGTGCCCCTCGAGGCTGGAGCGCGGGCACAGGTGACGTTCGGCGTACCGGCCGACGTCACGTCGTTCACCGGCCGGACCGGCCAGCGTGTGGTCGAACCCGGCGCGGTCGAGCTGCGGTTCGGACGGTCGAGCGGGGAGCTGACCGACGCGCTGCGGCTGCGGCTCACCGGGGCCGAACGCCAGGTCGGGCACCAGCGGGAACTGCTCACGTCGGTGCGGATCGAGCCGCTCGTGGCCGTTCCGCACTCCGCATAGGAGGCGAGGATGACATCCGAGACGTTACGGCCACCGCCGCCGGCGCCACCCGACGCCGCGGTGGAGGCCACCGATCCCGGTCCACGCGCGCCCCGTCGGCGTCGCACCTGGCGACAGTCGCTGCGCCGGGACTGGCAGCTCTACTCGCTCGCCATCCTGCCGCTGCTGTTCTTCCTGGTTTTCCGGTATCTCCCGATGATCGGCAACGTCATCGCGTTCCGCCGGTTCAAGCCCGGCGGGAGCATCTTCGGTGAGTACTGGGTCGGGCTGCGGTACTTCCGGATGTTCCTCAGCGACCCGACGTTCTGGGACGTCTTCACCAACACCCTGGTGCTCGGGGCGCTGACCCTGCTGTTCTGCTTCCCGTTGCCGATCGTGCTCGCGCTGCTGCTCAACGAGGTGCGCGCCCGGCGACTGCGGCGGTTCGTGCAGTCCGTGTCCTACCTGCCGCACTTCCTGTCGATCGTGATCGTCGCGGCGATGGTCATGCAGTTGACCTCCGTCGACGGGACCGTCAACCAGATCGTGCAGGTCGCCGGCGGCGAGGCGGTGCCGTTCCTGCAACGCGCCGAATGGTTCCGGACGATCTACGTGTCGTCCGAGGTCTGGCAGACGGTCGGCTGGGGCACCATCCTCTACCTCGCCGCGCTCACCACCGTCGACGACGACCTGTACGAGGCGGCGCGGATCGACGGCGCCAACCGGTGGCGGCAGACCTGGCACGTCACGCTCCCGGGCATCCGGCCCACCATGGTGACATTGCTGATCCTCAACATCGGCACGTTCATGGCGGTCGGGTTCGAGAAGATCCTGCTGCTCTACAACCCGCTGACCTACCCGACCGCCGACGTGCTCTCCACGTACCTGTTCCGGATGGGCTTCGGGTCCAGCAACTTCAGCTACGCCGCCGCCATCGGACTGTTCGAGGCGGTCATCGGGCTCACGCTGGTCCTGACGGCGAACCTGATCGCTCGGCGCACGGTGGGGACGAGCCTGTGGTGACCGTCGACGCCACCGACACCCTCCGCGCGAGCGACCCACCCGTCCGCGCTCGGCCTCGCGGTATCCAGCAGGGCCGGGGCTATCGCGTGTTCCAGGTGTGCAACGCGATCGTGCTCACCATCGTGGTGGCGGCGACCCTGTTCCCGTTCGTCAACGTCCTGGCCCGCTCCCTCAGCGACGAGGGCTACATCATCGCCGGCCAGGTCAACCTCGTGCCGCGCGGGTTCAACCTGGACACCTACCGGCTCGTGCTGAACGACTCGCTGTTCTGGACCAACTACCGCAACACCGTCTTCTACACCGTGGTCGCCACGACCATCTCGATCGTGCTGACCACCTGCTACGCCTACGTGCTGTCCAAGAAGCACCTCCGGGGACGTACGGCTCTGATCGGCATCGCCGTCTTCACCATGTTCTTCACCGGCGGTCTGATTCCCAACTACGTGCTGGTCACCAGTCTGGGCCTGAAGAACAGCGTCTGGGCCATCGCGGTGCCCAACGCGATCAACGTGTTCAACCTCCTGGTGATGAAGGCGTTCTTCGAGTCCCTGCCCACCGACCTGGAAGAGGCTGCCGCCGTCGACGGCCTCAACACGTACGGCATCCTGCTGCGCATCGTGCTGCCACTGTCGAAGGCGATCGTCGCCACGATGGTGCTGTTCTACGCCGTGGCCTTCTGGAACTCCTGGTTCGCCGCGTTCCTCTACATGGACAAGCAGGAGCTGTGGCCGGTGACCGTCTATCTGCGCAACCTGATCGCCGGGGCCACCGGCGCGGAGAACGTCGGCGCGATCGCCGAGGCCGACGAGGTGCAGGCCGAGGCGACCCTCAAGTCCGTGACGATCGTGCTCACGACCCTGCCGATCCTCCTGGTCTACCCGTTCGTCCAGCGGTACTTCGTCCGCGGCGTGATGCTCGGCGCCGTGAAGGGCTAGCCAGCACGTCCACCTGTTCCTCCACCGAACCACCGAACCCGAAAGGACCGCCATGCTCCACCGATCGTGGCGCCGCGTCGCGACAGCGGTAGCCGTGCTGCTCACGGCGACCAGCATCGCCGCCTGTAGTGATGATCCGTCCGACGCCAAGGACCTGTCGGAGAACCGGGCCGGCGCGATGTCCGACTACGGCATCGGCAAGCAGTTCAAGGCGAGCGAGCCGGTCTCCTTCTCCCTCCTGTACAACAACCACCCGAACTACCCGCTGCGCGAGGACTGGCTGTTCTGGTCGGAGCTGAAGTCGCGGGCCAACGTCACCCTCACGCCGGTCGCCGTGCCGCTGAGCGACTACGAGCAGAAGCGCAGCCTGCTGATCGGCGCCGGCGACGCCCCGATGATCATCCCGAAGACGTACCCGGGGCAGGAGGACGCGTACGTGTCCTCGGGGGCGATCCTGCCGGTCAGCGACTACCTGGACCTCATGCCGAACCTGCAGGACAAGATCTCCCGGTGGAACCTGAAGCCCGAGATCGACGGGCGGCGGCAGGAGGACGGCAAGTTCTACGTGCTGCCCGGCCTGCACGAGAAGCCCTGGCAGGACTACTCGGTGGCGATCCGCACCGACATCCTCGACGAGTTGAAGCTGAGCACGCCGAAGACCTGGGACGAGCTGTACACGGTGCTCAAGGCGATGAAGGCCAAGTACCCGGACGTGTACCCGTTCTCGGACCGGTGGAGCAAGCCCAACCCGGCCGGCAACCTGCTCAACATCCTGGCCGTGTCGTACGGCCTGCAGGGTGCGGGCTGGAACTTCCAGCACACGAGCTGGGACGCCAACGCCAAGAAGTTCGTCTACACGGGCGCGAGCGACCCGTACAAGCAAATGCTCCAGTACCTCAACAAGCTGGTGAAGGAGAAGCTGCTCGACCCGGAGAGCTTCACCCAGACCGACGACCAGGCCCGGCAGAAGCTTGCCAACAGCAAGTCCTTCGTGATCAGCGCCAACGCCCAGGCCGTGGTGAACGACTACCGGCCGGACCTGGCCAAGACCAACCCCAAGGCCAGGATCGCCAAGATTCCGCTGCCGGTGGGGCCGGCCGGTGAGGTCAACCCGGCCAACCGGCTGGAGAACGGCGTGATGATCTCCGCGAAGGCCCGCGAGAGCAAGAACTTCGTGGCGATGATGCAGTTCATCGACTGGCTCTGGTACTCCGACGCCGGCCAGGAATTCGCCAAGTGGGGCGTCGAGGGGAAGACGTTCGTCCGGGACGCCGCCGGCAAGCCCAAGCTGGCGCCGGACGTCAACGTCATCGGGCTCAACCCCAAGGCCCCCAAGCACCTGCAGAAGGACTTCGGCTTCTACAACGGGGTCTTCGCGTACGGCGGCAAGCCGGAGTTGGTGCAGGGCTTCTTCGCCCCGGAGGAGCAGGAGTTCCAGAAGGTCATGAACGCCCGCACGCCGGTCGTCGTGCCCCCGCCGCATCCGTTGACCGACGAGGAGCGGGAGCAGGCGTCCCTGTGGGAGACGCCGCTGAAGGACGCCGTCTACCAGGCGACTCTCCAGTTCGCGCTGGGCCAGCGGGACCTCGCCCAGTGGGACGCCTACGTGGCCGAGCTGAAGGGCAAGAACATGGACGCCTACCTGACCATGGTGAACAAGGCGTACGACCGCTACCAGAAGGACCACCGCTGAGGTGTCGGCCGGTCCGGTGACGCGCCCCGGACCGGCCGACCACGGCAATCCGCGCGGGAATCGCCTGCCGACCGGGAGGAGTAGGACAGTGAACGACACGGCGCCTACCCGGCGGCAGCTCGGCGACGGACCCCTGTCCCGGTTCGCGTCCCGCGTCTACATCCTGCTCGTGGTCGAGGTGCTGCTCCTCCTCACCACGCTGCCCGGCCTGCTCCCGCTGCTGCTGCTCGACCGCGACCCCAGCAACCTGCCGCTGGTCGCGCTGTTGCTGACACCGGTCGGGCCGGCTGTCTCCGCCGCCCTGTACGCCCTGCGCCACCAGCGGCCCGACCTGACGGACCTGCGACCCGCCGCGCTGTTCTGGCGGGGCTACCGCGGCAACGTCGGTGGCGCGCTGCGGGTCTGGACACCGGCGCTGGCGTGGCTGACGGTGCTCGCGCTCAACCTCGCCTACCGCGACGCGGTCGGCCTGCCCACCTGGTGGGTGGTCCCGCTGGTCCTGGTCGCGGTCGGGGTGGCTCTCTGCGCGGCCAACGCGCTGGTGATCACCTCGCTGTTCCAGTTCCGCACCCGTGACGTCCTACGCCTGGCCGTGCACTTCCTCGTCCGTACCCCCGGGGTCTCCGTCGGCAACGCCCTGCTGCTCGGCGCGGCGGCCGGGATCACCGCGGTCTTCTCCGAGGGGGTCCTGGCGCTCCTCGCCTCGGTCGTGGTCCTGGGGGTCCTGCGCGTCGCCGACCCGATGGTCGACCTGATCCGGAAGGAGTTCACCGCATGAGCCGCTCCACGACCGCCGAGGTGATCGTCACGCGGAGGGACGCGTGAACGCGGACTTGGAGGAGACGGTGTTCGTGGCGGAGCCGCCCGACGTCGAGGACCCGCGCGTCCACCCCGCGTGGCTGCCGCCGGAGGCGTTCCGGGCCCTCGGCGCGCGGCGCGTCCTCGTGCACGGCGACGGGCTGCTCGTCGACACCGTCCTCGACGAGGTGACGCGCGCCTGCACGCGCTACGGCGGTCGGGTGTGGCATTCCCCCTCCTGGGACGTCGACGTCGACCTGGTGCTCACCCTTCGCGGGGCGCCCGAGCTGCCCAGTTCCGCGGTCGAGGCGGCCCGTTCGGCGGGGGAGGCGGCGCTCGCCGACATGGGCGACGGCGAGACGCTCGGCGACGAGGGGTTCCTGCTGGCCCGCAGCGGCGAGACGACGGTGGTGCTGGCCGACGCGCCCGCCGGCCTCCTGTACGGGCTGTTCCACGTCGTACGGCTCTGCGCGGCAGCCTTCGACCCGGCCCGTCCACCCGAGCTGCACCGACCCGCGCTGCGCCGACGCATGCTGAACCACTGGGACAACGTGGCCGTGCATCCGGTGATGGGCCAGGTCGAGCGGGGGTACGCCGGTGGCTCGATCTTCTGGGCCGGCGGTCGTCCGCGCGGGGACCTGACCCGCATTCGGGAGTACGGACGGCTGTTGGCGGCCAGCGGGATCAACGCGATCTCGGTGAACAACGTCAACGTGGGTCGCGCCGAGGCGCTGTTGCTGACCGACCGACTCGGCGACGTGGCCCAGATCGCGGACGTGCTGCGCCCGTACGGCATCCGGGTGCACCTGTCGGTCACCTTCGCCGCGCCGATGGTCCTCGGCGCGCTGCCGACCGCTGACCCGTTCGACGAGGAGGTGCGCGCCTGGTGGGCGGCCACCACCCGGCGGGTGTACGAGCGCATCGACGACTTCGGCGGCTACCTGGTGAAGGCCGACTCGGAGGGGCAGCCCGGCCCGTTCACCTACGGACGCGACCACGCCGACGGGGCGAACCTGCTCGCCGAGGCCCTCGCCCCGTACGGGGGAGTGGTGCACTGGCGGGCGTTCGTCTACAACCACCACCAGGACTGGCGGGACCGGTCCACCGACCGGGCGCGGGCCGCGTACGACCACTTCGCCCCCCTCGACGGGCGGTTCCGTACCAACGTCGTGCTCCAGGTGAAGTTCGGCCCGGTGGACTTCCAGACGCGGGAACCGGTCTCGCCGGTGCTCGCCGCCATGCCGGCCACCCGGGTCGCGGTCGAGGTGCAGGTCACCCAGGAGTACACGGGTCAGCAGCGGCACGTCTGCCACCTCGGGCCGTGCTGGGGCGAGGTGCTGAGCTTCGCGCCCTGGGGCCCCGACGGGCGCACGATCGCCGACGTGGTCACCGGCGAGGCGGGCAAGGGCGGAGGCCTGGTCGCGGTCGCCAACACCGGTGACGACCTCTTCTGGACCGGGCATCCGCTGGCGCAGGCCAACCTGTACACGGTCGGCCGGCTCGCCTGGAACCCCCGGCTCGACCCGACGGCGATCCTCGACGAGTGGATGACGTTGACGTTCCCACCGTCGGCGACCGCCGATCCGGAGCTGGTCCGGCGGACGCTGCACGAGATCATGGACGACTCGTGGCACACCTACGAGCGGTACACCGCCCCGCTGGGTGTCGGCTTCATGGTCCATCCCGGCGACCACTACGGCCCCGACGTCGATGGGTACGAGTACTCGCGCTGGGGCACCTACCACTTCGCCGACCGCGACGGCGTGGGCGTGGACCGCAGTCGCGCCTCGGGCACCGGCTTCGCCGGCCAGTACCCGCTGTACTGGGCCGAGGTGTACGAGTCGACGCGGACCTGCCCGGACGAGCTGCTGCTGTTCTTCCACCACGTGCCGTACACGCACGTCCTGCACAGTGGATCGACGGTCATCCAGCACATCTATGACACCCACTTCGCCGGCGTCGAGGAGGTGGCCGTGATGCGGCGTCGGTGGCAGACGCTGAACGGGATGATCGACCCGGCCGTGTACGAGCGGGTGGCCGAGCGCCTCGACGAGCAGGTGCGCAGCGCCACCGAGTGGCGGGATCAGATCAACACGTACTTCTTCCGCAAGTCCGGGGTGCCCGACGCGCGGGGACGACGCATCTACTGAGCCAGCGGTTCACCAGGGGTGCACGGTCCCGTCCTCCAGCCGGTTGACCGGCAGGTACGCGGGCGCGTACGGGAAGCGGGCCGCCGCCTCCTCGTCGATGTCGACGCCCAGCCCGGGCGCCTCGGCGGGGTGCAGGTAGCCGTCGGCGAAGTGGTAGCCGTGTGGAAACACCTCGTCGGTCTGCGCGGTGTGCCGCATGTATTCCTGGAGGCCGAAGTTGGGGATCGAGATGTCGAGTTGCAGCGCGGCGGCCATGCAGATGGGGGAGAGGTCGGTGGCGCCGTGTGAGCCGCTGCGGACGTGGTGCAGCGCCGCGAGGTCGAAGATGCGCCGCAGGTGGGTGATCCCGCCGGCGTGCACCACGGTGGCCCGGATGTAGTCGATGAGCTGCTCGCGGATGAGCTGCGCCGCGTCGAAGACGGTGTTGAAGACCTCGCCCACGGCGATCGGCGTGGTGGTGTGCTGCCGGATCAGCCGGAAACCCTCCTGGAGGTCGGCGGGGACCGGGTCCTCCATCCAGGTCAGGGCGTACGGCTCCAGACTCCGGCCGAGCCGGGCCGCCTCGATGGGCGTGAGCCGGTGGTGCACGTCGTGCAGCAGCCGCAGGGTGGGGCCGAACTCGTCGCGGACCCGCGCGAAGACGCTTGGCACGTGCGACAGGTAGCGCTGCGTCGACCAGGTGGCCTCGCTGGGCAGAGCGGCGTCGGCCGGCTCGTAGAAGAGCTTGTCGGCGCTGACCCCGTACGTCTGGGGCAGACCTGGCACACCGCACTGCACCCGGACCGCCCGGTAGCCGAGGTCGACGTAGCGGGCGACCTCGACCAGCACCTCCTCGACGGTCTCGCCGTTGGCGTGGCCGTACACCGTGACGCCCTCGCGGGACCGGCCGCCGAGCAGTTGGTAGACCGGCAGGCCCGCCACCTTGCCCTTGATGTCCCACAGGGCGGTGTCCACCGCGGCGATCGCGCTCATCGTGACCGGACCGCGCCGCCAGTATGCGCCCTGGTAGAGGTACTGCCAGGTGTCCTCGATCCGCGCCGGGTCACGGCCGATCAGCAGCGGCGCCACGTGGTCGCGCAGGTAGGACGCGACGGCCAGCTCCCGCCCGTTCAGGGTGGCGTCACCGACGCCGGTGACGCCCTCGTCGGTGACGATCTTGAGGGTGACGAAGTTGCGGCCCGGACAGGTCACGATGACTCGGGCGTCGACGATCTTCACTCGATCTCCTTCGTGCCCGCGGGAGTCGGGTGAGGACGCTCGCAGGGGGGTGCACGCGAGGACGGTCTGCTTATCGGGAACGTGCCGATAATATCCCGGCGTCGGCCGGTGGCGCAGGGTCCCGCCGGCCCCGGAACCGGTGCTGGTGACCGCGTAATGCCTTACGCCGAAAGGTTTCCGGAAGCCTTGACAATCGAGTGTGCTCGATTGAAGCTGACATCGGTCACGCGAGCCGCGGTCACGGTCGGGCGAAGGGCAGTCCTCGACTAACCCCCTTCCATGCGCCATGTCCCCGAGGGATCGCGAACCATGACACTGAAGACAAGGCTGCTCGGCGTCCTCACGGCCGTCGCGACAGTCGCCGCGGCCGCGCTGGCGTTCGCCACCCCCGCGTCGGCCGCGACGCTCACGCAGGTGACCGGCTTCGGCAACAACCCCACCAACCTCCAGATGCACCTGTACGTCCCGGACCGGGTGGCGTCGCGCCCGGGGATCCTGCTCGCCCTGCACTACTGCACCGGCACCGGCCCCGCCTTCTACTCCGGCACGCAGTACGCGTCCCTCGCCGACCGGTACGGCTTCATCGTCATCTACCCGTCGGCGACCCGCAGCAGCAAGTGCTGGGACGTGGCCTCGCCGCAGGCGCTGCGCCGGGGCGGGGGCAGCGACCCGGTCGGGCTCGTCTCGATGATCGACTACGTCAAGCAGCGGTACTCCGCCGACCCGGACCGCGTCTTCGCCACCGGCACCTCGTCGGGCGCGATGATGACAAACGTCATGCTCGGTGACTACCCGGACGTGTTCGCGGCGGGCGCGTCCTTCGCCGGCGTGCCGTTCGCCTGCTTCGCCACCGGGGGCACCTCGGAGTGGAACAGCCAGTGCGCGAACGGGCAGCTCATCAAGACGGCCCAGCAGTGGGGCGACCTGGTCCGCGGGGCGTACCCCGGTTACAGCGGCCGCCGACCGCGGATGCAGATCTGGCACGGCACGAGCGACGACACCCTGCGCTACCCGAACTTCGGCGAGCAGGTCAAGCAGTGGACCAACGTGCATGGTCTGAGCCAGACCCCGACGTACACCGACTCTCCGCAGTCGGGATACACCCGCACCCGGTACGGCAGCAGCGGCCCGATGGCCCCGGTCGAGGCGATCAGCATGCAGGGCGTCACGCACAACATCCCCGTCGACGCCGCCCAGGTGATCCGCTTCTTCGGCCTCGACGGCACCGCCCCGCCCACGACGCCTCCGCCGACGACGCCGCCTCCCACGACGCCGCCGCCGACCACGCCGCCTCCGACGACGCCTCCTCCGACCACGCCGCCGCCGACGACACCGCCGCCGACCACGCCGCCTCCCACCACGACGCCACCGCCCAGCGCGGGCGCCTGCCGGGTCACCTACACGGTCAACGCCTGGAACAACGGGCTCACCGCGAGCGTGAGCATCACCAACACCGGCACCACCGCGGTGAACGGGTGGGCGCTGACGTTCACCCTGCCCAGCGGTCAGAGCATCACCGGTGGCTGGAACGCCGCCTACTCGCCGACGAGCGGTGCGGTGACCGCCCGCAACGTCTCCTACAACGGCACCATCGCACCGAACACGTCGGTCGACATCGGCTTCCAGGCCACCCACACCGGCGACGCCGGCAAGCCCACGTCGTTCGCCCTCAACGGTGCCGCCTGCTCGGTCTCCTGACCCCACCGCACCCCATCCGCAAGGAGTCACACGAATGGGAAATACGAGATGGAGGGCGGCGTCGAGAGCCGCCATCGCGCTGGCCGGGGCAGGCGCGCTCGCCGCCGGCATGGCGCTGGTCCTGACGGCGCCCGCCGCCGCCGGGACCACGCTCGGCGCGTCCGCCGCCGAGAAGGGCCGCTACTTCGGTACGGCCGTTGCCGGGTTCAAGCTCTCGGACAGCGCGTACACCACGATCCTGAACCGTGAGTTCAACATGGTGACGGCCGAGAACGAGATGAAGATCGACGCCACCGAACCGCAGCAGAACCGGTTCAGCTACGGCTCGGCCGAGCAGATCGTCAACCACGCCCGCAGTCGTGGCATGCAGGTACGCGGTCACACGCTGGCCTGGCACGCCCAGCAGCCGAGCTGGATGCAGGGCATGAGCGGAAGCGCCCTGCGGCAGGCGATCCTGAACCACGTGACGCAGGTGGCCACGCACTTCCGTGGGCAGGTCTACTCCTGGGACGTGGTGAACGAGGCGTTCGCCGACGGCAACTCCGGCGGTCGGCGCGACTCGAACCTCCAGCGCACGGGCAACGACTGGATCGAGGCCGCGTTCCGTGCCGCACGGGCTGCGGACCCGGGCGCGAAGCTCTGCTACAACGACTACAACATCGACAACTGGACGTGGGCCAAGACGCAGGGCGTCTACAACATGGTCCGCGACTTCAAGTCCCGTGGCGTGCCGATCGACTGCGTCGGCTTCCAGTCGCACTTCAACAGCGACTCCCCGTACGTCAGCAACTACCGCACCACACTGTCGAGCTTCGCGGCGCTGGGTGTGGACGTGCAGATCACCGAGCTGGACATCGAGAGCGCCCCGGCGAACACGTACCGGAGCGTGGTCGAGGACTGCCTCGCGGTGGCCCGCTGCAACGGCATCACCGTGTGGGGCATCCGGGACAGCGACTCGTGGCGGTCCTACCAGTCGCCGCTGCTGTTCACCAACAGCGGCCAGAAGAAGCCCGCGTACGACGCCGTGCTCGCCGCGCTGAACAGCGGCACCACCCCGACGACGCCGCCGCCCACCACGCCGCCGCCGACGACCCCGCCGCCCAGCGACCCGCCGCCCACGACTCCACCGCCCACCACTCCGCCGCCCGGACAGGGTGATTGCTTCGCCTCCGTGACGGTGAACCAGTGGAACGGCGGCTTCGTGGCGAACGTACGGGTGACCGCCGGCTCGTCGGCCCTCAACGGCTGGACCGTGACGATCGACCTGCCGTCCGGCGCGACCGTCACCAACGCCTGGAGCGCCACCAACAGCGGTAGCACCGGTACGACGACCTGGACGAACGTGTCCTACAACGGCCAGGTCGGCGCCGGCCAGTCCACCGAGTTCGGCTTCCAGGGCACCGGCACCGCCGGCACCCTCAGCCCAACCTGCGCGCCAAGCTAACCCCCAACCCCAACCCCACCCCCCCGGGTCCCACCCCAGTCCCCGGAGGTCCCCCGCGCCAAGCGCGTTGATCATGAAGTTATTGCCACGACACGCCGACGAGGGCGGCAATAACTTCATGATCAACCGGGGTGGAGGGCCGGGGTGGAGGGCGGGGGAGGGCCGGGGTGGGGGCGGGGGGAGGGGCGCCCGGGGGCGGGGCGGGGGTTAGCCGTCTATTCGGGTTATGTTGCGGATCTTGTTGGAGGCGTCCAGGGCGGCGACCTTGTACGCCTCGGCCAGGGTCGGATAGTTGAACACCGCGTCGATCAGGTAGTCGATCGTGCCGCCGCAGCCCATCACCGCCTGACCGATGTGGACGATCTCGGTGGCGGCGGTGCCGAACACGTGCACCCCGAGCAGCCGGCCGTCCTCGGGGGAGACGAGGAGTTTCAGCATCCCGTACGAGTCGCCGACGATCTGACCGCGCGCCAACTCCCGGTAGCGGGCGATGCCCACCTCGAACGGCGTGGACGCCTCGGTCAGCTCGGCCTCGGTCTGGCCGACGAAACTGATCTCCGGGATCGTGTAGATGCCGATGGGTTGCAGGCCGAGCATCCCCCGGATCGGTTCGCCGCAGGCGTGCTGCGCGGCCAGCCGGCCCTGCTCCATCGAGGTGGACGCCAGCGCCGGGAAGCCGATCACGTCGCCGACTGCGTAGATGTTGTCGACAGGGGTGCGGTAGTTGGCGTCGACGGTGATGCGGCCGCGTCGATCCGCCGTGAGGCCGGCCGCCTCCAGGGCCAGGTCGTCGGTCTGGCCCTGTCGGCCGGCCGAGTACATGACGGTGTCCGCGACGATCTTCTTGCCGCTCTTGAGGATGCACAGCGCCGCCGTCTGGTGCTTCTCCACGGCGGCGACCTCCTCACCGAAGCGGAACGCCACCGACAGGTCGCGCAGGTGGTATTTGAGTGACTCGACGACCTCGTCGTCGCAGAAGTCGAGCATCCGCTCGCGGCGCTCGACGACTGTCACCTTGGTGCCGAGGGCGGCGAACATCGACGCGTACTCCATGCCGATCACGCCGGCGCCGACCACGACCATGCTGCGGGGTACGGCCTGGAGGTTGATGACGCCGTCGGAGTCCACGATGGTCCGCTCGTCGAAGTCGACGCTGTCCGGGCGGGCCGGGCGGGTGCCGGCCGCGATGATGGCCTTGTCGAACGTCACCTTGGAGTCGCGCCCCGAGCCGGCATCGACCCAGATGGAGTGGGCGTCCGCGAAACGCCCGGTACCGGTGATCATCGCGACGCGGTTGCGGGCGAGCTGGTTGCGGATGACGTCGGTCTGCCGGGTGATGACGTGCTGGGTGCGGGCGGCCAGGTCGCTGACCGTGATCTCCTCCTTGACGCGGTAGCTGCTGCCGTACAGGTCGCGCTGGCTCAGGCCGGTCAGATAGAGCACAGCCTCGCGCAACGTCTTGGACGGGACGGTGCCGGTGTTGATGCACACCCCACCGAGCATGTCGCGGCGGTCCACGATGGCAACCCGCCTGCCGAGCTTGGCGGCGGCGATCGCGGCCTTCTGACCGCTGGGTCCGGAGCCCAGCACCAACAGGTCGTAGTCATACACGATCGTTAGCGTCGCAAGATGTCGCCGCCGACACCAGACCCCGGATGCGAGCGTTACTCGTCTGCCGCCACGCAGACGCCGCCGTTCAACGTGATCTCCTCCGGCAGTTGCGTGCCGCTGGCGATGACGCCCAGCGACACGGTGCCGCCGGGCCTGATCAGCGCGTTGTGGCTGGTGTTGCGGACCCGCAGGTAGCTGTTGTCGGGCCGGTCGACGACCTGCGCGCCCCAGAGGGCCCGCACCTGCTGGCTGGCCCAGAACCGCCAGGTCATCGTCCAACCGTTCACCGCCGTCGTGCCGGTGTTCTCGACGGCGAGGTACGCCACGAAGCCGTCCGACCACTGTCGGACGACGGTGCGGACGGCGCAGCTCGGCGGGGGCGGCAGGGTGGTCACGGTGACCGGCGGGGACAGCGGCGACCAGTTGCCCGCCTCGTCGCGGGCGCGGACCACGAAGGTGTACGTGGTGTTCGGCGTCAACCCGCTGACCTGGGTCATGGTGGGCCTCGGCGGGAACTGGTACAACTCCCTGACCAGGGTCAGCTGACCACCGGCGTCGACCCGGTACACCTCGTACCGGTCGAGCACGACGTTCTCGGCCGACGGGGCCCAGCGCAGCCACACCAGGGTCGCGGCGACGTCGTACGCGACCGGCTGGCCCGGCGCGCTCGGCGGCTGGGTGTCACCCGGTGGCATCGTCACCCGCAGCGTCGGGCTCGACGGTGAGCGGTTTCCCGCCGCGTCCAGCCCAGCCACGCCGAAGGTGTAGGTGCGCGACGGCCCGAGGTCGGTGATGCGGATGCTGTTGGTGCCTGTCGACCACGTCCGGCCGTTGTCCTCGAACATCGCCGAGACCGCGTAGCCGACCACTCCCACATTGTCGGTCGACGCGGCCCACGTCAGCTCGACCGAGGTGGTGTCGATGGCGGTGACCGTGATCGGGCCGGGGGCGGTGGGTCGCTCGGTGTCGTCGGCGGCGTACGCCGGACTCGGGCCCAGCATGGCCGTTGCGGCCACCAGCGCGGCGACGACCAGGGTAACGGCCCGTGGTCGGGGCCGCGTTCGGATTGGGTGCACGATGAATCCCTCGCCTCCGGTTGTCCGCAGCGGGCCGGCGATTCACTGCCGTGGATTTTAGGGCAGCGGGCGACGCGAGGATGCCCCGTCTAGGTGACCAGGCGGCGTTCCCAGACCCAGGCGGCGATCTCGACGCGGTTGCGGGCCGGAAGTTTCGTCTGGACGCTGGCCAGGTGGGTCTTGACCGTGCCGACGGCGATGAAGAGCTCGCTGGCGATCTCGGCGTTGGTCAGACCCCGGGCCACGAGCCGCACGACGTCGAGTTCCCGTGGGGACAGACCCGCGTCGTCGCGTGGCGCGGTGGGCGAGCTGAGGTGCTCCAGCAGTCGTACGGTGATGGACGGGCTGATCAGCGCGTCACCGGAGACGGCGGCGCGGACCGCCTCGACGAGCAGCGCCGGCCCGGAGTCCTTCAGGAGGAATCCGCAGGCGCCGTTGGAGAGCGCGGTGTGCACGTACTCGTCGAGGTCGAAGGTCGTGACCACGACCACCCGCACCGGGTCGGCGACGCCCGGCCCGGCGAGCAGGCGCAACGCCTCCAGGCCGTCGAGGCGGGGCATCCTGATGTCCAGCAGCACCACGTCCGGGCGCAGCCGCCGGACCATCTCGACGGCGGCGACCCCGTCGGCGGCCTCGCCGACCACCGCCATGTCCGGCTGCGCTCCGATGATCATGCTGAAGCCGGTCCGGACCATCGCCTGGTCATCCGCGATCAAGACCCGGATCATCGCGCCACGGCCGACCGCAGCGGGAACGCGGCGTCGAGCACCCAGCCGCCGGCGATGCCCGGTCCGGCGGTGATCGTGCCGCCGAGGGCGCGTACCCGCTCGGTGAGGCCAAGCAGGCCGAAACCGTGCCCCCTGGCGGGAGGCGTGCGTGGGCTCGCGCCGTCGTCGGCGACCCGGACCAGGAGCCAGTCCGGCGTACGACGCACGGACACGGCTACCGACCGGGCGTCCGGCGCGTGCTGACGGGCGTTGGTCAGCCCCTCCATCACCACCCGGTACGCCGAGGTCGACACCTCCACCGGCAGCTCGTCGAGCGGACCGTCGACGTACAGCCGGGCCGGCGCGTCGGTCGTGCCGTTGTGGCCCTCCAACAGGGGCGCGAGGTCGGCCACGCCGGCCAACGGGGCCAGCGGCGCGTCCGGCGGGGCGTCCGGATTGCGGAGGACACCGACCATCCGTCGCATCGAGGCCATCGTCTCGGCGCCGGCCCGCTCGATCTGCTCCAGGGCCACGATCACCCGCTGTGGGTCCTGCTCGGCGACGAACCGGGCGCCCTGGGCCTGCACCACGATGCCGGTCACGTGGTGGGCGATGAAGTCGTGCAGGTCACGGGCGAACTCGGCGCGCTGCTCGGCGCGTACCAGGGCGATGGCCCGCTCCCGCCCGGCGGCGACGACGCGCAGGTAGATTCCGACGGCGGCAGCGCCGACCGCGCCGAGCGCCTGGAGCAGCCCGAAGATCACGTAGACGAGGTCGGTGCCGGCGCGCAGCGGCTGCGCGGCGGCGGCGAGCGCGGCGACCACGGCCGCCCACGGTGCGAGCCGGGGGGAGCCCCACCGGGTCACCACGAACACCACCGCGATCATCCCGGCGGACTCGGCCAGCCCCCAGGTGCCGCCCAGCAGAATGAACCGGCTCGTGCTGAGCACCAGGAAGCCCAGAGTGACGGCGAGGGAGATGACGCCGAGCACGAGCGCCGCGATCGGCAACGACCGGGAACCCTGCCGGTGCACCGGCAGCCAGACCACCGTGGTCGCCGCCGCCATCCCCACCTGTAACAGGGCGCGCAGCGCTTCGGCCATGCCCATCCCGCTGTAGAGGCCGTACCGCAGGTCGAAGGCACAGAGCAGGGCCAGCGCCGCCAGGCCGGCGAGCTGACCCAGGCGTACCCACCAGGTTGAGAATGTCGGCGCGTTCATCGTGACCCAGCGTAGCCACGTGGGCGGCGCGGGCAGATCGGCCGAAAGGCAGACCCGACGCCGGTGTTCCCCGACCGCGGGCCGATGCGGCTCCCCTGCGGCGCGGGCGAGGCTTCCCCGGTCACGTCACAGCCACTGGAGGAACCCATGACAACCCACGCCTCGCCGCCGACCGGGCAGGCGGCCGTCGCGGCCGTCGACCTCGTGAAGGTGTACGGCAGCGGCGACACCGCCGTCCGCGCCCTGGACGGCGTCTCGGTCGGCTTCGGTCGGGCCGGGTTCACGGCGATCATGGGCTCCTCCGGGTCCGGCAAGTCGACGTTGATGCACTGCCTCGCCGGCCTGGACACGGCCACCTCCGGGCGGGTCCTGCTCGGCGGCACGGAGCTGACCGGCCAGTCCGACCGCACACTGACCCGGGCACGCCGGGACCGGATCGGCTTCGTCTTCCAGTCGTTCAACCTGCTGCCGCAGCTCACCGCCGCGCAGAACATCACCCTGCCGCTGGACCTCGCCGGCCGGGAACCCGACCGTGAGCTGTTCGCGCACCTCGTCGACGTGCTGGGCCTCGGGCAGCGGCTCGGGCACCGGCCCAGCGAACTCTCCGGCGGCCAGCAACAGCGGGTGGCGCTGGCCCGGGCCCTGGTGTCGCGGCCCGAGGTCGTCTTCGCCGACGAGCCGACCGGCAACCTCGACTCCCGCTCCGGGGCGGAGGTGCTCGGCATCCTGCGCGACTCGGTACGCGACCTGGGCCAGACGGTCGTCATGGTCACCCACGATCCGGTCGCCGCCGCGTACGCCGACCGGGTGGTGCTGCTCGCCGACGGTCGGATCGCCGGCGACATCGCCGCGCCGGACCAGGGTGCGATCACCGAGGCGCTGCGCTCCCTGGCGGTGGCGGCATGAGGGCGACCGTGCTGCGTACCCAGGTGAGCGCCGCGGCCCGACGGCCGGGACGGCTTATCCTGACCGGCCTCGCGATCCTCGTCGCGTCGTTCGTCGTCTTCGGCACCGTGCTGGCGCAGGACATCACGGAACGGACCGCGCGGGACAACCTCAGCGGCACACCGGCCGGCACCGACCTGGTGATCGGTGACCCCGAGCAGCCGCCACTGGCCCTGACGGAGTTGCGCGACGTCCGTGCCGTGCCGGGCGTCGCCGAAGCGGTGGGTCGGGTGGCGATCGGTGTCTCCGTCGCCGGCGGGTACGTCAACCTCGAGGCCGACCCGGGCGTCGGCCCGCTGGCGACGGTCCGCCTCGTCCAGGGGCGCTACCCCGAGCGGCCCGGCGAGATCGCGGTGAGCCCGCGTACCGTCGAGCGGCTGGGGCTGACGGTCGGCACGGTGACCACCGGGACGGGCGGCGACCTCAGCACCGGCGCCCCGCTCACCGTCACGGGTGTGGTCGACACTCCCGTCGACGGCGGCACCAACGCGTACGCCCCGGACGACGCCGTGATCGCGTGGGGTCACCTGAGCGGCGTCGAGCGGATCGACCTGCGGGCGGCGCCGGGCGCGGTGCAGGCGGTGCGCCAGCGGGTGAGCGCGGCGGTCCCGGCCGACCAGCCGGTCCGCTCGGGCGCCGAGGTACGCGACGCCGAGGCCGATGCCGCGGCCGAGCAGGTCGGGAAGCTGTTCGCGCTGGTCGGCATGTTCGTCGCGATCGCGGTGGCCGCCGCGGCCCTCGTGGTCACCTCGACGTTCCGCATCGTCTTCGCCCAGCGGATGCAGCACCTCGCCCTCCTGCGCGCGGTGGGTGCCGGCCGGAGCACGTTGGTGGGCGCGCTCACCGCCGAGGGCGCCCTCACCGGGTTGGTCGCCGGCGTCGTCGGGGTGGCCGCCGCCCTGGCCGTCGGGCAGGCTCTCCCACCCATTCTGCGCGCCTTCGGCGCGGTGGTGTCGTCGCCTGGCCTGCCGCTGGGGGCGGCGGTCGCGGTGGTGCTCGGCGCGGTCGTCCTCACCGTGGTGGCGGTACTCGCTCCGGCGTTCTCCGCCGCCCGGGTCTCGCCGCTGGAGGCGTTGCGGGCGGCGAGTGTCACCGCCGGGCGGCGCGGCATCGGAGCGTCGCGTCTGGTGTCCGGGGCGCTGCTGATCATCGGTGCGCTGCTGGCCGGCGTAGCGGCGGTGCGTCGCATGCCGACGCCGGGGCAGGAGTCCTACGACCCGACCACGGGTCTGCTCCTGCTGGTCGCCTCGGGTGCGCTGGCGTTTCTCGCCCTGGTCGCCCTCGGGCCGTTGCTGGTGCGTCCGGTGCTGGCCGTGGCGGGCTGGCCGCTGCGCCAGCTCGGCGCGCTGGGTCGGCTGGCGGTCGGTGGGATCGGTGGGACCCCGCGGCGGGCCTCCGCCGTGTCCGTCGTGGTGGCGCTCGGGGTGACGCTGATCTCCGGGGTGGTCATCGGCGGCGCGTCCATGCGGGTCGTCGCCGACCGGGACATGGCGCTCTCCGCGCCGGCCGACTACGAGGTCGCCGGGGAGGCGGGTACGACGCTGCCGGTGGCTGTCCTGGCGCGGGCGCGGGCGGAGAGTGGCGCGCTGACCCGGGTCGTGCCGTACCGGATGGTCAACGACGTCGCCCTGCTGCGCGGCGGAGAACGCCTCGGTGGGGCCGAGGCCGGATACTCGACCACCGACCTCGACCTGTCGGCGTTGCCGACCCTCGCCGACCTGGCCGTGGCCCAGGGCAGCCTCGCCGACCGTGGGCCAGGCCGCGTCGTGCTCGGCGACTGGGTCGCCCGCACCGCCGGCCTGCGCGCCGGCGACACGGTGACTCTCGGCCACGACCGGTCGACTGTCGACGTGCGGGTGGCGGCGATCCTGCCCGACCGTGGCCCCCTGTACGCGGGCATCCTCGCCGACCGCGCCGACCTCGACCGGATCGGCGGGCCGACGGCGTACACCGGTCTGCTGGCGGACGCGGCGCGTGCGGGCGAGGACGGTCGTGCCGCCGGGGTGCGGGCGCTGCGGCAGGCGGTCGGGACCACCGCCGGGCTGCACATCAGCGTGCTCGCCGACGAGCGGGACCGCAACGACGCGGTGCTGAACGCCCTGGTCTGGATCACCGCCGGTCTGGTCAGCCTGACCGTGTTGATCGCCGTGGTCGGCGTGGGGTCGACGACCGCGCTCTCGGTCGTGGAGCGGGTACGCGAGTCCGGCCTGCTGCGCGCCGTCGGCCTGTCCCGGACCGGTCTGCGCGCGATGCTGACCGTCGAGTCCGGCCTCTACGGTGTGATCGGGGCGACCTTCGGTCTGCTGCTCGGCGTCCCGTACGCCTGGTTGGCGGTACGGGCTCTGGGCCTCAACGCGCCGTTGTCGCTGCCGGTGCTGCCGCTGGTCGGGCTCTTCGCGGCGCTGGTCGGGCTGACCGCCCTGGCGGGGGTGCTACCGGCTCGGCGGGCGTCCCGGGTCAGCCCGGTGACGGCGCTGGGCGTCGAGGGCTGAGCGGCGCTCTCCCTGGCTGGGCGGCGAGGTCTCGCACCCGACACCCCGCCGACCGGCTCCAATCCGACGGCCGATCGGTTTCCGCCACGCGGTCGTCACGAAAACGGGCGGCGACCCGTCACAGTCCCCGGATAGTCTGCCTCCGCGCGTCGTCGCCCCGGCACGTCGCGTCCCGCGCCTGGTCGGCGCGGCGATCGCCGCCACCGCCCACCATCCGCCGGATCAACCGACCTCAGGAGAGTTAGTGACACAGCAAACCGTCGCGACATCGGACAAACTCGACGCCGCGGTGCTCAAGGTGGCGGGTGTCGTCGTCCTTGGCGCGATCATGTCGATCCTCGACGTGACGGTGGTCAGCGTCGCGCTGCCCACGTTCCAGAATGAGTTCGACGCGTCCTACGCCCGGGTGGCCTGGACGATGACGGGCTACACGCTCGCCCTGGCCACGGTGATCCCGCTCAGCGGATGGGCGGCCGACCGGTTCGGGACGAAGCGCCTCTACATGGTGGCGCTCGCCCTGTTCACGATCGGGTCCGGGCTCTGCGCCACCGCGGACTCGATCGGCGAGCTGATCGGCTACCGCGTCCTGCAGGGCCTCGGCGGCGGCATGCTCATGCCGCTGGGTATGACGATCATGACCCGGGCGGCCGGGCCGCACCGGATCGGCCGGCTGATGGCGGTCCTCGGTATCCCGATGCTGCTCGGCCCGATCGGTGGCCCGATCCTCGGCGGCTGGCTGATCGACACGGCGAGCTGGCACTGGATCTTCCTGATCAACCTGCCGATCGGTGTCGTCGCCCTGATCTACGCGCAGATGGCGCTCCCCAAGGACGCTCCCGAGCCGTCGGAGTCCTTCGACTTCCTCGGCATGCTGATGCTCTCGCCGGGTCTCGCGCTCTTCCTCTACGGCGTCTCGTCGCTGCCGGAGGCGGGCACCTTCTCCGCGACCAAGGTCTGGGCTCCGATGCTGGTCGGCGGCGTGCTGGTGGTGGCGTTCGTGCTCTACTCCTTCAAGCCCCGGCACCCGCTGCTCGACCTGCGGCTGTTCCGCAACCGCAACCTGACCATCGCCGCGGCGACGCTGTTCGTGTTCATCATCGCGTTCATGGGCGCCGGCCTGCTGTTCCCGAGCTACTTCCTGCAGGTGCGCGGCGAGTCGACGTTGGCCGCCGGTCTGCTGATGGCTCCGCAGGGCATCGGCGCGATGATCACCATGCCGATCGCCGGTACGCTCGCCGACCGGGTGCCGATCGGTCGCACCGTTCCGTTCGCGTTGGCCCTGATCGTGATCGGGTTCTTCGGGTTCACCCAGGTCGACCCGCAGACGTCGTACTGGCTGCTCGGTGGGTCGCTGTTCGTGATGGGCCTCGGCATGGGCGGCACGATGATGCCCATCATGACGTCGGCGCTGCGGACGTTGCAGGCGCAGGAGGTCGCGCGCGGCTCGACGCTTGTCAACATCCTGCAACAGATCGGCGGCTCGGTCGGCGCCGCGGTGATGTCGGTGATCCTGACCAACGAGCTGAACGGCTCCCGCCCGATCCCCGGCCTGGTCGACGAGAGCGGCAAGCCGATCACCGAGGCCGGGCTGGCCATCGCCTCCCAGCAGCGGCCGGAGCTGCTCACGCAGATGCCGGTGGATCCGTCGATCATCGAACGGGGTCTCGACTTCGCCGCGAAGTCGTTCGCCCACACCTTCTGGGTGGCGTTCGCGCTGGTGCTGCTCACGTTCGTGCCGGCCGCCCTGCTGCCGCGCCGGCGTACGCCCGCGCAGCCGCTCGGCGACGAGCAGACCGACCTGCCCAAGACGCCCGTCGTCATCCACTGACCGACGCGCCCGCCGCGCTCGACGCCCGTCCGGTGTCGAGCGCGGCGGTGCGTTGATCAGCGCAGGGGACCGTCGCCAGCCCCGTCGGGGTCCTCGATCACGTGGACCGCTGCCTCCTCGGCGCTGGCGCCACCCGCGTCGATGCCGGCGTCCCACGCCACCGACTCGGCCTCGTCGTCCTCGCGGACGCCCTCGTCGTACTCGACGAGACGGCCCGCGCGCGGCTCGGCCTCGTACCCGCGACGGGTCAGCTCGTCCTCGTCGTCGCCACCCTCGGCGTACGGGTCGACGTCCGGCTCCTCCTGGGCGAGGTACTGGTCCAACGACTCGCCCGCCCGCTCCTCGGCGGGGGTGGTGCCGAACCGGTTCGCCGCCGTCCAGTGGTCCGCGGCGACGATGCCGGTGTCGAGGGGGTCGCCGACGCGGTTGTCGTCGAGGGTGTCCGAGGCGTCCAGCACGCCGTCGTCCTCGACCACGTTCCACTCGTCGACGGAATCCGTCTGGCTCACGGCAGTTTCTCCTTTGTCACAGCGCAGCGAAGCGCCAAGCCTATGACCGTGCAACGCCGCCGGCTCCCGAGGCCTGCCCGTTGTGACGAACCGACCTCGGGGGCGGCACGAGCGTCACCGCTTCAGCAGCTCCACCACGGCCTCGGTGAACTCCGTCGGCTGCTCGACGTGCCCGAAGTGCCCGCTGCGCTCCAGCACCACCAGGCGCGAGTCCTTGAGGCCCGCGTGCAGCTCCTCGGCGTAGCGGGGGCCGCAGATGAAGTCGTACGCGCCGACGATCACCACGGCCGGCGCGGCGATCTCACCGAGCCGGTCGCGCACGTCGAAGGGCGTCGGGTCCTGCGCGCGCGCCGGCGCCGCCCAGGCCCGCAGACCCGCCTGCAACGGGGCGAACTCGGCCCGCCGGGCCCAGAAGTCCGCGAAGTACACCGGCAGCGCCTCGCTGAGACCGGCGCTCAGCGACTCGTCGTCGGTGGCGGCCAGGGCCCGCTGGAGAGCTGCCGGCACGGCCGCCGCCTCCGGGTGCTCGGGGTGCCGCAGCGGGTACGCGGCGAGGCCCTTCATCGCCTCGGCCCAGAACTCGGCGCCGGTGACGGGCGAGGTGTCGTACAGGACGAGGCCGGCGACGCGGTCCGGCTGCTGCAAGGCGTACCGCTGGATGACGAAACCGCCGTACGAGTGCCCGAGCAGGTAGACCCGGGGCTCACCGAGATGTGTGACGACCGCGTCCAGGTAACGGACATAGGTGTCCATCCGGTAGTCGTCGCGGTTGTCGAGGCGGCCCGACGCGCCCGTGCCGACCGGCTCGACGTACACCATGGTGAAGTGCTCTTCGAGGCTCGGCGTCCGCAGGTAGGCCCATTCGATGCCGGGGCCGCCCGAATGCGCCACACACACCGGGCCGGTGCCGGCGACGTGGTAGACCTGTCGCACCCCGTCGACGGTGAACGTGTGGGCGCCCGGCGCGAGCGCGCCGACGTCGTGGCGGGTGGAACCCATGAAGTATCTCCCGATCCGTGGCCCGTGCGGCATGTGCCGCGACGGTGAGTGGTGGCTGACACGGACCAGATGCGCGGGTCGGGGAGAAAGTTCGCTCTGCTCGGGAACTTCCTCAGGCCCGCGCGGGAACGGGATGGAACAGGGTGAGCTGGCGCACTCTCCCGCCGCGTAGCACCTGCAACCACAGAGCCGTGGGCGGGCAGTGCTCCGGGTTGTCCGGCGGACTGATCAGGTCGGTCTCCCAGAGCAGCACGTCGCCGCTGGACACGACGGTGCGCAGCCGCTGCCGTACCCCGGCTTGCAGGTCGCTGGTCATGCCGTGGACCGCCAGGTCCCGGCCGCCGCGTGGGCCGCCCGGGACGATCATCTGGGCGTCGGGCCACCAGGTGTCGTCGACCACCCGGTCGAAGTCGCCGCGCATCGCCGTGGAGATCATGTCGCGGCCCTCGCGCCACCGGGCGTCGGCGGCCGCCCGGACGTCGGCGTGCGCGGCGGTCGCCGCCGTCCGCAGGCCGCCGGCGAGGGCCCGCCGGGCGTGGCTGAGGCGGCTGCGGACGGTGCCGACCGGCACGCCGCACACGGCCGCGATCTGCTCGTACGACGAAGCTTCGCTGAAGTAGCGCAGCAATGTGACCATGCGGTCCGGCTCGGACAACTCGCTGATGGCGTGCCACACCCAGTCGCGCAGCGCGCCGGAGTCCAGCGCCTCCTCCGGGGTGGGGCCGGTGGCGGGCCGGGCGAACCAGTCGGGGTCGGCGACCGGCACCGGACGCGGTCCACGCAGGGCCATCCGGGCGTTGTTCCGGACGATCGTGCGCAGCCACGGGCCGACGGCGGCCTGGTCGTGGACCTCGCCGATACGCCGCAGCGCGGTCACCATCGCGTCCTGCACGGCGTCCTCGGCGTCCGGTCCGTACCCGAGCAGGCTCACCGCCACCGCCCGCATGCCCGCCTCGTGCCGGGTCAGCAGCACGCCGAGCGCCGCCGCATCGCCCGCCCGCGCGAGCGCGACCAGGTCGGCGTCGTCCACCGTCATGACCGGTTCCTCCCCGAAACGCCAGTTCTGAACAGGTCTGCTCGCCCAAGGGTACGGCGGACCGGCGCGACCATCCCCGGGGCGGAGCGGTCCTTCTCCGCAGCCTGCGGGATGGGCGAGGGCGCACGCGCGCGCCGGTCCGGACGACTGGGTCAGGATGGGGGCGTGGAGATCGAACCGGTCGACGGCGCACCCCGGCAGGCGTTCCGCTGGGCGCTCCTGCGTCAGCGCTGGGAGGACCTCACCTTCCTGCACTGGGCCGTCGCGCCGGAGGTCGTCGCGCCCCTGCTGCCCGCCGGCACCGCGCCGGACACCATCGGCGGGGTCAGCTACGTCGGGCTGATCGGCTTCCGGATGGTCGGGCTGGGCTTCGGCCGTGGCCCGGGCGTGCCGTACTTCGGCACCTTCGCCGAGACGAATGTCCGGCTCTACTCGGTGGACGACACCGGGCGGCGTGCCGTCGTGTTCCGCTCGCTCGACGCGTCCCGCCTGGTGCCGGTGCTCGTCGCGCGGGCGACGCTGCGTCTGCCGTACCTCTGGTCCTCGATGCGGTTGGACCGCGACGGTGACCGACTCACCTACCGGTGCCGGCGACGCTGGCCGGGGCCAGCGGGTACGACGAGCCGGATGGAGGTCCGGGTGGGGGAGCGCATCGCCGATCCCACCGGAGTCGAACACTTCCTCACCGCCCGCTGGGGGCTGCACACCCGGGCGTACGGTCGCACGCTGCATCTGCCCAACTGGCATCCCCGCTGGCCGTTGCACCGGGCGGAGCTGCTGCGCCTGGACGACGAACTGGTCGCCGCCGCGGGCCTGCCGCCGCCGGTCGGGCCGCCGGTCAGCGTGCTCTACTCGCCCGGCGTCGGTGTGCGATTCGGGCCGCCCGTCGCGCTCCGGCGGCCCGGCTGAGTGACGCCGGGCCGCCGGTCGCTCAGTAGCGGCCGCCCTCGGGGGCGGGCAGGGCGTCGAGGTCGGCGAGCTCCTGCGCACCGAGCCGCACGTCACCGGCCGCGCAGTTGTCCACCAGGTACTTCGGTGTCTTGGTGCCGGGGATCGGGATGACCCGATCGCCCTGGGCCACGACCCACGCCAGCGCGACCTGCGCGGGGCTGACGCCGGCCCGCTCGGCGATCTCCCGGACCTGGCCGACGATGGCGAGGTTGGCGCGCAACGCCTCCTGCTGGAAGCGCGGCAGGCCACGTCGGAAGTCGTCCGCCGGCAGGTCGTCGAACGAGGCGAATCGTCCGGTGAGGAAACCCCGACCCAGTGGAGAGAAGGGCAGGAAGGCGATGCCCTGCTCGACGCAGTACGGCAGCACCTCGGCCAGCGGGTCCCGGGTCCACAACGACAGCTCGGACTGCACCGACGCCACCGGGTGCACCGCCTGGGCCCGCTCGATCTGGTTGACCGTCACCTCGGACAGGCCGATCTGTCGCGCCTTGCCGGCGGTGACGACCTCCGCCATCGCGCCCCAGGACTCCTCGATGGGCACCTCGGGGTCGACGCGGTGCAGTTGGTAGAGGTCGACGTGGTCGGTGTCGAGGCGACGCAGGCTCTCGTCGATCGCCGCGCGGATGTGCTCCGGCCGGCCGTTGTTGCCGATCTTCGGTGAGTTGCCGGGGCCACCGGTCGGGGAGGTCGCCACCAGGCCGACCTTCGTCGCCAGGACGGCCCGCTCCCGGTGGCCGTCGGCCAGCGCCCGCCCGACCAGTTCCTCGTTGGTGTACGGCCCGTACACATCGGACGTGTCGATAAGCGTGGCGCCCAGTTCCAGCGCCTGTCGGATCACGGCGATCGAGGTGTCGTCGTCGCGAGGGCCGGTGATGTCGTATCCGTGGCTCATGCCCATGCACCCGAGGCCGATGACGCCGACCTCGGGTCCCGCACTGCCCAGCGTGGTGGTTCGCATGGGCACCACGCTACGTCCGCCGTCCGCGTTCCGCCTGCCGCCCGGCCTGGTGCCCACCGCGTACCGAGCACGCCGCCGGAGTGGGCGCGGGTGGTGCGAATCGGTCCAGCCTAGAATCGACAAAGCTCACTCTTTTGTGCGGCATGGGCTGGGCTACCACGAAGGGCGGTGTGTGGCATGGGACCGGACGAGCGACGACGGTTGTTCGAGCAGGCGCGGGAGCTCTCGACGCGACAGGAGACGTGGGCGGAGGCCGACCGGCTGTGGGTGCGGGTGGTCGAGGCGTACCGGGATGCCGTGCGCGGTCCGGGTGGGGTCCGCGAGGACCAGCAGCAGTTGGCCCGGGCGCTGTGGCGGCACAGCATGCTGCTCTCCGCGCGCGGCCGGGCCGCCGACGGGACGGCACCCGGCGGTGAGGCGGTGGTCGTCTTCGAGCGGGTGTACGACGCCGTGGCGGCCGAGGGCGGCAACGTGGCGGCCGCGCCCCGCGACGACGCCCTCGCCGAGCTGATCACCGCACTGGTGGACCTGGCCGAGGTCTCGTTCGCCGCCGGTCAGCCCGCCACCCGCAGGGACCTGTTGGAACGTGCCGTGACGGTGGGTCTGACCTCTGCCGGGTCGCCGCCGGAAGCGGGGCCGCGTACCCGGGAGGCGATGGGGACGGCGTACCACAACCAGGCGGTGGCACTGCTGCACCGGCACCTCACCCGGCCGTCGTCGGCGGAGGGCGCCAAGGAGGCGGCGCTGGCGGCGTCACGGGCCTGTGAGCTGCGCCAGGGGCTGCTGGACATGGCGCGCCCGCTGACGTTCTGGGAGTTGGCCAACACCTACGGCGTGTACGCCCAGTGCCTGGTTCTGATCGGCGACCTAGACCGGGCGGCCCTGGTGCTGTCGATGGGCAACCGCTTCGTGGAGACGTTGGGCCCGGCCGCGGCGGAGCCCGCCCAGAAGTTGCGGGTCGCGGCCGAGATGTTGGCTCGGGAGAAGGGTGGGTCGCAGGGTGCGGCTGGTTCGCGCCGCTGGGGCTGGCGTCGCTGAGCGGCGGTGATCCGGCCGCCTCGGCTTGCATGGCATCGTCGACGATCGATACTGTGCGCGAAGGCGCCGCCCCGCCTCAGACCATCACCGTCGATCCGAAGCGGGTTCCGCATGCGCACACTGAGACTTGTCACGTCGCTGGCCGTCGCCGGCCTGCTCGCCGGCGCGGTGGCGACGATCGCCACGCCGGCCAGCGCGGCGACCGCCGCGTTCTCCGTGACCAACAGTTGGGGCAATGGCTATCAGGGCCAGGTCACCGTCACCAACGACACCTCCGCGCCGATCACCGGTTGGCGGGTCGAGTTCGACCTCCCGGCCTCCTCGAGCATCAGCCAGTCGTGGAACGCCCAGCAGGTGACCGCCGGCAGCCACTACACCTTCAGCAACGTGTCGTGGAACGGCACCCTCGGCGCGGGCGCGTCGACGTCGTTCGGCTTCCTCGTCAACGGCTCCGGCACCCCGGTCAACTGCACCGTCAACGGCAACGGCGTCTCCTGCTCCGGCGGAACGCCGCCGACCACTCCGCCGCCCACCACGCCACCGCCAACCACGCCACCGCCGACCACTCCGCCACCCACGACCCCGCCACCGACCACCGGTACGCCGGTCGAGCGGCACGGGCAACTCCGGGTCTGCGGTACGACGATGTGCGACAGATCCGGCGCGCGGGTGCAGCTGCGCGGTGTCAGCAGCATGTGGCTCAACTGGGAGACCGCTCCGTACGCCGAGAACCTGTCCGCGCTGCGCTGGATGCGGGACAACTGGAACCTCCAGGTGATCCGCGCGGCGATGGGCGTCGAGCCGGCCGGGGCGTACCTGAGTGATCCGAACAAGGCGCGGGCGCAGGTCGAGACCGTCATCAACAACGCGGTCAACGCGGGCGTGTACGTGATCGTCGACTGGCACGCCCACGAGGCGCAGAACAACCAGTCCCAGGCGGTGGCGTTCTTCGGTGACCTGGCACGCCGCTACGGTTACCTGCCCAACGTGATCTGGGAGACGTGGAACGAGCCGTTGCAGTTCAGCTGGTCCGGCGTCATCAAGCCGTACCACCAGGCGGTCGTGTCCGCGATCCGTGCCGCCGACCCGGACAACATCGTGGTCCTCGGAACGCCGACGTGGTCGCAGGACGTGGACGCGGCGGCGGCCAGCCCGGTCGCCGGCACCAACCTCATGTACACGCTGCACTTCTACTCGTGCACCCACGGCGCGTCGCTGCGGGCCAAGGGAGACGCGGCGATCCGGGCCGGCCTGGCGCTGTTCGTCACCGAGTGGGGCGCCAGCAACGCCGACGGTGGCCTCGACGGTCGCGCCTGCCTGCCGGAGGCGCAGTCCTGGATCGACTGGATGAGGGCCAACGGCATCTCCTGGACCGCCTGGAAGCTCGACGTCGGCACCGACACCACGAACCTGCTCAGCCCAGGGGCCCCCGTGACCGGCGGATGGAACAACTACCTGCACGGCCACGCGCCGTTCGTGGTCGCCAACATGCGGTGACCCGGCCCCCCGACTGAGCGGGTCGGGTCCCGATCAGGCACGGGCGGCCCGCGTCGGGGGACGGTCGTGTCGGTGAGCGGTATACCGCGGAGTCATAACTATGACTCCGCGGTATACCGCTCGTCGTCGTGCGCACCGGGCCGCGCTGCCGTCGGCCGGCGAGTCGCTGACGGAGCCCGCCCCACTGTCCGAAGATGATCAGGCCGTTCTCGTCCTGGAGTGACCACGAGGCGGAACGGCGCGTCACCTTAACGCGCCGGAAACACCCTCGCTATCAAGCCTGGGAACGCTCGTCGGACAGTCGAGACCACCGACACGCGAACCGGGGTGACCATGGTCGACAACACCACGAACGCGGCGACGTTCGACGGACCGGTGGACCGGTCCGGCAACGGCCGGGCCGTGCCGACGTCCCGTCCCGCTCCGACCGCACCGGCGTACGACGACGACCCGGCTGACCTCGCCACGATCGGCGTCGAGGAGGAGTTCCACGTCGTCGACCTGCACACCCGGGAGCTGGTGCCCCGGGCCGGGGAACTGCTCGACCGGCTGCCGGCCACGTCGTTCACCGCCGAGCTGCATCGCAGCGTCGTGGAGACCAATACCGCCGTCTGTCGGACCCTGGACGAGATCCGCGCCGAGCTGACCCGGCTGCGTCAGTCGGCGGTCCAGGTCGCCGACCGGGCCGGGCTGGGCATCGTGGCGGCCGGTACGGTCCCGCTGCGCGCCGACGGCGACCCGAGCGTCACACCCACCTCGCGCTACCGGCGCATGGTCGACGAGTACCAGTTGCTCGCCCGGGAGCAGTTGATCTGCGGCGCGCAGGTGCACATCGGCGTCTCCGACCGGGACCTGGCGGTGGCCGTCACCCGTCGCGTCCAGCCGTGGCTGCCGGTGCTGCTCGCCCTCTCCACCAGCTCGCCGTACTGGATGGGCCAGGACAGCGGGTACGCCAGCGTCCGCTCACTGGTCTGGCAGCGCTGGCCCACGGCCGGTGACCCGGGCGAGGTGACCAGCGCGGCCGACCACGAGGCCCTGGTCGCCGAGCTGATCTCGTCCGAGACCATCACCGACCCCGCCATGATCTACTTCGACGTCCGGCCGTCGGCGCACGTGCCGACCGTCGAGCTGCGCATCACCGACGCCAACGCCGACGTCGAGACGATCGTCCTGCTCACCGGGCTGTTTCGCGCACTCGTGCGGCGGGAGGTCGCCGCCCTGCGCGCCGGGGTCGAACGCACCGCCGTCCGCCCGCCGGTGCTGCGCGCCGCCGTGTGGCGGGCCGCCCGCTCCGGGCTCGAAGGCGACCTGCTCGACCTGCCCCGCTCGGCCCGCCCGGTGCCGGCCACCCAGGCGGTCCGCCGCCTCGTGACCGACCTGCGCCCGCAGTTGGAGGCGACCGGCGACTGGGAACAGGTCAGCGAGCTGACCCGGTACGCGCTGGAGCGTGGCAGCTCCGCCGCACGGCAGCGGCGGGCGTTCGAGCGGCGCGGCCGGCTGGCCGACGTCGTCGACCTGCTGCTCGACGAGACCCGGGGCCGGGTGCGCCCGTCCCTGCCCGGCTCGTCGACACCGCCCGCGCTGCCCACGTACGCCGATGCCGGCGACGAGGTCTTCGGCCCGGCCGGGCCGGCGCCCGCGTACCGTCCGCTCCTCGCCGCCCTGCGTACCCTCGGCGCCGCCGGCCTGCGTCAACGCGAGCACGACCGGGACGAGGAGCAGCGCGCCCGGGGCGTGACGTTCAGCGTGGCCGGCGAGGCCAGCACCCGGCTCTTCCCGGTCGACCTGGTGCCCCGGGTCGTGCCCGCCGACGACTGGCGGACGCTGCGTGCCGGTCTGGTGCAGCGCGCCCGCGCGCTCGACGCGTTCCTGCGCGACGTGTACGCCGACCGGGCGGTGGTGGCCGACGGGGTCGTGCCGGCCTGGGTGGTGGAGTCCTCGCCGGGGCTGCGCCCGACCGGCGCGCTGATGGGTCGGCACAGCACCCGCGCCCAGGTGTCCGGAACCGATCTCGTCCGCGATCCCGACGGCGGCTGGTACGTGCTGGAGGACAACCTGCGGGTGCCCTCGGGCATCGGGTACGCCGTGCAGAACCGGCGGCTCACCCAGGCGGTGCTGCCCGAGCTGCCGGTGCCCGACGACCTGCTGCCCGCCGACGAGACGCCGGCGATGCTGCGCCGGGCGCTCGTCGCCGCCGCGCCGGCCGCTGCCGACGATCCCGCCGTGGTGGTGCTCAGCAGCGGCCCGGGTGACCCGGCCTGGTTCGAGCACCGGCTGCTCGCCGACGAGATGGGTGTGCCCCTGACCGAGAGCAACGACCTGCTCGTCGAGGACGGCCGCGTCCACGTGGTCTCGGAGGGGCACCGCAGCCCGGTGGACGTGATCTACCTGCGGATGGACGAGGAGGCGTTGCTGCACGCCCCGGGTGCGGACGGCGTGCCCCTGGGCTGGCCGCTGCTCGCGGCGGTGCACGCCGGGCGGCTCACGCTGGCCAACGCGCTCGGCAACGGCGTCGGCGACGACAAGGCGCTGTACGCGTACGTGCCCAAGCTCATCGAGTACTACCTCGGGGAGAAGGCGCTGCTCGGGGACGTGTCGACCTACCTGTGCGGGCTGCCCGAGCAGCGCGCCGAGGTGCTGGGCCGGCTCGACGAGCTGGTGCTCAAGCCGGTCGACGGGTACGGCGGTGACCGCGTGGTGATCGGCCCGCGCGCCGAGGCGGAGGAGTTGGACGCCGTCCGGGAGCAGATCCTCGCCGCCCCGCACCGGTGGATCGCCCAGGAAATGGTCACGCTCACCACCCACCCGGTCTTCGACGGCACGGCTCTCGCGCCCCGCCACGTTGACCTGCGGGCATTCGTGTTCCTCGGCGAGACTGCGGAGGTGGCGCCGGTGGCGCTGACCCGGGTCGCGCCGGCCGGCAGCATGATCGTCAACTCTTCGCGGGGAGGTGGGTCGAAGGACACCTGGCTGCTCGGCGGAGCCGGGCAACCCTCGGTGTAACCCACGCTTGACGCAGATGTCATCGGGACGCAACCCGGTCCGCCAAGCCTGGACCGGTCAGCGGCCCGAGCGGACCGAGCCGATGAGAGGTGTGTGCCATGTGCGGTATCGGAGGTGAGTTCCGCCTCGACGGGGCGCCGCCGGACCTGGCGGCGCTGGAACGGATGCTGCCCGTCCTGTGGTCGCGGGGCCCGGACGGCGAGGGGCGGTGGCAGCACGGCCCGGCGGCGCTGGTGCACCGCCGGCTGCGCATCATCGACCTGTCCGACACCGGCGCCCAGCCGATGGTCGACCCCGAGCTGGGCCTCGCCCTCGTCTTCAACGGCTGCATCTACAACTACCGGGAGCTGCGCGACGAGCTGACCGCGGCCGGTTACACCTTCCGGTCCACGTCGGACACCGAGGTGATCCTCAAGGCGTACCACCGGTGGGGAACGGCCTGCGTCGAGCGGCTCTACGGGATGTTCGCCTTCGCCCTGGTCGAGCTGGCCACGCACACGCTCGTGCTGGCCCGTGACCGGCTCGGCATCAAGCCGCTCTACCTGGCCGAGACGCCGGGCCGCATCCGGTTCGCGTCGACCCTGCCCGCGCTGCTCGCCGCCGGTGACGTCGACACCGACCTCGACCCGGTGGCGCTGCACCACTACATGAGCTTCCACTCGGTGGTGCCGCCGCCGCGCACCATCCTGGCCGGCATCCGCAAACTCCCGCCCGCCACCGTGCGCGTGGTCACCGCCGACGGCCGCAGCACCGACACCGTCTACTGGCGGCCCGAGTTCACCCGCGCCGCCGCGCCGACCATGTCCGCCGAGGAGTGGCAGGAACGGATCATGGGGGCGTTGCGCACCGCCGTACGACGGCGGATGGTCGCCGACGTGCCGGTGGGCGTGCTGCTCTCCGGCGGTCTCGACTCCAGCCTGATCGTCGCCCTGCTGGCCGAGCAGGGCCAGACCGGCCTGGCCACCTTCAGCATCGGCTTCGAGGCGGCGGCGGGGGAGAGCGGCGACGAGTTCCACTACTCCGACCTGATCGCCCGCCACTTCGACACCGACCACCACCAGATCCGCATCGACGCGACGCGGTTCGTGCCCGCCGTGCACCAGGCCATCGGGGCGATGAGCGAACCGATGGTCAGCCACGACTGCGTCGCGTTCCACCTGCTCTCCGAGGAGGTCTCGCAGCGCATCACCGTGGTGCAGTCCGGCCAGGGCGCCGACGAGATCCTCGCCGGCTACGACTGGTACCCGCCGATGGCGAACGTCGCCCGCGCGGACGCCGTCGAGGCGTACGCCCGGGTGTTCTTCGATCGTCGGCACGACGCGCTCGCCGGCCACCTGGCGCCCGAGTGGATGCTCGACCACGACGCCAGCCTGGAGTTCGTCGCCGCCCACTTCGGCGCGCCGGGCGCGGACACCGCGCTCGACGCGGCGCTGCGCCAGGACAGCCTGGTGATGCTCGTCGACGACCCGGTCAAGCGGGTCGACAACATGACGATGGCGTGGGGGCTGGAGGCCCGGGTGCCGTTCCTCGACCACGAGGTCGTCGAGCTGGCCGCCGCCTGCCCGCCGGCGCTCAAGCTGGCCCAGGGCGGCAAGGGCGTGCTGAAGGCCGCCAGCCGGGGCATCGTCCCCGACGAGGTGATCGACCGGCCCAAGGGCTACTTCCCGGTGCCCGCCATCCGGCACCTGTCCGGCCCGCTGCTCGACGACGTCCGGGACGCCCTGACGGCGGGCCCGGCGCGCGACCGTGGTCTGTTCCGCAAGGACTACCTCGAGGAGTTGCTGGACACGCCGAACGCCCAGCGGACCACGTTGGGTTCCAACGCGCTCTGGCAGCTCGGGCTGCTGGAGCTCTGGTTGCAGCGGATCGGGGTTTAGATGAGCGTACGGACCGAGGTGCCGCGCCGGCTTCGACCGGCGCGTAACCGGCCGGCGGCGACCCCGCCTCCCGGCCAGGACTTCGCGCCCGCGCCGTCACCGGACGGTCGGCGGGTGGCGTACGTGTCCGATCGTGCCGGCACGCCGGCCGTCTGGGTCCGCGACGTCGACGCCCCCGAGGCCGTCGCGCTGCCCGGCGGCGACGAACCGGTCCTGGCGGTGAGCTGGTCTCCGGACGGGCAGTGGCTGGCCTGCGTGGTCGCGCCCGGTGGCGCGCCCCGCACCGAGCTGTGGGTGCTCCACCCGGACGGCACGCAGCGCCGCCAGGTCGCCGGCTTCGGCCGCCGCAGTGCGAGCCTGGCCGGATGGCTGCCGGGCGGCGCGTTGATGGCGGTCACCGAGACCGCCGAACGGGGTGCCGCCGTGCTCGTCGACGCCGGCACCGGGCATCGGCGGGTGCTGGCCGAGGACGACCTGCTCACCCTCCTGGACGTCAGCCCGGACGGCAGCTCAGCCCTGCTGCGGCGGGGCCCCCGCAACGCCCGCTGGCTGGAACTGCTCGACGTGGCCACCGGCGACCGCGTACGTCTGCTGCCGGACACCGGCCGGGGCAGCACCGACCAGGGCTGGTTCGGCCCCGGCGGGACGAGCGTGTTGGCGCGTACCGACGCGTTCTCGGAGCTGGCGGCGCTGGTGCGCGTCGACCTCGCCCGACCGACCCTGGCCCCGACGCGCGTCGCGGCGCGGCCGGACGCGGAGCTGGAATGCGTCGCGCTCGACGCCCCACGTGAGCGGGCCGCGCTGCTGTGGAACACCTACGGCGGGCGTAGCGAGCTGAGCCTGTGCGATCTCGCCAGCGGCGTCCAACGGGCCGTGACCGCACCGGGCGAGGTGCTCGGCGACGCCGTCTTCGCCGAGGACGGTGAGCTGCTCTGCGTCACCGCGCAGGGGCCGGTGCAGCCCCGGGAGGTCTGGCTGGTCGACCCGGCGACCTCCACCCCGCGCCCGCTGCGGCCGGACACCGACGCCGAGCGTACGGGTGGCGCGGGGGTCGCGCCGCAGTTGGTCGACCTGCGTGCCCACGACGGAACGCCGCTCTCCGGTTGGCTCTACCGCCCGGCCGGTCCGGGGCCCTGGCCGACGGCGATCAGCCTGCACGGCGGCCCCGAGGCGCAGGAACGGCCCGGCTACAACCCGCTGTTCCAGGCCCTCGTGGCGCAGGGCATCGCGGTGTTCGCGCCGAACGTGCGGGGCTCGTCCGGCTTCGGCCGCTCCTTCGTCGCCGCCGACAACCTCGCCGGCCGGTACGGTGCCATCGCCGACGTGGCGGCGTGCGCCGAGCACCTCCTCGACAGCGGCGTCGCGATCCCCGGCCATCTCGGCTGTCTGGGCCGCTCCTACGGCGGCTACCTGGTCCTCGCGGTGCTGGTGAACTTCCCCGGCCTGTTCGCGGCCGGGGTGGCCGAGTGCGGCATCTCCGACTTCCGCACCTTCTACGCCAACACCGAGCCGTGGATCGCCGCCGCCGCCGTCAGCAAGTACGGCGATCCGGTGCGCGACGCCGAGTTGCTGCGGGACCTGTCGCCGATGACCCGGATCGACCAGCTCGACGTGCCGGTGCTGCTCATCCACGGCGCGAACGACACCAACGTGCCGGCCGGCGAGTCGGTGCAGGTGGCGCGGGCCCTGGCCGCCCGGGACGTGCCGCACGGGCACCTCGTGCTCGCCGGTGAGGGGCACGACTTCCTGGCCCGGGACAACGCCGAGGCGGCGCGTACGGCCACCACCTCCTGGCTGACCCGGCACCTCGCCACGACGGTGATCACCCTCGGCTGAGGCGTTATCCTGCGCCGGTGGACGTCACGGCGCAGGGTGAACGGCTGGCCGCCGACCTGGGCCGGTCCCTCGCCGAGCTGACCTTCGTCGACCTGGACACGGACGAGGTCACGGCGCGGGTGATCGACACCGTGGTGCGGTGGGCCAGGGCGCAGGGCTGGCGGGTCTACCGGCGGGCGCCCAGCGTCCTGCCGTTGCCGCCGCCGATGCAGCAGCGGCACTCGGTCCTCGACGTGGCGTGCGCCCGTCCGGACGGGCCGCCGGTGGTGGTGGAGGTCGACCACACCGACCGGGCCCGTACGGTGCAGAAGCTGACCGCCGAGGCGGACGCCGGACGGATTCCCATCTGGGTGCGCTGGGGCGCCGGCCGGTTCACCGCGCCGCCGCCACCGGTGGCGATGGTGACCGTCGAGGTCACCCGACGGTCCGGACCGGCGGAGCGTGGACGTCTGCACAGCCGCGTCGACGACCGGCCCGCGCCGGCGCACTCTGCCGGCGGCGGCACGGCGGCAACACAGGCGCTGCCGATCCCGCTGGTAGATCCCCTCGCCAACCAGCTGCCGGACCCGCTTTCGAAGCCGCTTTCGGAGCCGGGCAAGGGCACCTGAAGCGAATCGTAAGCGGGTGCCGGCAGTGTTCTGGGTGTCACCGGAGAACACGACCGACACCCAGGAGATTCCGATGCGCAAGCTCATCAACTCGACCTACATCACCCTCGACGGCGTCATCGAGAACCCGATGTGGACCGCGCCGTACTTCGACGAGGAGGCCATGGGTCTGGCCGGCGAGCTGACCGACGCGGCGGACGCGATGCTGATGGGCCGGGCCACCTACGACGGCATGTCCGTCGCCTGGCCGCAGCAGGACGAGAGCGACCCGACCACCGGCGCGGCCTACTTCAACAACGTCAAGAAGTACGTCGCCTCGACCACCCTCACCAACCCCACCTGGAACAACACGGAGGTGCTCCAGGGCGACCTGGTCGAGGCGGTGCGGGGGCTGAAGGCCCAGGACGGCCGGAACATCATCCAGTACGGCTTCGGTTCGGTCACCGCCCAGCTCGTCGACGCGGGTCTGGTGGACGAGGTCCGCTTCTGGATCCACCCGGTGTTGCAGGGCGCGCCGAGCGTGACGTCGCCGCTGAACGACTTCACGGCGTCGTTCGACCTGGTCGACACTCGGGTGCACAGGAGCGGCGTGATCGTGGCGACGTACCGGCCGAAGAGCGCCGTCTGACCGTCCCCCTCAGAGCTGAGCCCGGGCCTCGCCCGGGCTCAGCTTCGCGCCCTCGTCGGCCAGCGCCTCGAAGCGCTCCGGCCCGAGGGCGGCCCGGACCCGCGTGGTCACCCGGTCCACCTCGTCACGTTCGGCCGGAGCGCACGGTGCCTGCGCGTCGAGCCGCGCGGCGGCCGCCGCGCCGAGCAGCCGGGCCGCGATCTCCGGACCGCCCACCGCCGAGGCCATCCCCTCCAGCGCGAAGATCGCGTCCCGGGGCGCGGCCATCGCCTCGGCGGTCTCGAACGCCTCGACGTGCAGGGCCAGCGCGGCGTCCGGGTCGCCGCCCTGCTCGACCGCGTGCCCCAGCTCGACGAGGACCGGCGGCAGGTACAGCGCCGGCTGTGCCTCGGCGCGCCCCCGCTCGGCGAGGTTGCCGAGGTGGGTGACGGCCAGGTCGAGTTTGCCGTCACGGCGGGCGGCCAACCCGAGGCACAACTCCGCGAACACCAGGGCGCCCGGGGCGTCCTGCTGCACCGCCAGGTGGTACGCGCGTTCGGCCAGCTCCCGGGCCTGCGGATAGTCCCGGGTCTGCACCGCCAGCCACGCCAGCCAGGACAGTTCGGTGCACACCTGCGGCCACAGCCGCAGCTCCTCGGCCCAGCGCAGCCCCTCGGTGTGCAGCGCCGCGGCGCGTTCGTGGTCGCCGCGCATCTCGGCGAGCCCACCCACCCACTCGGTGGCCTGGAGCCGGCCCCACCGGTCGCCGACCTCGGCGAAGAGCGCCGCGCTGCGGGTCGCCGTCCGCTCCAGCGTCACCTGGTCGCCCGCGACGTGCGCGATCTTGGCCTGGGAGGCAAGCACCGCCGCCCCGGTCCACGGGTCGACGTCGACGGGCATCAGCTCCATGGCCAGGGCCAGGTCACTCTGCTCGATCAGCGCGTTCGCCGCGAACCAGGCGCCCCGGCCGGCGGGGTCGCCGGCCACCGCCGCGCGTACGTCAGCCGCCTCGACCGCCTCGCCCCGCAGCAGCGCGAAGCCGACCCGCCAGGGCGCCGCCCGCCTCTCCTGCTTCGGGTCGCCCGCGACGGCGAGAGCCCGCCGTGCCTCGGTGAGCCGACCGCGCAGATACCAGTACCAGCTCAGCGCGACGGCCAGCCGCAGCCCGCCCCCGTGGACCAGCGCCGCGCGCAGGTTCGCCGTCTCGACGTCCAGCACTGTCAGCCACCGCCGCTGCTCCGGCCCGCGCAACTCCGGGTCGGCGCGCTCGGCCAACTCCGTGTAGTAGCTCGCGTGCCGCGTCCGGACCTCGTCGGCGTCGTCCAGGCGGTCCAGGCAGAACGCGGCGACCGATTCGAGCAGCCGGTAGCGCGGACCCTCCGGCGCGTCGTCCAGCACCACCAGCGACCGGTCCACCAGCCGGGCGAGGGAGTCCAGGTCGGTCTGGCAGACCTGCTCGGCGGCGTCCGGCGTGCAGCCGTCACGGAACACCGCGAGTCGGGCGAGCACCCGCCGGTCGGCCTCGTCGAGCAGGTCCCAGCTCCAGCCGATCACCGCGGTCAGCGTCCGCTGGCGCGCCGGCACGTCACGCTGCTGCGTGGTGAGCAGTCGGAACCGGTCGTCCAACCGTTCCACCACGCCCTGCACGCCCAGCGCGCGGACCCGGGTCGCGGCCAGCTCCAACGCCAGCGGCAGGCCGTCCAGGCGACGGCAGAGCTGGGCGACCGCCGGCGCGGTGCGCTCGTCGAGGCGGAATCCGCGCTGCTGGGCGGCGGCACGGGCGGCGAACAACCGGGCCGCCGCCGAGCGCCGGACCGCGTCCGGGTCACCGTCCGACAGCGGCAACGACAACGGGGGTACGTCCCACAGCAGTTCCCCGGTCAGACCGAGAGGTTCACGGCTGGTGGCGAGCACGGTCACCCCCGGCGCGTCGCGCAGCAGCCGGGCGACCAGCGCGGCGGTCGGCTCGATGACGTGTTCGCAGTTGTCCAGCACCAGCAGCAGGTGCCGTTGGCGCAGCGCCGTGACGAGACGGTCGGTGGGGGACAGGCTGGCACCGGCGGCCTCGCGGACGTCCAGCGCGCCGAGCACCTGCTCGGCGACGCCCGGGTCACCGGCCGGCAGTGGCGACAGCTCGACCAGTAACACGCCGTCCGGCGGCGACTGGGTGCGGGCGGTCTCGGTGGCCAGCCGCGTCTTGCCGACACCACCCGGGCCGACCAGCGTGACCAGCCGCCGCCCGGGCAGCAGGGCACGCAGCTCGGTCAGCGCCTCGGCACGACCGACCAACTCGTCGAGCTGCGCCGGCAGGCTGTTGCGGATGATCGCGGCCTTCGGCGGCGCGCTCAGGCCGGCGTCCTGTTCCAGGACCCAGCGGTGCAGGGCGACCAGCTCGGGGCTCGGGTCGAGGCCCAGCTCGTCGGCGAGCCGATCCCGCAGGTCGGCGTAGCTGTCCAGCGCCTCGGACTGGCGACCGGCCGCGTACAGCGCACGGAGCTGCACCGCCCGCAGCCCCTCGTGCAGGGGATTGCGGGCCACCAGCTCGGCCAGGTCGGCGGCGGCCAGGTCGGGCTCGCCCCGGGCCACCCGCGCCTCGGCCAGCCGCTCGTGCACGGCGAGACGCTGCTCGGCGAGACGGGTCGCCTCGGCGCGGACGAACTCGGCGTCGGCCACGTCGGCGTACGCCTCGCCCCGCCACAGCGCCAGGGCCTCGGTCAGCCGGCCGACGTCGGTGTGCCGGGCCAGTTCGGCGAACCGGTCGGCGTCGACCGTCCCGGCCCGCAACAGATAGCCGGGAGCGCGGGACTCGACCAGGTCGCGGGCACCCGGCTCGGCGTCGTTCAGCGCCTTGCGGAGCTGGGACACCCGCACCTGAAGGGCGCCGGTGGGATTGGCGGGGGCGTCGTCACCCCACAGGTCGTCGATGAGCCGGTCGGCGGAGACGACCTGGTCGCGGTTCGTCAGCAGATCGGCCAGCAGCGCACGTACCTTGACGCCGGGCACCACCACCTGCTCGCCGGTATCCGTGGTGACGGCGAGCGGCCCGAGCACCCCGAACTGCACGGCGGTCATCCTAGCGGTGGTAAGCCGACCTGAAGCGGACCGTAAGCGCGCTGCCGCACCGTGTGGGCATGGACATCTACCACGAGACCCATGGCGACGGCGAAGGCCGGCCACTGCTGCTCGTCCACGGCGCGCTCTCCGGCATCGGCACCTCGTTCGCCACGATCCTGCCGTTCCTGGCACGGTCCCGGCGGGTGATCGCCGTCGAATTGCAGGCCCACGGCCACACCCCGGACGCCGACCGTCCGTTCACCGTCGAGCACTTCGCCGCCGACGTGGTCGAACTGCTCGACCGCCTCGGCGTCGCCCAGGCGGACGTGTACGGCTGGAGCATGGGCGCGGCGGTGGCGCTGCGCCTGGGCACCGACCACGCCGAACGGGTCGGACGGCTGGTGCTCGCCTCGGTGAGCTTCGACGACGCCGGCCTGCACCCCGGGCTGCTCGACGGCATCCAGGACCTGCGACCGGAGCACCTGCACGGCTCGGAGTTCCACGAGGAGTACCTGCGGACCTCCCGGGACCCGGCGGGCTGGGCCAACCTGGTCACCAAGATGAAGGTGCTGGACGCGAACCTGCCCCGCTGGACACCCGAGCAGATCGCGGCCCTGGCGGTGCCCACCATGATCGTGCTGGCCGACTCGGACATCATCCAGCCCGAACACGCGGTACGGATGTTCCGACTGCTCGGTGGCGCGGTGCCCGGTGACCTGACCGGCCTGCCGGCCTGCCGCCTGGCCATCCTGCCCGGCACCACCCACACGACGATCCCACAGCGCGCCGACTGGCTGGCCCCCATGATCGACGACTTCCTGGACGACCCCACCCCGCCCCCGCCCCCGGCCCCCGCCCCTCCCCGCGCCTCCGCCGCTCCCCGCGCCTCCGCCGCTCCCCGCGCCTCCGCCGCTCCCCGCGCCTCCGCCGCTCCCCGCGCCTCCGCCGCTCCCCGCGATCTTGCACTTTCTGTCGTGGCATAAGGGGCAAAAGCTGCATAACGTCGACACAAACTGCAAGATCGCGGGAGCGGGAGCGGGAGCGGGAGCGGGAGCGGGAGCGGGGGCGGGGGCGGGGGGGTGGGGTGGGGGCGGGGGTGACGGGTGACTGGGCGGCAGGATCGGGGGCATGAGTGACGAGGCGCGTGTTGTGCTGTCTGTTCTTGGTGGGGAGGTTGCCGCGCTCGTTGCCGCGCTCTCTGCATTGCCGGCGCTGGCGTGGGAGCGGCCGACGCGCTGCCATCCCTGGCGGGTACGCGACGTGGTGGGTCACGTCGTCGTCGTACTCTCGCGGGTGCCGGACATGGTGGCGGCGCCCGCTCCCGAGCGGGCCGGGACCACCGCGGCGGCGTACTACCGCGCGGACGGGCGGTTCAGCGACGACACGAACGACGAGCGGGTACGGACAGCGCAGCGCCGCGCGGCCGACCCGGACCCGGCTCTGCTCGTGCGGGACCTCGTGGACACCGGACGGACGGTTGTCGAGGTGTGCCGGGAGGAGCCCGCGGACCGGGTGGTCCGGACCCGGCACGGTGACGCGATGCTGCTTACCGACTTCCTGACCACCCGGCTCGTCGAGGTGGGCTTGCACGGGCTCGACGTCGCCGACGCCGTACCCCGCGAGCCGTGGCTCGGCCCGGCGGCCACCGAACACCTGCTGCGCCTGCTCTTCGGCCCACGGTGGCAGGTCGCGGTCGACGCCACCGGAGACCCGATCACCCTGCTGCGCAGGGCAACAGGGCGCGAACCCGTCACCGCCGAAGAGCGGCGGGTCCTGGACCAACTGGGCCTGCGCCACCTGGCCCTGGGCTGACCCACCCCTTGGCCCTGGGCTGAACCCAGGCAGCAGCTTCGGGGATGTTGCTGCCTCCGGCGCGTCTGAGGCAGCAACATCCCGGATGTTGTGAGGATCTTGGGCGCGGGGCTCAGGGGGTGGCGTGGCGGCGGAAGATCAGCGCGTACGTCGAGAACCGGTGACTGCCCCGCAATGTCAGCTCCTGGGCAGGGTGGGCGGTGACCACGTGAAAACCGGGGAAGGTCGAGCCCTCGGCGAGCGGCCGGGGGCCGGACGCGACGGGGTCAGCGGCGCGCACCAGGCGGGCGTACGCGCCCATGCCGGACCCGCCGAACGTCTCCTCGACGACGTGCAGGAGGTGGGGCCAGACGTCCTGCGGCCCGGCCGCGATCAGCGTGGCGTGCTCGTCCACCGGGGGCAACGAGTCGATTCGCACGGGAGCCTCCCCGGATCAGGGCCGGTCATCCACCATGGACATCGGCGACAGTAAGCATGGCGTACGGGCCGCCGACCGAGTAGAAACGTTCCAGAGAGCGCTCTCACATCCCAGCTGTGCCGGGAGCACGTGCCGGCCGGCGGATAGGACGACGAACCACATGACGAGCACATCCCGACGTACCCTCACCCTTGCCCTGGTGGTGACCGCCGCCGTCACCATGACCAGCACCGCGGCCAGCGCGGGGCGTCCCACGCACAGCGCGCCCGACTTCGGGCCGAACGTGACAGTCTTCGACCCGTCGATGCCGGTCGGGGAGATCCAGCAGACCCTCGACGCGGCGAACGCCCGGCAGGTCGACAACGAGATGGGCACCGAGCGGCACGCCTACCTGTTCAAGCCGGGCAGCTACGGCACGGCCGAGCAGCCGTTGCAGGCCAAGGTCGGCTACTACACCGAGGTCGCCGGCCTCGGCGCCGCACCCACCGACGTCGCCGTCAACGGCAAGATCGAGGTCTACAACCGCTGCCTCGCCGACGGTGGCACCGGCAACTGCCTCGCGCTCGTCAACTTCTGGCGCACCCTGTCGAACCTCTCGCTCACCGTGAACGGCGCGGGTCAGGACGGCTGCCGCTCGACGGCGAACTTCTGGGCGGTGTCCCAGGCGGTCTCGATGCGCCGGCTCAACATCACCGGCGGCGGGCTGTCCCTGATGGACTACTGCACGGCCGGCCCGCAGTACGCCAGCGGCGGCTTCATCGCCGACTCGCGACTGCCGGCCACCACCAACGGCTCCCAGCAGCAGTGGCTCACCCGCAACAGCGAGGTCGCCGGGTGGTCCAACGCGGTGTGGAACCAGGTCTTCGCGGGTGTCGAGGGCGCGCCGGACGACGCCGCGTTCCCCGACCCGCCGTACACCACCCTCGACACGACCCCGGTGAGCCGGGAGAAGCCGTACCTTTTCGTGGACTCCCGAGGCCACTACAACGTGCGGGTGCCGGCGGCGCAGCGCGACAGCCGGGGCGTCTCGTGGGCCGACGGCGTCACCCCCGGACGGACCATCGGCATCGACGACTTCTTCATCGCGAAGCCGTCCGACCCGGTCCGTGTGATCAACGCGCAGCTCGCGCGCGGCAAGCACCTGCTGCTCACCCCCGGCGTCTACGACATCGCCCGCAGCATCGAGATCCGGCGTGCCAACACGGTGGTGCTCGGCATCGGCCACGCCACCCTCACCGCGGTGAACGGCGCCGTCCCACTGGACGTCGCCGGGGCGCCCGGCGTGATCGTCGCGGGCGTCACGATCGACGCCGGTACGGTCGAGTCGCCGGTCCTGCTACGGGTGGGCCGTCAGCACGGCCACGACGCCAGCAGCCCGGCCAACCCGACCACGCTGTCCGACGTCTACTTCCGCGTCGGTGGCCCGCACATCGGCCGGACGAACACCGCGCTGGAGGTCAACAGCGACAACGTGCTCATCGACCACACCTGGGTGTGGCGCGGTGACCACGGCGTCGAGGGCTTCACCGAGGGTGTCAACGGTGACACCGACCGCTGGCGCACCAACACCGGTCGGTACGGCGTGATCATCAACGGCGACCACGTGACCGCGACGGGCCTCTTCGTCGAGCACTTCCAGCGCTACAACACCGTCTGGAACGGCGAGCACGGCACCACGGTCCTCTACCAGAACGAGCTGCCGTACGACCCGCCGACGCAGGCCGACTGGATGAACGGCCCGGTCGAGGGCTACGCCGGCTACAAGGTCGGCGACCGGGTACGCCACCACGACCTCTACGGCGGCGGGGTGTACGTCTTCAACCAGAACAACCCGTCGATCCACACGGAGAACGGGTTCGAGATGCCGAACCGGCCGGGTGTGCGGCTGCACCACATCATGACCGTCAACCTGAGCGCCGGCACGATCGACCACGTCGTCAACGGCGTCGGCGACGCGGCCGACATGACGAAGGTCGGTGTGCCGGTCTACATCGCGCAGTACCCGGTTTCGTAACGCTTCCGGGCGTACCAACGGGGGCCGGAGTCACTGACTCCGGCCCCCGTTCATTGTCACTGAGCTGGCGTCGTCGCGGTGGTCTGCGCGGGCTCTGACGGCGCGGTCAGGGCCGGGATGCCCGGTATCGCGCTCTTCGGCGCGGCCGCCGTCGTGTCCCGGCTCGGTGGGACCAGGAACGTCAGGTCCGGCGTGCGGGACCGGTCGGCGCGGCGCAGCGCGGCCCCCACCTTCGGAATCGGCAGCGGGGACCGGCTGTGCCGAGCGCCCGCCTGGTGCCGTCCGGGGCGGCCGGTCGACGGGCGTGCCTCGGCTGGCTTGGCGCTCACCGGGCCGGTCGCGCGCTGCGGCCGTCGACGGGCGGCCTGCTTGGCGACCCGGTGCCGGGCGCGTCCACTGCCGGTCTTGAACCCGAGTGCGGGACGCTCCACCAGGTGCCAGGAGAGGGCGGCGCACAGGACGCTGCCGAGCAGACTCAGCACGATGTAGCCGACGATCCCGAACCGGGTGCCGCCGAGCAGGGCGATCATCTGCTGCACCGGGAAGCCGTAGATGTAGATGCCGTACGTGTAGTCGGTCCGGCGGCTGATGCGGGACCACCTCTTGGGCAGCGCGACCGCCGCGAACAACACCAGGTAGGCGAACGCCGGAAGGCCGACCGCGAAGAATCCGCCCAGCCACAGCGAGCAGACCAGCGTGCCGGCGGCCAGCACGGCCAGCGTGGAGTTCATGGGGACCCGGTGTGCGTACAGGCGTGCCGCGGCTCCCAACAGGAACAGGAAGCCGAGCATCAGCGTCCAGTCCGCGGCGAACGCCCCGATCAGCGGGAACGGCCCGACCGCGCCGTGCTGAGGTGGCCGGGAGCTCCAGCCGGGCGCGGCGAAGAAGTCGGCCAGGATCAGGGCGTAGCAGCCGCCGGCCAGCACGAGCACCGCGCGGGGGGCGCGTTGCAGCACCGAGGTCACCATGAGGACGGCGACCACGGCGTAGAGCGCCAGGTCGTACCGGAGCGTCCACAGCGCCCCGTCGAAGGCGCTCGGTCCGCCGACGATCTGACCGTACGGGGTGTCGGCCAGGAGCCCGGCGATGGGGAACTGCTCCATCGAGGCGAGGATGTTGGTGGTGACGTAGTCGAACGGCCCTTCCGGGTGCCCCCAGAACCCGTCGAGATTGCCGTTCTCGTAGAGCGCCGCCAGCGGGGCGAAGACGAACGCGGTGACGAGCAGACAGACCCACAGTCCGGGGAAGACCCTCAGCACACGGGCGCGGACGTACTGGCGCAGCGTGGAGCGCAGGGCGCTGTCGGCGATGAGGAAGCCGGAGATGAGGAAGAAGCCGTACAGGCACATGGTGCCGAGGTCGCTCTGTCGGCCGAACGTCGCCGCGCCGATGTTCGCCCGGCCGAAGCCCAGCGGCCCGGCGTGCGCGATGATCACGCCACAGGCCATCGCCAGGCGAAGGACGCCGAAGGCGTTGTGCTGGGCGGAGAACCTGCCCTGCAGAGTCGGGGACTGCTGCCCGTTCAACCTCGCCTGCACCTGAAGACTCCTTCGATCACTGATCTGTGCGGACCTCGGCGCGCAAGGCTGCCGATCGATGGGCCAATTATCAGACGATCCAAGGAGGTTTGTCCCGAAATTCTAACGATTGTCCGAATCAGTGGTGTGTCAGGTTGCGGCGCCGATCGTCCGGCGTACCTGCGTGACGCGCCGAGCCGACACGTCCAGGAGCCGCGCCATGGCGGCGACGCACCGCTCGGCGGCCCGTCCGTCGCCGAACGGTGAGCCGACCGCCGGCACGCGAGCGCTGGCGAGATGCCGGAGCCCGGCCGAAAGCAGCAACTCCGGATCGGTGCCGACCAGCTCGCCCCGACCCGCCGCCAGGGCTTCCGGACGTTCGGTGGTGTCCCTGGTCACCAGCAGCGGCACGCCCAGGGTGGCCGCCTCCTCCTGGAGTCCGCCGGAGTCCGTGACGACCAGGTCGGCCATCCGCAGCAGCCCGACCATCTGCGGGTAGGCCAGTGGCGGGGTGACCCGTGCGTTGGCGATACCCGCCAGGCCCGCGCTGACCTCCGCGCTGAGGCGGGGATTCGGATGGGCGACCATGACGACCTGGACGTCGGGGCGTTGCCGTGCCAGCCGGCGAAGTCCGTCTATCGTGGCCGCCACTCCCTGGCCCCAGTTCTCCCGGCGGTGCGCGGTCGCCACCACCAGCTTGCGGGTCGGGTCGACCCAGGCCGGTGGTCGGGCCGCCCCGCGCTCGATGAGGTCCTCGAGTGCGTCCACGACCGTGTTGCCGGTCACCGCGATCACCTCGGAGGCGATGCCCTCGGACAGGAGGTTGGTCCTGGCCTCCTCGGTGGGCGCGAGGTGCAGGGAGGCGATCCGGGCGAGCATCGCCCGGTTCGCCTCCTCCGGGAACGGCCGGTCCAGGTCGTTGGTCCGCAGGCCAGCTTCCAGGTGGACGATCGGGGTACGTCGCCAGAAGGCGGCCGCCCCGCCGGCCAGGGCGGTCGTGGTGTCCCCTTGCACCACGACCGCCGCTGGACGGTGGTGTGCGAGCAGGTCGTCGACCCCCGTGATGAGGGCCGCCGCCAGCTCCGCAAGCGAGCCGGTACGCCGTTGCGGGCACAGGCTCACCTCGGGGCGGAGGCCGAACGGGAGGAGTGCCTCGGCGACGCGTCCCGGTTGTTGACCGGTGTCCGCCACCCGCACCGTGAACCTCGGATCATCGAGGAGACGGCGGATCAGAGGCGCGGTCTTCACACCCTCCGGCCTGGTGCCGGCGAGGATCAGGACCTCTCGTGTCGTCGACCTGCTCGCACACATGGTGGGTCAGCTCCTGGCGGCCGCGCGGCGGCGCCGGTAGAGCGAGAACCCGCCGGTGGTGCCGGCCGCGAGTGCGCCGATACCGAGTGCGAGCGGTGCCCCGGCGAGCGGGATCACCGGAATGGGCGGTGCGACCGCGTTGGCCCCGCAGCTCGACGTGCCGATGGTCACGCCCGCGAGCGCCCCACCGAGAGCGGTGAGGTTCAGCGCGGTGACGCTGAGCTGACCGACGCCCGAGCTGGTCTGGTTGTTGAGTGTGAGGTCGATCAGCCCCGGCACGCTCAGCCCGGTGTTCGGCAACGGGTTGGCCGGCAGGTTGAGCAGCGTCGTCTCGATGCCCAGCAGGGTCGACGTGATGCGGGCGTTGACCAGGGAGGTCGTGCCCGTCGCGGACGGGCTACTGGTGGCGGTGCACGACGAGTAGATGGCGTCGGCCACCAGGGCGATCGTGGCGAGACCGTTGGTCCCGAGGTTCAGCGACACTGCCGCGCCGGGCGTGACGAGGCAGGACCCGCCGGCGCCGATGGTCACCGTGCCACCCACGCCGAGCACGCCGGCACAGGCCGCCGAGGTGCCGTCGTTGAAGGCGCGGACATTCTGCGCCAGGACCCCGGCGGTGATGACGGTCTGTCCGCCGAGCACGCCCAACGGCGGGTTCTGGTTGCCGGAGATCGACTCGGTGGTGCCGTCGTTGGTCGCCGACGCGGTGCCGGAACTCGCGAGTCCTCCACCGAGCAGGCTGATCTGCAGCGCGGAGGCTGACGACTGGGAGGTGTCGGCGAACGCCGGGGAGGCCGCCAGGACGGCCATGGCGAGGCCACCGGCCAGCACCGCAGCGGTTCGGGCGAGACCGGATCTGACTCGTGGCATAGATGTCTACTTTCTGGTGTGGGCGGTTGTGGGGTGGTCAGTGGTGGGGGTGGTGGTGAGGTGCGCGAGGTGGACCAGGTGGCGAGGCGGTCTGATCGAGCGAGGTCCGTCGACACGGCTCGAACCGCGGGCCGGGTGGTGCCGGCGGGGCTGGGTCGGTACGGCCACTCGACCGATGGCCCGGACCGGGGTCGGTTGCGGTTGCGGGTCGGCGGCGCGGGCGGTCTTCTGCCAGTCGGTGCGGGCGGTCACCATGCGGGCGAAGGCCAGCCAGACCGCGAGCGACTGGGCGTAGCTGTAGAGCCAGTGGCAGACGCCTAGCAGCAGGGCCTTGCTCACCGACAACTGCGGCTCACAGCGAGCCCGGTAGACGATTCCCCACAGGGCGAACGGCCCGATGCCGAAGACGAGCACCAGCGGTGGTACGCCCCACCCGCCGCTGTCCCACCAGCCGCCCAGACCGCCGGCGGTGTGGTCGACGTAGTAGATCATCACCGCCAGGCAGGCGACATAGACCGGGGTGCCGAGGAGCTGGGTCCACGGTGCCGCCAGGAAGTGGGCGATCTCCAGCGTCGCGGAGTTTCCGATCCGGGGCGAGCGCAGGACCCTGCCCAGATAGCGGCCACACTGCATCGAGCCCTGAGCCCAGCGGGTCCGCTGCCGCACCAGGGGCCGGATCTGGGTCAGTGCCTCCTGGGCCACCCAGCTCTCCGCGCAGTACTCGGTGTGGCCACCGGCCAGCAGGATGTGCAGGCCCAGCTCGAAGTCTTCCAGCAGAGCACCGTGCCAGGGTGTGCCGTGCTCGGCGGCGATGTCGTTGAGCAGCGACAGGCGGGTGAACTGGCCGTTGCCGCCCATCGCCACGCTGCCGGTGCGTCGACGCAGGGATTGCATGGCGGCGATCGGCGCGCGGAACTCCATGTCCTGTAGCCGGATCAGCAGCCGTCCCCATCCGCTGACCTCGGTCACCGGGGCGTACCGGCGCGGCGCGCACTGGAGCATCCGCACCTCCACCTGCACGGCGCCGACATCCTCCGTGCCGAAGTACTGCCGGCCGGCAAGGGCGACGGGGCCCTGCGGGTCGAGCCGGCTGTCCGCGTCCAGGACGCCGACGATCACCCGGGTACGGTCGACGTCGGCCGGCAGCGACTGCTCGATGCGGCGCCAGGCGGCGTTCAGTGCGGCGCCCTTGCCCTGCCGCGCGTCCGGTAGCTGACGACGGACGACGTGTACCCGGGGCTCGTGGGAGAACGCGGCCAGCTCGGCGAGCGTGCCGTCGTCGGACGCGTCGTCGACGCACCAGACGGTCACCTGGGGGAAGTCGCCGAGCAGCCGCCGCAGCGTGTCGCCGATGACTGACGCCTCGTTGCGGCACGGCACGATGACGTGCCAGTCGAAGCCGTCCGGGCTGCCGCCGCGGCTACGTCGGGTCTTCAGGTGGAAGACCAGGATGCTGAGCACGTACGCGCAGAAGCTGACGCAGAGCAGGAACGCCGCCGTGTTGAGCAACGCGAGGGTCTGGGTCTCAGCGGACACCGGCGATCGCCCCCCGCATGCGCTTGGTCCGGCTGACCAGGACAACGAACAGGATCGCCACGGCGATCAGGCCGGCCGTCGTGATCACGGAGCCGATCAGCACGTGACTGCGTTCGTAGCCGAGCCGGAAGCCCCAGGTCTGCATCGAGACCACCACCGCGGCGAGTCGCACCTGGTTCACCGTTATCAGCAGCAGGGTGGCGATTCCCAGGGCGTTCAGGCCACGTGACATCGAGATGCGCCGGAACCCGACGAGCGTCGAGGCCAGCACGATCGGCGGTATCAGCAACATGGCGACCGAGCATCCACTGGAGACCATGAAGCCGACCCAGCGCTCGTCGAGCGGGAAGATGACCGCCGCGCCGATCGACTTGGCGTTCGCCAGGCCGACGGCGTCGACCAGGCGGGCGTTCAGCCATGCCTCGCCGCTGGCGATGTCGTGCCACCGCCACAGGGTCGCGGCGGCCACGGCGACGCCGAACAGGATGCCCGTCGTCGCGCGCAGCCATGCCCCCCAGCTGGAGGAACCTGTCATCGTTCGCGGCCCAGCAGGGCGACGAACCACAACGCCAGGCCGAGAACGACCAGGCCGACGCCGACCAGCAACCACGACTGGATGGCGACCCCGGTGGCGGCCAGCCCTCCGCCGATGTGTGGACCCTTGGTAGGTACTCCGTACATGGCCATCTCCCTCGTCAACTCGGAGGTCAGGATGGCATCGCCGGAATCGGGCAAACAGGATAAAAACCCATAGAAACCCTAAAGAGTGATTAAATACCCCTTAAGTGGTTGACGCTGTTGGTCGGCCAGCATCCCTTGCTCCGCAACAGATTCGATGTCCCGACAGGTGGCGCAGAGGTGGTCAAGATGGTGACCGGTTACCCCGGCAGGACGGGCCCGGCGGCAACGTCCCGATGGCGGGCGATGGCGGGCTGGCAGAAGGCCATGATCGGGTTGACCCTGGTCTTCGCGGTGCTCTGCGCGGGCCTCGTCACGGTCGGCTTCGGTCTGAAGCACCGGTACGAGAGTCGGGTACAGCGCGAGGACATCCTCGGACAGGGCACCGCGCCCCACGACGAACGCCGCTGGGAGTCGGGGCCCCTCAACCTGCTGCTGCTCGGATCGGACTCGCGCGACGGTGAGCCTGATCAGGCTCTCTACCCCGGTCAGCGGTCGGACACGCTCATGCTGGTGCACGTCAACGCCGCCCGGGACGCGGCCACCGTCGTCTCGATTCCCCGGGACAGTTACGTCGACGTCCCCGCCGCCAAAGGGGTCTGGTCCGGCGGACTCAACAAGATCAACGCAGCGTTCGCCTTCGGCGGCGCCGCGCTGGCCGCCGAGACGGTCGCCAAGCTCACCGGTCTGACCCTGGACGGGGTGCTGGTGGCCAACTTCGCCGCCGTCCGCAAGCTCGTGGACGCGGTGGGCGCCATCAACGTCTGCCTGCCGTACCCGGTCACCTCCTCGGACACGGGGGTCACCTGGACCGCCGGCTGCCACGACCTGGACGGCAGGGCCGCCGACGACCTGATGCGTCAGCGGCACGGGGTGCCCGGCGGCGACTTCGGGCGCATCTACGACCAACAGTTGGTGGTCCGTGCCCTCGCGGAGCGGATCAGCGCGACGAGTCTGCTCACCAACCCGACCCGACTCGACCGGGTGCTCACCACGGCGGCCGAGTCACTCATCGTCGACCGTGACCTCAATCTGGCCGACCTCGCCCTCGCGGTGCGCCGGGTGAAGCCCGAGACCGTCCAGTTCGTCACCGTCCCCTTCAGTGACCCCAATCTGCAGACCCCGGCCGGGTCCGCGGTACGGCTGGACGAGGTGAAGGCCCAGGCTCTCTTCGCGGCCGTGCGCGAGGACCGGGTCACCCAGTGGCTCGCGACCAACCCGCAGACGGCGCCGGCCAACTGAGCCGCGCCGCACCTCCGTAGGAGGCGGACACGGCATTGAGCGGTATACCTCAGAGGAATGAATATGACTCTGAGGTATACCGCTCGACTCACTCGTCTAGGCCGTCTGTCAAGGTCCTCGGTCGAGCCGAGGGGCGGACGGCGGACACCACAATGAGGGTGATGCCTGTGAGGCATCAAGATGACTCACAGGCATCACTCTCAATGGAGCGGGCGGCTCCGATCCGGCCGGACCACGGGCCGCGAGCGGCGGTTCACCAGCGGCCGAAACGGCCGGTCCTCTCGGCCTCCGCAGGCCGGCCAGGGGCTTTGACACACGGCCTAGCAGTACAGCTAGCGCGACCGCTGCCAGTAGCGGCACGTCCAGTCGACCTGGTGCAGCTCGTCCTCGATGCCGTGCTCGGCACGGAAGTCGTCCACGGCCTGCTTGCATCCGCGTACGGCGTGGTAGTCGTCGATGATCACGTACCCCCCGACCGACAGCTTCGGGTAGAGCGAACGAAGCGCCACCATCGTCGAGTCGTAGAGGTCCCCGTCGAGACGCATCACCGCCAGGCGTTCCACCGGAGCGCTGGGCAGGGTGTCCGAGAACCAGCCCTTGAGGAAGCGGACCTGGTCGTCGAGGAGCCCGTACCGTTCGAAGTTCGCCTGCACCTGCTCCTGCGACACGGCCAGGAAGGGCACCTGCCACAGCGCGTCCTCGACGTCCTCGACCCGGCGGGGGTCCGGCTTCGGCAGACCGCGGAACGAGTCCGCGACCCACACCGTGCGGTCCCGGTCGCCGTAGGCGCGCAGCATTCCGCGCATGAAGATGGTCGCGCCGCCCCGCCAGACCCCGGTCTCGATCAGGTCGCCGGGTACGCCCCGGTCCAGCACGTCCGCGATGCACTGCTCCAGGTTGTCCAGCCGGCGCAGGCCGATCATCGTGTCGGCCTCCGGCGGCCAGTCCCGGCCGTTGGCCCGTGCCTCCGGGTCGAACGGGAACTGGAGCACCAGTTCCAGCCCCTTGCGCTGCAGCAGATGCCGGCCGCGCTGCAGGAGCCGGCCGTGCAGGGAACCCCGGCGCGGCTGGTAGGGCATCCACGTCTCGCGGAAGACGTATCTGGTCAACGCCTTCTTGAGCAGGTCGCAGTAGAGCGCACGGGGATCGTCCAGCATCCGGTCGGATGACTGGGTCGGCGCCAACATCTCACTCATCGGCAATCTCCTTATCGGTGTCTGTGATCGGCAACTGGCGGTCCGATGGGGCGTGCGGCCAGCCGTCCCTCGTGCGTCAGCCCCAGCGTTCGGAGTCGCCGACGGCGACTGCCCGGCGCAGCACGATGGACGTGGACGAGAGTCGTTCCGTACTCGGTCGCCCGGCGGGCAGTAGCTCCTGCCCGTAGGACGACCACCGACCCGTCGGGTCGGGAATGGGTGTCTGCGGCGACGACGGCGACGCGACGGACTCGGTCATCGCCGTCCGCCAGGTCGCCTCGGGCCGGGCCAGTGGCCGGCCGAGCACGCTCACTCCGGCGGCGCTGCCCCGGGTCGGCGACCCATCCGCCTGTCCGGGTTGGACGCGCGGCGTCGCCGCCTGCTCGGGGCGCTGCGGGACGTCGGTCACCACCGGGTTGGGCTCGGTGATGGCGTCCTCGACGCGGGTGGACACGAACGCCGCGTGGGAGGCCGGCGACCGCTCGGCCGGGGCGGTCCGGTCGGTCGGCGTCGACCGCTCGACCGGAGTCGGCCGTTCGACCGCGGTGCCCTCGACCGTCTTGCCGCTTCCGGGCGCGCGACCCGATCCGCCCGGCTCTGCGGCCTGCCGGCGATGCCGACCGCCACTGCTACCCGACGAGTCCTCGACGAGCGCGCTGACCAACTCCCGGATGACGGCGCCCGACCTCGCGGACGGCAGCGACAGCGTGTCCTGGACGGCGTCCAGAGGCGGGGCCGGTTGTTGCGCGGCCGCGCGGTTGTCCGTCCGCGCCTCCGCGCCGATCACCACGACACCGGCCAGGGGAAGTCCGAGGCGCTGGACGAGCCGGGCTGCCCGCGTACCGTCGTCGAGGTTCGTCCGGCCAGCCCGGATGACCAGCAGCACACCGTCCGCGTGCTGGGCGAAGGCGGAGATCTCCCGTCCCGCCAGGATCGGCGGCGCGTGCACGAGTACGCAGTCCTCGTCCTCGCCCAACGTGTTGAGAAGCCCGCCCAGGTCGTGCAGGGCCCGCGTGTCGGCGCCCTCGCGGGGCTCGGCCGGCAGCACCGTCAGGGTGGGGAAGTCGACCAGACGCACCGGAGAGCACTTCTGCGCCAGGACCTGCTGCCAGGTGTGTGGCGCCTCCGGGAAGTGGCCGGACAACACCGGGTCCCGTACCGCCCCGTCCACCAGGGTGGCCCGGCAGTGCTCGTCGGCCAGGCCGAGACCGAGCAGCGCGGTCACCAGCGCCTTGCCGTCGTCGTCGTGGGCGCTGGTGACCAGCAGCCTCCGGCGTGGCAGCGGGGCGGTGAGCACACTGAGCGTCGAGATCGTGGCGCGTACGGCGTCGGTGACGTCGGTGCGCGCGTAGAGCGCGCTGGCGTGGTGGCGGGAGAACCGGCGCGGTAGCTTCGGCAGCACGCCGAGGACCGGCAGGCCCAGGCGCGTCTCGACCTGCCCGACGTCGCGTAGTCGACTGTCGAACCGGTCGCGTAGGAGCGTCGCGCCCCAGCCGGCCAGAAGCCCGGCCAGGGCCCCGAGCACGCCGTTCAACATCGGTTTCGGGAAGGCGGGGATGGCCGGCGTGCTGGCGGTGTCGAGCACCCGGGCGCTGATTCTGGTCGGGCCGCCCATCTCCAGTTTGCTGAGGCGTTCGCTGGCGGCACGGGAGGCCACGTTCGCGATAGCGGCGGCCTGCGCCCCGGAACCGGCACTCGCGTGCACGGTGATGATCTGGAGGCCGAGTTCGTACTCACCGCTGACGTGGCCGAGTACCGCGTGCTCGGGCAGTCGCAGCGTGCGCGCCGTCTCGATCGCGACCTCACGGGAGCCGACGAGCCGGGCGATGGTGGGTGTGAGGTTCTGCGCGAGAGCCAGGTCCGCGGGTCGGCTCTCGTCGGTCTGTTCGGCGCTGACCAGCACGGACGCCTCGGCCTCGTAACGGGCCGGTAGGAGTGCGGTGACCCCCTGGGCGGCGGCCAGGCCCGCGCACAGGCCGATCAGCGGTACGCCCACGCGGCGCCACGAGGCACCGAGCAGACCCTTGACATCTATCGACGCGCTCATCAGGCGATTGCCTCTCTTGTTGAATGCCCGGCCTCGGCGGGCGGAGTGCGAAAGGGGCGGGTGGGGGACAGCAGCCCGCGCCAGGTGGCGCAGAGGGTGTCGGCGATGCGGTCCCAGTCGAACTCGGCGTCCGCTCGGTGCAGCCCCTGGTTCGCCAGCCGGCCGGCGAGTGAGGGATCGTCGCGCAGTAGCGCGAGGCGGGCCGCCAGCGCGGGTACGTCGCCAGCGGGGAAGATCAGGCCGGCGTCGCCCACCACGTAGGGAATCTCGCCGACGTCGCTGCCCACGACCGGCACGCCACAGGCCATGGCCTCGACCAGCACCCGGCCGAACTGTTCGCGCAACGGGATGCCGACCCAGGGCAGGGTGTTGCGCTGCACGACCTCGACCGACGGCATCGCCAACGTGTCCATCCGGTTCAGCAACCCGGGCAGTTCGGCGTGCCCGGCCCAGCCGTGCCGGTGCACCCGGCCGGGCCGTCGCGCGGCCGCCCGTTCGATCTCGCCGCGCAGGCTGCCGTCCCCGACCAGCGACACGTCGCAGTCGATCAGCTCGGCGGCGCGCAGCAGGTCGGTCACGCCCTTGTGCGGCTCGAACCGTCCGACGAATCCGACGGTGAACGGGCGCATCGCCGGATCGGTGGGCAACGGGCGGAAGACCCGGGTGTCCACACCGAGCGGGACGATCGTGGCCGGGCCGCGGTAGCCCTTGACGCGCAGCACGTGCAGCGCGGCCGGCGTGATCGGGAAGGCGTGGTCGACGGACAGATAGGACTGTCGCTCGATCCGGGGAAAGGGCACCGGGAACCGGGTCACAACGTTCTGCGCGGCGTACAGGGTGGTGGGCACCCCGGCCCAGCAGCGTTGACGCAGCCGCAGGGCCTGCCAGGTGGTGAGGTAGGCCGCCTCGCCGATGACATGCAGGATGTCGGGGCGGGTAGTGGTCACGTCGTGGCCGCCGGGGACACGGAACAGCACCGAGGCCATGTGTCCGGTCAGCGACTCGCCGAGCAGGTGCGGGACGACGTGGTACCGCAGTCGGCGGTGTCGCGCACTGAGCCGGGCCAGCTCGCGTCGTGTCACCGGAGACACGTCCGCGGCGAGTACGGTCAGGGTGACGTCGGGCTGTTCACACAGCACGTCGAACAGGTCCGTCCAGTGTTCGGTGCGCTTGCCGGCCACCGTGATCAGGACGTGCATCACGCTCCTCCTCTCGTCTCTCCTCGGGTGACCGCGATCCGGCCGATGCGGGTCCAGGCCCGCAACCGCGCCGTCCCGGCTCGGGGTTGCAGGGGCATCCGCACACCGGCCAGGCCGATACCGATCAGGGCGCGCAGCAGCACGACACCGCGTACGGCGTGCAGGGTGCCGGCTCGGTGCCGGGCGAAGTACCGCAGCATGCTGCGGTACAGGTGGGGCCAGATCCAGGCCGGATCGGAGCTGCTCGCGCCACCGGTGTGCAGGGCGGTCACCGACGGCACGTACAGCACCTCGGCGCCGCGCCGGGCGGCCTGGAGGCACAGCTCCTCGTCCTCGTAGTACAGGAAGTAGCCCTCGTCGAGCCCGCCGACCGCCTCGAACAGGTCGGTGCGTACCGCCAGGCAGGCCCCGGAGACCCAGTCCACCGCCACCGGCTGCGCTCCCCGTACGCAGGCGTCGTAGGCGGCCCGGCGCTGCCGGCCGCTGAGCAGCCGGCGCAGCGCGACCGGCGCCAGCGAGCCACCGAAACGGCTGGCCAGCACCGTGCCGAGGGACTCGAACCGGTGCGCGCTGATCGCGATCCGGCCGTGCGCGTCGACGAGCCGTGGTCCCGCGATGCCCACCGACTGTCGACTCCTGATGACCCGGACCAGCTCCGCGGCCATGCCGGGGGTGACCACGCAGTCCGGGTTGACCAGGAGTACGACGTCGGTGTCGATCCCGGCAGCGGCCCGGTTCACCGCGCTGGCGAAGCCGGTGTTGGTGGTGCTGGCGAGGACCGTCACCTCCGGGAAACGGTGTCGGACGAGCGCGACCGTGCCGTCGGTGGAGGCGTTGTCCACCAGTCGTACCGGCAGTCCCTCCTGCCGCAGCGCGGTCAGGGCGGCGACGATCTGCCGCTCCGAGTTGTGGGTCACCACGACGGCGGTGGCGTCGGCGTTACTCATACCGTGACTCCCGTCCGGTGCAGCGGACGGTGCAGGAGCGGCGCTCCCGCGAATCGTCGGAGCGGCGCACCGTCCCGTTGTGCGGCAAGCAGGGTCAGTGCCGGCAACAGGCCCAGTTCCCAGTGCCCGTCGGTCGGCGCCGCGAAGACCGCGGCGGCCAGGAAGCCGCAGGACAGCGCCGCGAACGGCAGGGTGATCCCGTCCCGGCTGCGCAGGCCGACGCGGATGCTGCGCAGGATCGGCCAGAGCACGAGCAGGAGGCCGACCAGTCCGAGGTTCGCCAGTACCGTGACGTAGAAGGCGTGGTAGACCGGCCCGACGTCGGTGAGGGTGAAGCCCGACAGGTAGACGCCCGGCGTGCTCTGGCCGAGGCCGGCGCCGACCAGCGGCTGGTCGGCGAAGACACCCAGGCCCACCGACGACTCCGCACCCCGGTAGCCGGCCGACTGCGCCAGGCCCTTGGCGATCTCGCCGGCCCGATCCCGTACCCCCGGTTGCAGGGCGAGGACCGCCGCCACCGCGACCGCGGCGGCGGCGGTCGCGGCCAGGCCGGTGCGGACGGCCCGACCACCACGGACCAGCATGACCAGCAGGGCCAGCGCGGCGGCGAGCCAGATTCCCCGGTACGACGCCAGCAGGACGTCGACGGCGAAGAACCCGGCGAGCAGGAGGACGCCGTTGCGGCGCCACCCGCGCAGTCGACCGGCGGCCCAGATCAGCGGCGGGACCGCCATCAGGGTGATGAGTCCGCCGTGCCGTCCCGGCGTGGTGACCGAGAGGGCGGTGAAGGTGCCCGCCAGCACCACGTACAGGACCCCGGCCGCCAGGATCCGCCGGGCCGTGGTCAGGGTGTGGGTCGCGACGAAGAAGTACACCGGGATCGTGGCCATCTGGTACGCGGCGACCAGCACCTCCCCGGAGCGGTTGCCGACGGCCAGGCCGTAGACCGCGGCCACGACGGTCAACCCGATGAGGGTCAGCATGCCCAGGTCGGCGGGGGTACGCCGAGTCGGCCCCTCCACCCGCAGCCAGTGCCGCACGGCCAGCGCGGCACCGCCGGCGGCCAGCAGCAGCACCTTCACCGCGATGAATCCCCGGACGTCGCCGCCGCTGAGCACGGCACCGATCACGGCGCCGCCGATGATGCCGACCGGCAGCACCGCCCAGGGCCAGAGCAGGAAGACGCCACAGGCGAGTACGCCGGCGGCGGCGGCCAGTCCGACCGGCCCGGGCAGCAGGGTGACCACGGTGACCAGGGCACCGAGCCCGGCGCCGCCGAGGAGCACGGTCGGTGCGACGATCGGCACTCTCATCGCGGCAACCCCGCCAGCAGTGAGCGCAGCCGCACACCCCGGATCGACCAGCTGTTGCGGGTGGCGACCGCCCGACGTAGGGCCACCTGCTCGGGGGCGTCAGCACCGTCCAGCGCAGCGTCGATGGCGGCGGCGAAGCCCTCCGCGTCGTCGGCGAGGGCGATGACGTCGGCCAGTGCCCGCAGCGCGGGCAGCGGTGTCGCGACGACGGGCTTGCCGAGGGCCAGGTACTCGTAGCACTTCTTCGGGTGCACGTAGTCGACGAGGCTGCCGACCCGGTAGGGGATGACGGTGACGTCGCAGGCGCGCAGGATGTTCGGCACCTCGGCGAAGCCGACGGCGTCCACCAGGTGCACGTTGGACAGGTGCAGCAGCGGGGCGCGGCCGGCACGGGTGGACGGGCCGATCAGCACGAAGGTCCACTCGGGGTGCGCCCGGGCGACCTCGGCGACCAGGTCCCCGTCGAAGGCGCGGGTGTCGACCGCCCCGCTGTAACCGATCAGTGGCCGGCGCATCCCGGTCAACCAGGGCGCGACGGGGCCGTCCGGCGAGAAGTGCTCCGGATCGCATCCGTTGGCCAGCACCACGGGCGCGGGGTCGACGGCGGGCATCCGTTCCGGTAGCGCGCTGGACGAGGCGAGGACGAGGTCGGCCGCGCCGACGGCGGAGTCCAACGCCCGCCGCAGGTGCCGACGGTTCCAGCGTCTCGTGAACGTCCAGTCCAGGTCGGTGGCGTCGTACACCACGGCGGACGCGTCCAGTCGGGCGGCGACCGGCGCGGCCAGGTCCTCGTCCAGCCACAGCAGTCGTACCGAATCGGCATGCCGGCGGAACCAGCGGCGGAGCCGGAGCGCGGCGAACCAGCGGTTGATCCGGTTGACCGGCGGCAGGTGCCGGCCGAGCGGCAGCAGCGCGGGCCCGGCGCACTGCCACAGGCCGTCGGCCACCTGGCGGACGCGCAGCCGCCAGCGGGGGAGGTGCCCGGCGGGATCGACGAAGAGCACCCGGTGGTCGACGGTCAGCTCGCGCGCCAGGGCGTGCTGACGGTGGGCGCCGTTGGCCCACGGGGTGCCGCTGAAGACGACCACCCAGTCCCGGTCGTCGGTGACCGTGGAGTCGTCGGTCGGCGCGGATGGGCGAAGCGTGCTCTCAACCACGGCGCGACCCCTGCATCGGTCGGGGTGCCACGGTGGGCAGCACCTCGTCCTCGCCGAGCCGGCCCAGCACGGGTCGGGCGCGCTCGTCGTCGAGCCGCAGCAGGCGAGCGCCGGCCTGTCGGTCCAGCCAGCGCCGCAGGGCGCCGGCCGCGATCCGGCGGTTGATCCAGTTCACCGGTGGCAACGCGTCACCCAGCGGCAGCGCGGTCGGCGCGACGGCGCGCCAGGCCGTCGAGCCGATCGGGGTCATCTCGCACCGCCAGCGGGGACGACGGCCCGGCGGGTCGACGAAGAGCAACCGCTGCCCGGTCGCCAGCTGCTCCAATTCGGTCTGGTGTCGTTCGACCGACCAGCGGTTGCGGCTGAACAGCACCACCCAGTCGCGGGTGTCGCCGTCGGGCAGCGGACCGACGTCGCCGCGCAGGGCGGCGAGCAGGTCGGCCATACCCAGCTGGACGTGTCGGCCGAACAGCCGCTTGACCAGGTGGTCGACGAGCAGGACGGCCTGGAACACCGCCATCCGGTGCCGGGGTTGGGTCGTCCGCAGGTAGCCGACCATGCTGCCCAGGAGGTGTCGGAAGCGGATGGCCGGCCCGAGCAGCCGGCAGGACGCCCCTCGGCTGTGGGTCACCACCGCGTCGGGGAGCATCCACAGTTGGTGACCGGCCTGCTGGAGCTGACGGGCCAGGATGGCGTCGTTCCAGTAGACCGGGAACGTCTCGTCGAAGATGGTCTGTCGTCCGAGCACCGAACGGCGCAGCAGCATGCAGCTACCGGAGGCGAGTTGCCGGGGGCGGCTGAAGTCCTCGCCGCGCATCTGGAACCGGTGCAGCGCCTGGCGGAACCCGGGCACGCGGCGCAGCGCGGTGACCAGCGCGATGCTGGCGGCGAAGCTGGGCTGCTGAACGTAGTGCTGCTGGAATGTGCCGTCCGGGTTGAGGTACAGCGGGCTGACTCCGGCCACGTCCGGCCGTTCCCGCAGATGGTCGACCATCCGGGACAGCGCGCCCGGGTGGAACCGGATGTCGCTGTTGAGCAGCAGGACCAACTGCCCGGTCGACCGCCGGTACGCCTGGTTCACGGCGGCTGCGAAGCCGGTGTTGTGGCTGTTGCGGATCAGGCGGACCCGAGGTTGGTCGGCGAGCATGTCGGCCGAGCCGTCGGAGGAGGCGTTGTCGACGGCCACCACCTCGTAGTCCAGGTCGGCGGGGGCGGTCGCGGCCAGCGACTCCAGGCACTGCCGGGTCTGCTCGCGCGTGTTCCAACTGATCAGCAGGACCGACAGCAGTGGGGTGCCCATCACGACACGCTCCGGTCGTCCCGACGGGCGAAGATCCGCAGCAGGTCGCCGAGCCGGCTGTGCGTCACCCGGGGTGAACGGCTGGCGGCGACGTCGGCGACCAGGAGGTTCCGTGCGTTGCGCAGTCGGGCAGCCGGTCGCCAGTAGAACCGCGAGAAGACCGTGTCGTGGGAGATGACCCGGAAACCGGTCTCCACCAGCATCTGGGTGAGCGTGTCCGGGGTGAAGTGCCACCGGTGGTACGCCGGAGCGATGGCGGGCCAGTCGGTGCCGAGTCGGTGGGCGGCGGCGGAGGCGATGTTGGGGACTTCGAGGGCGAGCCAGCCGCCGGGGGTGAGGGCGGTGTGGGCGGCATGGAGGAAGGCGCGGGGGTCTTGGACGTGTTCGAGGACGTGGAAGGCGCAGATGGTGTCGGCGGTGAGGGTGGGTGCGATGGTTTCGAAGTAGCCCTGGCGGACGGGCATGTGGAGGTGGTCGCGGGCGTACTGGGCGGCGGCGTGGCTGACTTCGATGCCGGTGGCGTTGATGCCGGCGTGGTGGGCGGCTTCGAGGAAGTAGCCGCCGGCGCAGCCGGCTTCGATGAGGGTGGTGGGTCGGGTTGCCGAGAGCAGCCACCGCAGCCGCCGGGCGGCCTCGAACCGGCGTTGACCGGCCGAGGCGAAGTACTCCTGGTACCCGTCGGTGGTGTAGTACGCCTCGTCGTACAACTCCTCCGGGTCCGGCGCGTCGCCGGCCGTCCAGACGAAGCCGCAGTCGGGGCAGCTCCACAGCAGGTCGCCGAGCGTCGGCGAGTGCCCGCCGGCGCGGCCGCAGAGCCGGCACCGGACCAGCTCGATCCCATCAAGTTTCATCGGGTACTCCGTCGGTGTTGTGGCGTCCGGGCGATCACCCGGAGCAGGTCGCCGAGGCGCGGATGGGTCAGCCGCGGTGAGCGGAGCCCGATCAGGTCGGCGGGTAGGAGGTGTCGCGCGTGCCGCAGCCGGTAGCGCAGCGGCATGTAGTAGCGGAAGACCGCCGTGTCCTGCCGGACCACCTCGAAGCCGGCGTCGGTCACGAGCCGGGTCAGCGTCGCGGGGGTGAAGTGCCAGCGGTGGTAGCGCGGCTGGAGGCCGGGCCAGTCGGTGCCGAGTCGGTGGGCGGCGGCGGAGGCGATGTTGGGGACTTCGAGGGCGAGCCAGCCGCCGGGGGTGAGGGCGGTGTGGGCGGCGTGCAGGAAGGCGCGGGGGTCTTGGACGTGTTCGAGGACGTGGAAGGCGCAGATGGTGTCGGCGGTGAGGGTGGGTGCGATGGTTTCGAAGTAGCCCTGGCGGACGGGCATATGGAGGTGGTCGCGGGCGTACTGGGCGGCGGCGCGGCTGACTTCGATGCCGGTGGCGTTGATGCCGGCGTGGTGGGCGGCTTCGAGGAAGTAGCCGCCGGCGCAGCCGGCTTCGATGAGGGTGGTGGGTCGGGTTGCCGAGAGCAGCCACCGCAGCCGCCGGCCCGCCTCGAACCGGCGTGGTCCGGCCCGGAAGTAGTCGTCGTAGCCGCCGTCGGCGAAGTAGTCCTCGTCGTAGCGCCCGTCCGCCTCGGCCTGCTCCTGCGCGGTCCAGGCGAACCCGCAGGCCGCGCAGCGGCGCAGCAGCCCACCGAGTTCGGGTCGGTGGTCCTGCCGCGGCCCACAGACGAGGCACCGGGCGGTACTGCGGTCCACGCTCATCGCGGGCCACCTGCCGTCGGGGCCAGGACGGCCGAGGGAGCACGCAACAGCCGGCGCAGCCGCGTCCGGTCGCTCGCGCTGAGGTGTCCGCCGACGGCCAGCAACGCGGCGGCGACGAGCAGGGTCAGGCCCGCGCGGCTGGAGACGGCGAGGGCGGCGTCGAGTCGCCCGGGGCCGTCCGGCAGGTAGCGGCTCGCCGCGCTGGCAACCAGTCCGGCCGCGACCGCCACGGCGATCGGCGGCCAGATCACCCGTACCAGCGGCGTCAGCCGCCGGGCCGTCGCCGCGTGGAAGTAGACCAGGAAGTACGCGGTGCTGAGCACCACGGCCAGGGCTGTCGACAGGGGTACGCCCAGCGGCCCGCAGAGCCAGATCAGCGGCACCGTGAGGGCCACATTGAGCACGACGGAGAGCAGCACGTACCGCGTCTCCAGCCCGGGTCGGCCCTCGGCCCGGGCCATGATGGTGGTCGCCCCGCTGATCAGGTTGAGGGCGTAGGCGGGGGTGAGCACGAGGATGTTCACCGTGGCCCAGGGGACCTGGTGTCCCAGCCAGAGCCGGACCAGTGGGTCGGCGCTGACCATCAGGGCCGCGGCGGACGGGGCGAGGAACAGCGCCAGGTATCGGGTGGCCGCCAGGTAGAACCGGTCCGACATGCCGGCGCCGCGGTTGACCGAGCGGGCGACAGCGGCCGGGAACAGCACGACGAGGGCGAGACTCGGTGGTAGGCGCAGCAGGTTGAGCAGGCGGCTGCCCAGGTCGAAGTCGCCGGCGACGGCGGGGCCGAAGACCCCGGCGAGGACGAGGCGGTCGAGTTCCACGTTGACCATGCCGGCCCCGGCGGACACCTGCACCCGCATGCCGTAGCCGCCGATCCGGCGTGCGTCGGGCAGGCCCAGCCGTCCCCAGCGTGGCGACAGGTCCGGGCGTTGCCGGTGGGCGGCCCCGGCGAGCAGGAGCGTACGGATCGCGCCGGTCGCGGCGGCGGAGGCGGCCAGCGCCGCCAGGCCGCCGCCGAGGCGTACCACCAGGATTGCCAGTGCGGCGCCGAGCACGGCGGTGCTGGCGCTGATCGCGGCGAGCGACCCGTACCGCTGGCCGCCTTCGAGCACGGCACGCCAGGGCAGCTCGACGGCACCGGCCACCAGGCCGAGGACCAGCCAGAGCGTGGCGTGCCAGGCCTCGTCGGCGAGGTCGCCCAGCCGCAGCAGCCCGGTGAGCCACGGCCAGCAGACGCCGAGCGCCCCCACGGTGAGCAGTCCGAGCAGCGCGGCCCAGCCCAGCGTCAGCCCCTGTAGCCGGCGCACCAGGTCACGGTCCGCCGCGCTCACGGCCTTGGCGACCTCGCGCACCAGCGCGGAGCCGAGTCCGAGATCGACCAGTGCGGCCATGGCCAGCAGGCCGGCCAGCACGATCCAGACGCCGAATTCGCGGGACCCGAGGCTCTGGTAGACGACCGGCACCGAGACCAGCCCGGACACCGCCATGACCACCCGCGCGCCCAGCATGCTGGCCGTGTTGCGGGTGACCCGGGTGTCGACCGTGTCGGTGGCGCTACCCACGGGGGAACCCCCGGAACAGCTCGACGACGGTCAGCAGCAGCAGGGCCAGGTCGACCCGCATCGAGCGGCAGTTGAGGTAGAGCAGGTCGCAGCGGAGTTTGTCCTCCACGGTGGCCGCGTAGCCGCCGGTGAGCTGCGCGATGCCGGTCAGCCCCGGACGGATCAGGTGCCGCAGGTCGTAGTGCGGCAGGCGTTCGAAGCCGGCGATGAACTCCGGGCGTTCGGGGCGTGGGCCGACGAGGCTCATCTCGCCGCGTACGACGTTCCACAGTTGGGGCAGCTCGTCGAGACGGGAGCGTCGTAGCCAGCGTCCGAGCCGGGTGATCCGGGCGTCGTCCGGCTGGGCGAGGACGGGTCCGGTGGCCTGTTCCGCGCCGACCCGCATGGTCCGGAACTTGACCAGCCGGAACAGCCGGCCGCCCGCGCCGACGCGCTCCTGGAGGTAGAACGGCGGACCGGTGAACGAGACCACGGCGGTGATCGCCGCGATCAGCGGGATCACCACGACGGCGCTGAGCAGGATCACGGCGAGGTCGAAGGCCCGCTTGAGGCGTTCGTGCCGAGGTCGGCCCGCGCCGGAGCCGAGGCGGATCCAGGGCAGCCCGCCGAAACGGGCCATCGCCGGCGCGCGCAGCAGGCCGTAGACCGGTCGTGCCAACACCAGGATCTCGACTCCGGCGCTCAGGCAACTGGTCATCAGGCGCTCGTCGACGCTCTCCAGGGAGTGCTTGAGCAGCAGCAGTCGTGGGCGGACACGGGTGAGGACCGCCGCCACGTCCTCGGCGCGCGGCGGCATCGGCAGCCGGGCGGCGACGTCGAACTCCTCGTCGAGCCGGTCGGGCACGGCAGCGACGTCGTTCGGCTCGATGACGACCACGCGTACCCGCCGGCTGCTCTGATCCGGCCTCGGGGCCCGCTCGCGCCGCTCGGCGCGGTGGACGGACACCTGGTGGACTCCCGCCGGTGACCGCGACACCGCACCGATACCGGTCGGGACGTCGGCGCGGTGGAGCGACGCCGGAGAGTGGCCCGCAGCGATGGGACCCCGGGTCTTCCTCAACGCGTCGACCTCCTCGGTAAGGGACTCGCGGGCATGCCAGCCAGCACCCCGGGAGCAAGTCTCAAGGACAAAAACCCCAAGAGGGTCAAAACGACAAAAAAAGGATTCTGGGGACGAGCATGGCTATATGACGGCAACCTGGGTGGTGAAAGGTTCCCTTTCAGGCGTTCTAGGTCCGCGCTGATGGCCCGAGCCCGGGTTGTCGGCACCGACCGACGGCCCTGTCGTACCGAGGAGTTCCAGATGGTCCTGCCAGACATCGCCGTCGGTCCCGAACCGTCGGCAATCCCGGTGCCCCGTCGCGTTCTGGTGGTCGGCGGCGCCGGCTTCATCGGCAGCCACGTGGTCGCCCGGATGATGCTGATGGGAAGCGAGGTGCGCGTCCTCGACAACTTCACCACCGGGCGGTTGGAGAACCTCGCCGACGCCGCGTACGGCGGGCTGACCGAGGCCGACGTGGTGACCGGCGACATCCGCACTCCAGAGGGGCTGGAGATCGTGCACCAGTGGCAGCCCGAGGTGGTGGTGCACCTGGCCGCGCAGCCCAGCGTTCCCGCGGCCCGCCGCTCACCCCTGTACGACGCCGACGTGAACGTGTTCGGCACCGTCAACGTGCTCGACGCCTGCGTCCGCAGCGGGGTACGGCTGGTCATCAATGCGGCCAGCAGCGCCATCTTCGGCGGGGTCCCCGCCAACGAGCTGCCGATCCGTGAGGACCACGCGATCGCGCCGGTCAGCCCGTACGGCATCAGCAAGGCCGCCGCCGCGCACTACCTCGACTGGTACGGGCGGCAGCACGGCCTGGCGTACACCTCGATGGTCTTGGGCAATGTCTACGGCCCCCGGCAGGAGGGCGGCGACTGCGGTGTCGTGTCCCTCATGGCGGATGCCCTGGTCCGTGGTCGGCAGGTGGTCATCTACGACGACGGCGCGCAGACCCGTGACTTCATCCACGTCAGTGACGTCGCCGAGGCGGTTGCCGTCGCCTCGCACCACCCGGGGGCGGGGATGGTCAACATCGCCTCCGGGCGGCAGACGAGCATCAACGAGGTGTACGACGCCGTCCGGGACGCGTGCGGCGTGGAGGCCGCGCCCCGCTACGAGCCGCTGCCCTGGCCGGGGGAGGTACGCGCCATGGCGCTCGACATCCGCAAGGCCCGTGAGCTGCTCGGCTGGTACCCGAAGGTCGGCCTCACCGAGGGTGTGCGGATGACGGTGCGGGACGCCCGTCGTCGCCACGGCGGCCGGGTCCTCACCCAGGCGCGCGACCTCGACCCGGTGGCGGCGACCCAGTAAGGCGTCGGGACGCCCGCGCCGTGCGGTTACCGCCCCGACGTCTCGAGGCGCGGTGAGCGGGCGCGGGCGGTCCCGGCGAGAGCGGCGAACACCGGTGTCCGCAACGCTTCCTCGAGCTGCTCCCGCCACGGCGCCTGCGGGCTCACCCCGGCCACCCGCCACCGCCCGTGCCCCAGCACGCCGTAGGCGGGACGCTGCGCGGGGCGGGGAAACATCGTGTGCGACACGGGCTGGACCCGCTCCGGGTCCAGCCCGGCAAGGTCGAACAGCGCACGGGTCAGGTCGTACCAGGTCGAGTGGCCCGTGCTGGTGCCGTGGTAGATCCCCGGCGGTGCCACCCCGGCGTGGGCCGCCTGGCCCAGCTCCACCAACTGCCGGGCCAGCGCCCGGCTCCAGGTCGGCTGGCCGGTGTGGTCCGCCACCGCCCGCACCACGCGGGACTCGGCGGCCTGGGCGAGCATGGTGGCGACGAAGTTGCGCCCGTGTTCGCCGTACAGCCAGGCAGTACGGACGATGTACCCCTGCTCGGGCAGGAACTGCCGCAGCGCCTCTTCGCCGGCGAGTTTGCTCCTGCCGTACGCGTTAACCGGACCGGTGGGTTCGTGCTCCTGGTAGGGGCTGCGGGCGGCGCCGCCGAAGACGTAGTCGGTCGAGATGTGCAGCAGGCAGGCCCCGGAGCCCGCGCAGGCCCGCGCCAGGTGGCCCACGGCCGTGCCGTTGACGGCTGTCGCCTCGTCCTCGGCCTCCTCGGCGGCGTCCACATTCGTCCAGCCGGCGGCGTTGACCACGATGTCGTGGCCCGGCACGAGGCGCGCGACCGCCGCGGGATCGGTGACGTCGAGCGTGGCGTGGTCGGCGACGGTGACGGACGCGCCGGGGTGGTGTGCGAGCGCGTCGACCATGTCCCGACCCAGCATGCCGTGCGCTCCGGTCACCAACCAACGAGCTGCTATGTCCATCAAAAAAGAATAAAACGTACAAAACATCCAAGCGGCACTTTCAAGGCACGAAACATGACAGGCTCGCGCTGCTTCCCGGAACCTGACGAATTTTTGCATCGATAAGTCCCACTCTTGCTGAAGCGCATTCGGAACTGCCACGATGGCCGTCAATGCCTTCCGTCCCGAAGGAGTGGTCCCCATGGCGGTAACCCGCCGCAGGTTCGTCACGTCCGTGTTGGCGGGCTCCGCCCTCGCCGCCGCCTCCACCACGAAGCTCCTCGCCAGCCCCGCCCAGGCCGCCAGTCCTCCCGGGGACGTGGTCGGCAAGGTCACTGTCGGCTACCAGGGCTGGTTCAGCGCCCCCGGCGACTCCGCGCCGATCGGCGGCTGGTGGCACTGGAGCCGCGACCGGTTCCAGCCGCCCTCGCCCAGCAACACCACGATCGTGTCCTGGCCGGACATGCGCGAGTACACGCGCAGCTATCCCACCGCGTACCCGAACCTGGGCAACGGGTCGCCGGCCACCCTCTTCTCCTCCTACGACCAGCAGACCGTGGACACCCACTTCCGCTGGATGCAGGAGTACGGCTGCGACACCGCCGCCCTGCAACGCTTCAACCCGACGGGCGACGAGGGGCCGACCCGCGACGCCATGACGCTCAAGGTCCGCTCGGCGGCCGAGCGTTACAGCCGCAAGTTCTACATCATGTACGACGTCACCGACTGGCTCACCATGCAGTCCGACATCAAGACCGACTGGCTGACGAAGATGTCGACGCACACCGCGTCCAGCGCGTACGCCCGCCAGAACGGCAAGCCCGTCGTCTGCATCTGGGGCTTCGGCTTCAGCGAGCCGAGTCGCCCCTTCACCCCCGGGCCCTGCCTGGAGGTCATCAACTGGTTCAAGGCGCAGGGCTGCTACGTCATCGGCGGCGTGCCCACCTGGTGGCGGCAGGGGATCGAGGACTCCCGCGCCGGCTTCCTCGACGTCTACCACGCGTTCCACGCGATCTCACCGTGGATGGTCTACCGGGCCAGGACCGTCGAGGAGCTGGACTCGTACTACAACAACGTCAACGTCGGCGACATGGCCGACTGCGCGGCCCGCGGCATCGACTATCTGCCCTGCGTGATGCCCGGCGACCTCGCCGGCGGGCACCGCAAGCACGGCGACTTCTACTGGCGGCACATCTACAACATGGTCCGGCTCGGCTCCCAGGGCCTCTACGTGTCGATGTTCGACGAGTACAACGAGGGCAACCAGATCGCCAAGACGTCCGAGACGCAGGCGACCACCCCGGCCGGCGCGAACATCCGGGCCCTGGACGAGGACGGCGTCGCCTGCTCCTCCGACTACTACCTGCGCATCACCGGCGACGGTGGCCGGATGCTCAAGGGCCAGCTCGCCCTCACCGCCACACGCCCCACCCCGCCGACTGTCGGCACCCCGCCCCCGACCAGCGGCGACCTCGCGGCCGGCCGGTCCGCCTCGGCCAGCAGCCAGAACGGATCGTTCACGGCGTCGAACGCGGTGGACTCCGACGCCGGCAGCTACTGGGAGAGCGGCAGCGGCGCGTTCCCGCAGTGGTGGCAGGTCGACCTGGGCGCCAGCCAGCAGGTCAGCCGGCTCGTGGTGCGGCTCCCCGCCGGCTGGGGCGCGCGTACCCAGACCATCACCGTGCAGGGCAGCGTCGACGGCAGCTCCTTCTCGACCATAACCGGGGCCTCGGCGTTCGCCTTCGACCCGGCGACCGGCAACACCGTCAGCCGCACGCTCACGACCACCACGGCCCGCTACGTCCGGCTGAGCATCGCCGGTAACACCGGCTGGCCGGCGGGCCAGCTCGCCAAGGTCGAGGTGTACGGCTCCAGCGGCACCACGGACAACCCGCCGACCGCCCCGAGCAATCTCGCTGTGTCCGCCAAGACGTCGAGCAGCGTCTCCCTGGCGTGGACGGCGTCGACCGACGACAAGGGCGTCACCGGCTACCAGGTACGCCAGGGCGGCGAGGTCGTCGCCACGGTCACGGGCACCACCGCCACCGTGAGCGGGCTCAGCGCGTCCACCTCGTACACCTTCACGGTCGTCGCCCGCGACGCGGGCGGCAACACCTCGTCCGCGTCGAACGCCGTCACGGTGACCACCGACGCCGCCACCAACTCGGACCTGGCCCGCGGCCGGTCCACCTCGGAGAGCAGCCACGTGCAGAGCTACGGGTCGGGCAACGTGGTCGACGGCGACGCCAACAGCTACTGGGAGAGCGCCAACAACGCCTTCCCCCAGTGGGTGCAGGTCGACCTGGGCGCTGCGCGCACGGTCGGGCGGGTGGTGCTGAAGCTGCCGCCGTCGTCGGCCTGGGGTGCTCGGACGCAGACCGTCGCCGTTACCGGCAGCACGGACGGTTCGAGCTTCGGGACGCTGGTCGGGGCGTCGGGGCGGACGTTCGATCCTTCGACGGGCAACTCGGTGTCGCTGACGTTCAGCGCCGCGCAGGCTCGCTACGTGCGGATCACCGTTACCGGTAACACCGGCTGGCCGGCCGGGCAACTGGCGGCACTTGAGGTGTACGCGAGCTGACCGGACGTGGGGCGGCCGCCGGACGCCGACCGGCGGCCGCCCCTCCCGTCAAGCGCCTGGCGATGAGACCACCAGCGATTATCAGACGCCCGAGCAGGTCCGCGCCGCCGGATGCGAGCAGCTGATGGCGCACCTTCGCCGGCATCGGGCCGTGACGCTGCCAAGGTCGCCAATCAGGCGTTGACTGCCGCGGCTGAACAGGAGATCCGCCATCACTGGCACACTCCCCACGTGACTTACGACCTTGCAGTGTGGGAGGGCGAGCAGCCCGCAGACGATGTCGAGGGCAGGCGCATCTTCAGCCAGTTCTACGACGACTACATCGACGCGGACCACGATAGGCCGCCGACTCCTCGCATCCGGGCCTACGTCGACGCGCTGCTTGATCGGTGGATCGACATGACCGAAGACGAAGAGGACGTGAGTCCTTGGTCGGACGGCCCGATGATCAATAACGCCTCGGGACCGATCATCTACTTCGGCATGCGCTACAGCATGTGTGAGGGGGTGTCTGCCGAGGCAGCGAGGATGGCCGCGGACCGAGGTCTGATCTGTTTCGATGTGCAGTGGGACCGTCTCCGACCGGCCGCCGAGGAAGCGTCGGCCGGGCCATCGACGGGCCAGTAACGACTCTCCCTAGCTGGCGCCAGCGGGCACGAACTGTCAACGCGCCAGGTTCCCTCAGGAGGCGATTCCAGGCCTGAACCGGGCCGGAAGATCCGCAGCAATCACCGGTCGAGTATGAGAAGCCGGGACGACGGCTGGATAGCCACTCGTACAGCCACGCCGGCCGACGAACGGGAGCGGGAGCGGGAGCAGCCGACAGACCGTGCAGGTCAGCCGCAACAGCCGACGCCCGTCGATAGACCGCATGATCTTTGCAATGTGGGGGTCAGGTGAAAGGCTCCTAGCGTGACCAGCAGCTACATCGAAGGCACCGAGCTTGACTTGGACGAGGTCAACCGCTTGTTCCAACGGATCCTCGTTGCGGACCGCGCCTACGAGGCGGCAGCCGACCTCTGGGAGGAGGTGGGGCCTCCGGAGCTCGACGACGCGCTGAGGATGAGTCTGTACCTCCAGTGGGCGGCGTTCACTGACTGGGTGGAACTCAAGCCAGAGGAAGAGGAGAAGGCGAGCCTAGAGATGGTTCGTGCGGCTCAAGAATGGCTTGCTCTGGACCTCGCGGACGACGCGGCGTTGGACCGGTACTTCGATCACTGGCTTCACGCGGTTCTTGGGTACGCTCGCCGGTCGACATGACATCGGCTGCGCGTCGCCTCGGCCCTGACGTGGCAGTCCGCATTTATTCCGCAATAGGTCGACGGACGGCGAGGGAGTGGTGAGAGATGTCGAGGCGCTTCCGCTGTCAAGAGCCGACTCTGGCAGGTCGCACGATCACCCATCTTGATCTCGTACTGAGTAGGCCGCCGCACCTTCGTATCAGGGCGTTTCGAGGGCGTCAGGGGCGCCGGCCAGGGTTCTAGACTTCCCGCGTGAGTCTGTCCTCCGGGTTAGCCGAGACAACTTCGCAGCGTCATCTGCAAGATGCCCTACCCCGTCGCTGGCTTCATGTGAAGGCAGTGGCGGCGAAGGCGGAAGGGCTTGCACGCCTGGTCGGAGATGATGCGGAGTTGCTGACGGCGGCTGCTTGGCTGCACGACATCGGGTATGCCCCCGACGTCGCCGACACGGGTTCCCACGCGCTTGACGGTGCGCGATGGCTTCGGAGTCATGGCTTCGGAGACCGTGTCGCTGCATTGGTCGCCCACCACTCCTGCGCTGTCCACGAAGCAGACGAGCGCGGTCTGGGACAGGCCCTAGCCGATGAGTTCCCGCGCGAGGAGACGGCGACCTCGGATGCACTCTGGCACGCGGACATGACGACTGGCCCGGACGGCCAGGACCTCACCGTCGATGAGAGGTTGGCGGAGATTCGGCAGCGCTATGGGCCGGACGATGTCGTGACGCGGTTCCGGCTGAGAGCTGAGCCGATGCTCCGAGATGCCATCGGCAGGACTCAGCGTCGACTGTCAGCTCAGCCGACGTAATGGACCGAAAGTCGCTGCATCCGTGGTCGACCCTGAGTCGCATCGACGTGTACATCGGCAGCCGGTCTAGTTGGTCACGGGCCATCCACACCAGAGAAAAGACTCAATCGCTGGTCGTCGGATCGCCGTAGAGGTATCGGGCGCGGAAGCATATCGAGTTACCAGGTGCGCCAGGGCGGCACGGTCGTCGCCACGGTCACGGGCACCACCGCGACCGTGAGTGGCTGGCTGCGTCCACCTCGTACACCTTCACCGTCGTCGCACGCGACGCGGCCGGCAACACCTCGTCCGCGTCGAACGCCGTCACGGTGACCACCGACGCCGCCACCAACTCGGACCTCGCCCGCGGCCGGTCCACCTCGGAGAGCAGCCACGTGCAGAGCTACGGCTCGGGCAACGTGGTCGACGGCGACGCCAACAGCTACTGGGAGAGCGCCAACAACGCCTTCCCCCAGTGGGTGCAGGTCGACCTGGGCGCTGCCCGCACGGTCGGGCGGGTGGTGCTGAAGCTGCCGCCGTCATCGGCCTGGGGTGCTCGGACGCAGACGATTGCCGTCACGGGCAGCACGGACGGTTCGAGCTTCGGGACGCTGGTTGGGGCGGCGGGGCGGACCTTCGACCCGTCGACGGGCAACTCGGTGACGTTGACGTTCGGGGCCGCGCAGGCTCGTTATGTGCGGATCACCGTTACCGGTAACACCGGCTGGCCGGCCGGGCAGTTGGCGGCACTGGAGGTGTACGCCAGCTGACCGGACGTGGGGCGGCCGCCGGACGCCGACCGGCGGCCGCCCCTCCGGGGCAGCAACCCTATCGGATCAGGGGCGAACATTTTGCCAGGATGGAACTCCCGCCATCGGCCTACATCGCTTAGAGCGAAGTCGCCGGCCATGATTCCGACTTCCCCTCTGGCCTGCGTCGAGACAGGTGAATTCGAACCGCCGGCCCTTTGACCCCCAAAGATCGGCAACGCGATGTGGTTCAGCTCGACCCGCTGGTCAACGGTCCGCTAGTGGTCGCCATGGTTCGGCACGGTGTCATCGGTTGCTGTACATCGCTGCTGTACCCGCGCCCGCCCGTCGGCGGCGCTCCATGGCGGGCAGGTGCAATCACCTGAGGCTCGGACATGTCGCAAGACCAGGGACTGGACTGCCTGTGCAAGCATCTAGGCGTGACCGAGACGCCAGAGGATCTTGTCACTGAGACACGCTCCGACAATCTTGCTTCGACGGGGCCCGACAGTCTCGTACCCATCGAGGAGTTGCTTGAGGACGGGCTGGAACGACTAGCCGACGCCGTCTCAATAAATCGGAACATTGCTTCCGACGCTACCGATAAGATCTGTAATCATGTAGCAAAACTGCGCATCTCCATTAAAAGAGTCTTCGAGGACGATGAAGAGTCAATCGAAGCACATAACGAGCTGGCGCGCCTCGACAAAGCAATTCACTCGACCGAAACGCTTGCTCTCTATGGAACAATGCATGAGGTTGTATCCTCGATTTTGGCGATATCCAAGATTGCAGCGACGGCCGTGCAGTGCAGCATCGACTTCACGCAGCATTTCGAATTTAGTCGGAGGGCTGCGGAATTCGAGCGAGAGAAGATTCTGCATGGAATTGAAGATCTCGACCTTCTCCTGACGCGGTCGGAGCTATCAGAGACTGCCCGGGAAGTGCGCCGTATAGCTGGAGACGTCCAGGAGGCGGCCGGAGATGTCGCGCAGAGCGAGCTTGCTGCACACTACCAGGAAGGGGCAGCCCGCGAAGGTCGGCGCTACCTGCACTGGAATGTCCTGTTCGGCACGTCCATCGTCGCGTCCGTCGCGCTCGCCTCATTTCTGATCTCCCAAACCCCCCAGGCGAACTGGACAGCGCAAGAGACGACGAGGATCACGATAGCTATCCCCTTGCTCATATTTGCAATTCATTCGTCACGCCAATCGCGGTTTCACCGGGATGCGCAAGCGGCATTGGGGCTTGTGGCGGTCAAGTTGAAAACCGTACGAGCGTTCGCAGATTCTCTCGACCTTGAGAACCGCCAAGAACTGCTGACGACGTTAGGCAAAAGCATTTTTAGTACACCTGAACAGTCAAACTCCTCGGACACCGGCCAGTCTCCGATAACCGTTCCGGAGCTGATTGATCTTCTCCGCGCGCGTAATCCCGCACAAAGCATTGCCGGGGATGCGAGTAAATGATCGGCAGTTGAGGTACGACAAAGGAACCATCTCGATCTTCGGAGATGGCCCCTCACCTGAGTCGGGACGGCCGGATTCGAACCGACGACCCCCTTGACCCCCAGTGATCGTCAACTTGGTCCCATTTGGGTCACAACGCTGGTCCATGGTCTGATGGTGGTCGCCATGGTTCCGCTCGGTGTGGTCGGTTGCTGTACTTCGCTGCTGTACCGTTCGACCGCATCGGCCGGCGTGTCCCCCTACCCAGGCGGCCCGTGGCTGCCTATTTGAAAAAATCAAGAAGCAAAGCCAGTGTTGCGACAATCAGCGCCATTGCCGAGATCAGGACGGCGTTGAACTGATGATCACTCTGTCTGAACGTCAGCCAACCTGCCTTCAAAGCGACTCTTGCCTCCTGCCGCAGCTCTCGAAAGTACATCGGGACAAGTCGAGAAGGAGAGGGAAGGGCGACTGGCTGCGGGACAGCGCCGAAGAGAGGAGTCACTCGCAAGCTGCTTGCGCGGATGAAGCGAACGATCGTCGGGGCAAAAATCGCATACACGAACCAGGCGAACCCTGCTATATACAAGAACAGCAGTGCCGGAACTCCTAGCTGCCAACGTCCAGAGGCGATAGCCCACGACGCGGCGATCGGGGGTAAGAGCACCGGCACCCAAGTCAGCATGACCAGATAGATCACGCGCATGCCAGCGTTCATCAATTTCGCTGAAACGATCTCTTTGACGATTTCATCGAACCAAGAGGGAACAGCCTCACCGATCCCCTCGAAACTCAGCAGCAGATTGCGGTCAAGTTCGCGATCCTTGCCCAGCGTTAAAACGGCCGCGCCCTCAGACGATTCAAAACGCGCCTCCATGATGTAAATCTTTCCCCGCGGCGCATGCATCGCAAAATCTGCAATGGAGTTCGCCTCAAAGTTACGGACGACCCTAATCGAAGGGCTTTGCGCGGAGGGGTTCGAAGCCGTTACCGTGTACGTCTCCCGACTAGACCAGGCTAGGGCAATTCGGCGCAGATCGCTCACGGCATCCGCGACAAATTCAAGGTCGGCCAAATTCAAACGGGCCGACGGCATTGTCGCTATCGCGCTAATTGAGCCGGGTCTCAGTTTCTCGCTCACGCGCCACAGTGTACGTATTGGTAGGACGGTGCCGGCCGTCCCGCTTCCTGTCGCAAACCCGACAGGTCTCCGGGCGGCGGGTTCGTCTTCCTCGATGAACCCTGTGCCGGAGACCTCGCGATCTATCGATCACTGACACACCGTAACCTACTTCGAGACGCAGCCTAGCGGCTTCGCCGCAGTCCGGGTCCCGCTCGCTAGTCACGGCAGCCATAGACTGGAAATGCGCGGTCCAAATGGGACCGGACGTAGTTGACAGGAATCTGATGGCCGTACCAGCAGGCAAGGACTCAGTCGCGTGGGTCGACGGCGTGGTCCTCTACCGCGACGACGTTGAGCGGCTTGCCAAGATGATCTCTGAGCACCTGCCGGAAGATCTTCGAAGGATCTCGGTGAGATATCGGAACCGGGATGCCGTTGAGGAGAACGGGTCTGCTGCACCGATAGGTGACATCTGAGATGGCTTGCCCTGTGGGCGAGCTGGAAGGATGTCGCTGTGCCCAAGCCCTACCCCCGAGAGT